>JADHML010000004.1 GCA_016780065.1 Flavobacteriaceae bacterium
CGGCTTATTCATGGGTCATAGAGTCTAAAAACACACAGACCACCAAAACTGCTACAAGTGATACATGGAAGTTTTATTTGGCAGGCCCAGGAACATCAAACCATGTGCCTTTTCCTGCCGCCCTGCTAAGCCCAGAGCGAGACGCTCGAATTGCTAGAAACAGTAATGGTGAAGTTGATTTTTCATGGGAAGGCGCTGATCCAGACGCCAACGACGAATTGACATACACTTTATATGTTGATGACATAGACGGCAAACAAACACCTAGTAGTGTATGGTCTGATTTAAATGATCAATCTGTAAGCGTGGCACTTGATGGATCCACAAAATACTATTGGAGGGTGTTCACTTCTGATGGTTCCAACAGTAGTTTTTCGCAGATACAGACCTTTACAACGGAATAATCATTGTAGGACTAAACCCATATATCTTCATCATATTTATTACATTTAGAATAAACAGGAAAGATGCTCAAAAAAAATCCATACATCTTCGCAATTTGTTTGTCTTTTTTGTTGATCCCTTTTATCGGTATGCAGCTTACTGACAGCATCGAGTGGTCTTTGTTAGACTTTGCGGTTATGGGAATTTTGTTATTTGGTCTTGGCTCTGGGATTCAATGGGCAAGGGAAAAAATCCAAACCCCTCGGAAAAAACAAGTTTTTGTGGGCCTTTTGATATTAACTTTTCTATTGGTTTGGGCTGAGCTTGCCGTTGGAATTTTAGGCACTCCATTTGCAGGAAATTAAAATGAATTCTCATATTGTTGATTTCACAATTAAACAAAGTGAAACACACAATTTGTTTTTATATCATTAGTTATTTAATAATATTTTATTAACTTAGTAAAATAAATGAGCGAAAACACTTATTTCGCATCTTGACCCGTGTGGACTGGGTCTAACAATAGAGTCGCGGGTGGAGAGAACGCACCCGGAACAATCGTTACATAAGTTTAATGCTTTAAATTATATAATTATGAGCAATGAAATTATGTTAGCACTTGCACTCAATCAAGGTCATGCACATGCCTTGGTTCGCGAAGAAAAAAAATAATTTTCTTCCACAATTGTAAACGGCTCCCAAGGAGCCGTTTTTTTTACAATTTATTTTCTATTTAGCTGATTTTTATACCTTTACGTAATGAGAGACTTGAAATACCTCTTGGCTTATACTGTGCCACTATCAGCTTATATATCCTTTGAATCCTTTGGTTTAGGAACCTATACGGCCGTATTTTATGCCTTTGTGATATTGCCTATCCTTGATTTGATTACAGGGAAAACCACCACCAATTTGAATCCAGAAAAAATTCAACAAAAAGCAGCCAATAAAATCTTTGATTGGATGCTTTATCTAAACTTACCCATAGTATTTTGTCTTCTCTATGTGGTTTTTTCAAAAATATTAACCACAGATTACACAACCACAGAGTATATCGGTTTGTCGCTTTCAACCGGGATTTTATTAGCGACCAATGGCATCAATGTTGCTCACGAGCTAGGACATCGAAAAAGCTTGGTCGAACGCCTGATGAGTAAAACACTATATATGCCATGCTTGTACATGCATTTTTACATAGAACATAATTTTGGACATCATTTTAAGGTAGCCACTATTGAAGACGGCGCAACCGCTAGATACAATCAATCTGTTTATGCTTTTTGGATAAGATCGGTCAGCAAACAGTATGTGGATGCATGGAAGAAGCAATTCGAACTTCTCAAAAACCAAAACCAGCCCTTCTTTTCTTGGAAAAACGACATGCTGTTCTATCACCTCATACAACCTCTTTATTTAGCAGGTATCTTGCTTTGGTTTTCTCCAAAAGTGATGATGTTTGCTCTATTGGTTGGCGTCATATCATTTTTGTTTTTGGAATGCATCAACTATATAGAGCATTATGGACTGAGGAGATTTAAAACAACCTCAGGAAGGTATGAACGAGTACAACCCCATCATTCTTGGAATTCTAATCACAACATTGGTAGAATAGTACTCTATGAACTTACCCGTCATAGCGATCATCACTTCAAGGCCTCCAAAAAATATCAAATACTTGATAGCCATGAAAAAAGCCCGCATCTTCCACTGGGTTATCCGGCTTCCATTCTGTTGAGCTTGATGTCTCCTCTTTGGTTTTGGTTTATGAATCCATTAGTGCCTCAAAACATGAAACCTGAACTCAAAAAATAGGCTCATTATTTTTTTTAAAATGGTTAGTGATTAAATAAATCGCTGAAGTCTTTAGAATTGGGTTACTTTTGCCACTTGTTTTAAAAAAAGGGGTTTGAAAGCATTTCATTTTATTGATAAATCGGTACGCGCTAATTTTAGAAACGATCTTTTATCTGGGATTACAGTTGCCTTGGCCTTGGTTCCTGAGGCGGTTGCCTTTGCATTTGTTGCAGGGATTTCTCCTATCGTAGGTCTTTACGGCGCTTTTATGATGGGTCTGATTACGTCTATTTTTGGAGGTCGACCAGGGATGATTTCGGGTGCCACGGGCGCTATGGCAGTTGTTATGGTTCATCTTGTTCGCGAGGGCAACGAACTTGGCGGAAGCGATGCGTCAGGACTTCAATATCTTTTTGCCACCCTATTGTTAACAGGCTTGATTCAAATGAGCGCAGGCTTTTTGCGTCTGGGTAAATTTGTCAGAATGATCCCCCGTTCAGTGATGATGGGTTTCGTCAACGGGCTTGCAATTGTCATTTTTCTTTCCCAATTAGGGATGTTTAAAAAACAAGGTTCTTGGCTTGTAGGAAGCGAACTTTACATTATGATAGGCTTGGTGGCTTTGACTATGACCATCATGTTTGTTTTGCCCTTGATTACCAAAAAAATTCCAGCGGCACTCAGCGCTATTTTAGCAGTCTCTTTATTGGTCATCTTCGGCAATATGGAAACAGAGACTGTCCGATCCTTTATTCAGGCCAATGGTGGGGATGGCATCCAGGCTGGTTTGCCAACATTCCAGGTGCCACTTATCGCTTTTTCGTTAGAAACACTAGTTTTTATAGCGCCCTATGCGATCATTTTAGCCGCTATTGGGCTCATTGAATCCCTGATGACATTAAATCTTATTGATGAGCTGACGGACTCCCATGGGAGTGGCAATCGCGAGTGCGTTGCACAAGGGGCCGCCAACATCACCAATGGATTCTTCGGTGGTATGGGAGGCTGTGCTATGATTGGGCAGAGCATTATCAACATCAAATCGGGAGGAAGAGGCCGTTTATCAGGGGTTACCGCAGCTCTCGCGTTGTTATTGTTTATATTGTTTGGATCTAGCTACATAGAACAGATTCCCATAGCTGCTTTGGTAGGGGTCATGTTTATGGTGGTCTTTGGCACATTTGCTTGGAGTACGTTTAAAATTTGGAACAAAGTGCCTTTTTCAGACTTGTTTGTTATCGTGCTTGTAACTTCGCTGACGGTCATTTTTGACTTAGCAATCGCCGTATTAGCAGGAGTTATCATTTCATCTTTGGTTTTCTCTTGGGAAAATGCAAAACGCATTCGGGCTCGGAAAAAGACAGACGAATATGGCGTCAAACACTACCAGATTTATGGTCCTTTGTTTTTCGGGTGTATTGAACTATTTAACAGCAAATTTGATGTTAAAAACGACCCCGAAGAGGTTATAATCGACTTTAAAGAGTCAAGAATCATGGATCAATCTGCCATTGAATGCATCAATAAGTTAGCAGAAAGGTATTTGAAAAATGGTAAGAACATTCATCTTCGACACCTATCATCGGATTGTACAAAATTGATAAAAAAAGCAGAAAAAATTTGTGAAGTCAATGTATTAGAAGACCCCAACTATTTTGTCGCAATTGACAATTTTCGACAAGCCCAAAAGACAATAACGACAAGCCAAAAGGATTAAAAGGCAGAATAAGATTTTCCATTTTATTTTTAATTAAATTTGGGAAGATTTTTGCAATTTGCACAATAGAACCAAACTTTTTACTTAAGAATGAAAAACAACAAAACTTTCTTTGGGATTACCATTCTGGCTGTTCTAATTGCAACGACACTATATATGAAATCGAATCAAGAGACCCCCGATTCTTTACCCTCAGCCCCTCAATGGGAAGTAGATTTTTTTGATGACTTTAACACATTTAACACTGACAACTGGCAAGACCAACGAATTTGGGTCAACGATGAAAAACAGTGTTATGTTCCAGATGGTCAATATGGAACTCGAGAAGTGAGTGACGGCACTTTGAAAATCAAAGTTGTCAATGTTGGAGAAAAGATAAGCTGTGACAATATGGACAAGCATGGCAATCAACACCCAGACACCGAGTATGTTGCCGGGAGAATTGCCTCCAAAAACAGAAAGGAGTTTATAAAAGGCAAGTGGACCGCTAGGTTGCGACTCTACGGAAATGGCACAAAGAGTATGTTCCCAGCTTGGTGGATATTGGGCGCTCAAAACAATGAGTCCCCTGTACAAGAACCCGATGAAAATATATGTTGGCCATTAACTGGATCTGGAGAGATTGATATATTTGAACACCATGGCGATTATGGAAGTGATCATTATACGGCTGGAGCCATTAAAAACTTAGGGGAGTGCGATAAAGGCGATTGGAGAACGCTTCGAACAGACCTCCCTGCAACCCTAGATCAATTTCATGAATATTCTGTAGAGTGGGAAGCGGACGACTTGGTTTACCGCCTTGATGGAGAAGAAGTGTATAGAAATCAAGGAGAAGGTAATAAATATCCCGAACCTATGTTTGCAATTCTAAACTTTGCTAAAATCACCGACAGCCCTATGACGGGTGAGTGGGTAATGGAAGTTGACTGGGTAAAACATGAATACAGAAAAAAATAAAGCTCATTTTTGAGAACAAACAATAAACAATTACCACATGGAATTTGAAGAGAGTTTACGTTTTTTAGGTATTAAAATAATTAACACGGGAGATTTTTTTGAATTACTATTAAGACTAGCACTTAACAGTTTGGTGGTTTATATCCTGACCAAGAAAGTATATTTAAAACGAAATGGAACGATTTCTTTCTTTTTTGGGTATAATACAATTGCATTAATTACTTTTCTGTTGTGCTTTTTGCTCAGTAGTGTCAAACTAGAATTGGGATTTGCTTTGGGGTTGTTTGCCATTTTTGCCATCATGCGTTTTCGCACTGGGACCATACCTATCAAAGAAATGGCTTATTTGTTTACGACGATCGGCATAGCAGTCATCAACGCTTTGGCCAACAAAAAAGTAAGTTATGCCGAATTGTTTCTTGCCAATTCAGTAGTTCTTCTAATGGTATGGCTGCTTGAATCCTATCTTCAAAAAAACCAAGAAGAAGCGCTTCAATCCTTTACAATCGTTTTGTCCAATATTGAAGAAGTGACTCGCTGGAATCGCTCGGAAATGATTCAAGAGTTAGAAAATAGATCTGGCAAAAAAATTGTTGACTACAAAACAAAAAAAATCAACCTTTTAAGCGATAGTATGGAAATTACCATATATCTAAAAAAATAGATCTCTCAAAAATGAAAAACAGATACTTAATAATGTTCTTACTAGGGGTTCTGTCTTGTGGAACTCTTTATGCTCAACAAAATGACAACTCTTATGATGCTGAAAAATTAGAAAGTTGGAATGGTTTGAAAGTAGCCTATCCTTTTTCAAAAACAGTAACATTTGCTGCAGAAGCACAATTGAGACTTAAATCATTCGGGAACACCTACAGTCAAGCTTTTTTGGAATTGCAAACTATTTATGAACCATTCAAATCACTAGAGCTTGGACTTGGTTATAGAAACATCGACAGCTACGACGATGTGGGCAAAAATCAAGGTCATGAAAACTTTCATCGATATTCTGCTTATGTGCTAGGTAAAATGGCTGTTAAAAGATGGGATTTTAATGCACGTATACAACATCAAACCAAAAGGGAAATAAATGATTCTTCATCTAAGAAAAATAACAGCTATTGGAGAACAAAATTAGGCTTCAAATACAACATTCGAAATTGGAAGTTAGACCCACGTTTTGCAGTTGAATTTTTTATGCAAGATCGGTTCGATCCTCAAGATTCGTACAATAAGTTTAGAGCATCATTTGGCACTCGAGTGAATTTAAAAAACAAACGCAATCTTGTAATCAAATATCTCTTCGAGGAATCAGTAAACAAGACAAATCCGCTTCAATACCATATTTTGAGCTTAAGTTACGGGCTATCCTTGAAAAAGTCTAATTAAAAGATCCGTTCATCCAGTTCATTCGAGTGTCGAGCCAGTTTTTAAGATAATTTAACTCTTCCTCATAGCTGTCATAGACATTTTTATTGTTCCACATCTCTTGTCCCAATGTTTCCCATAGCATATAGTTTTCCTTTTGTGATGCATCAATCTGCTGTGCATAACCGTCTATTTTTTCCAAGAAAAGTTCCTTGTTGTTGAAATAGAAGGAAAATCGTTCGCGAACCTTATCTCTGAAGTAAGAATCTTGTAACAGTCGATCGAACCAAGGGTGTTCGCTTACCCAGTTTCCTTGAGGGTTAAAGGAGTTTTGATTGTAGTCTGCATTGCCATAGGAAAGATCAAAATCCCAAATGGGGCCCATTTTGATTTTACCCCCAGGTTCGTAATGAAAAAATACACTTGCGTATCCATAGGCATCTACAGACTTGCCAATTTCATTAATCAAATACCAATCCACAAAACTAGGCACATCAATGTAGGTGCGGTATCCAGTATTGGGGTCCGAAAAATTTGACCCAAACAATACAGATTCGAACATATTGATGTGATTTTCTATATAAAGCTGTTGTTGGCTACCCCACTGAACATTGGGTTCTTTGATATTAAAGACGGTATCTGTCCAAAAAAACTTTTGCATTTTATCTCTAAAAATTGGAGGTTCAAAATACACATCGTCGTCATCAATTCTTCCCCGTTGGTCCATCTCCACCAAAAAACCCTCATCTCCAATGTTGACTCTGTTTGTGGACTCTTCAACTTTTTGAGCGAGCAAATAAGTTCCTAAGGGGTTGCCATTATAAATCACTTCAATAAATTCACCCGTAGGAGAATAGTCAAACCTACTCATCACTCCCATGTCATAAGAGATCTTGTTTCTAATCATGGTTCGATCCCAAAACTCAGCGAGTAAAACCCATCGTCTGTCTGCTGGCATACCCAATACTTCGGTTCTTTCAATAAACTTAATTTGATAGGGTTTTTTTGGAACTTCCTCTCCGTTACTGATCCAAGATGAATTTCCTCTACCCCTTATCTGGACATTGGTCAGTTCCAAATCTTCCATATCCAGCCCCCCATAGATGTTAACTTCTGCAGGGATGTAGGATTCATTTGAAGTAATCTCTTGTCCATAGGTGTCTATGTAAAGGATGGGAAGGCCTGTATGATATGCAACTCGAATGTTATAATCTTTACTTGCACTCTGAACGTCATTAAAAACCGAAACGACAACCTCCTTTGCAAAGTCGTTAGATGAGAGTTCATCGTTGTAGGGTAAACCATCGATTTCAATGGAACTGCCATCGTATTCAAACGTTGCAACTAGATTATTAATATCAGCCTCTTTTGACACCTTGGCTGTAAAAGTAGAGGCGCCATCAAAACTCATTGTAATGTCATTGTCTAAGCTGGGATTGAGCGCTTTTTCAAAAGAAACTTTGTTTAAGCCGACTTCAGAAAGGTCGATTTCATCTTTTTGACATGAGATAAGCAAAACGCTTAAAACAGAAAATACAAGAAGTTTTTTCATCAGAAGTTTAGTTTTTTAATATTACAGAAATTCTTTTTAGAAAAAAACAAAATTCATGAAATAAATTGTTTAAATTTATAACCAAAAGGCTAAACAATTATGAAAAAGATAAAAACCGCAACAGTAGATGTCCGAAAGCGCACCCTAAAGATTGTTGATTCTAAAACAAACCTAACCTATTTAGGGATGCTGAAGAGTTATATTGGCAATAAGTTAAATCGAACAATCTAACCCGCACTTCCCAACTAAAGCGTTGAAGGGCAGATATAGTCGGACAGAGTGATGCCTGCCTCTTTAATGGCTTTCATTCCTCCAATGACATTGATGCCGTTGTGGATTCCACGACTTTTAAGAATAGATAGGGCAATCATGCTTCGATAGCCGCCCGCACAGTGTACATAGAACGATTCTTTTCCAGCAAATGCGCTTAAGTGATCATTAAGGAACTCCAAAGAAGCATGATAAGCACCTGGAATATGTTCAGATGTATGCTCCCCATCTTTTCTTACATCAAAAATGGAGACTTCATTTTTCTCAGCCAGTTCTTTTAAATACTGTGCATTTAAAGAAGGAACTGAATCAACTTCTTTGCCTGTAGCTTTCCAAGACGCGATTCCAGCCTTTAAATACCCCAAAGTATTGTCAAATCCAACTCGAGATAAACGTGTGATGGTTTCTTTTTCTCTGCCCTCAGGAGCTACAAAGAAAATCGGATGTTCGGTATCGGCAATCAGCGAGCCCACCCAAGGCGCAAAGCTACCGTCTAAACCAATAAAAATGCTTCTGGGTACGTGTCCTTTTGCGAACTCTTCAGGGCTACGTACGTCCAGTACGATGGCTCCTGTTTCGTTTACAGCGAGTTCGAAAGCATTTGGGCTCAATGCCTGAGTGCCTTTTTCTAGTATGTTTTCAATATCAGAATATCCGTGTTTATTCATTTTTACGTTGGCTGGAAAATATTGTGGAGGGGGTGCTAAACCATCTAACACTTCCTCAACAAACTCTTCTTTGGTCATATCAGCACGCAATGCATAATTCATTTGCTTCTGATTGCCAAGAGTGTCTACAGTTTCCTTCATCATATTTTTACCACAAGCCGAGCCAGCTCCGTGGGCAGGATACACAATCACATCATCTGATAAAGGCATAATCTTTGTGCGTAAACTGTCGAATAAAGTTTCAGCCAATTGTTCTTGTGTCATATGAGCCGCTTTTTGAGCCAAATCTGGCCGACCTACGTCCCCTAAAAAGAGGGTGTCTCCCGTAAAAATTGCATGATCATTTCCTTGAGGATCTCTTAAGAGGTATGTTGTACTTTCCATGGTGTGACCGGGCGTATGCATCACGATCAATGACAAATCTCCAATCGAGAATACTTGTCCGTCTTCTGCTATGATGGCTTCAAAGCTCGGGTTTGCATTAGAGCCAAATACTATTGGAGCCTTACTATGTTTGGACAACGTAAGGTGGCCACTCACAAAGTCTGCATGAAAATGAGTTTCAAATACATATTTTATGCGAGCCCCATTTTTTTTTGCTTTTTCTAAATAAGGGGTTACCTCTCGCAAAGGGTCAATGATAGCCGCTTCTCCTTGGCTTTCAATATAATAGGCGCCTTGAGCCAAGCATCCGGTGTAGATCTGTTCAACAATCATAGGGTCTATATTTTTGTATCGCAAATTAAAGAATTTTTACTGAACCCATAAAGTTTATTTGTTTAATTACTCAGTTAAAAAACCACTCTCTTAGATCAACCTAACTTTTGAATTTTGGATCGTGGTCAATAAAAAAATGCGCCCAAATTGATTTGGACAACGCCCCTATGTAAGGCATCAATAGGAACAAAACGAGAGAGATCGCAAAAAAATATTGTAACATGTCTTTAAGTCCCAACAACAGCCCTAGAACAAATACAGTCACAGCCACGGCAACACCAATTGCATAAGACACATACATGGAACCATAGAAGAAACTGGGTTCGAGTTTAAATTTTTGACCACAAACCGCACAATGGTCATTGACCTTGTTCATAGCGCTTAATTTGTAGGGATGCTGCACCAACAAATCCCCTTTATGACACTTAGGACATTTTAGAAACAAAATGCTGTAAAGTTTCGATGATTTTCTCATGTTATTTTGGGTGGTATATTTTTTGAGCTGTCTTTAAAACAGACTCTTTATCAAAATACATGGGTTTGGTTTGAAAGTTTTGATACAATCCCATTTGGTCATCATAGTGGGGCGAATCTGGACGTTCACTATTGCCATAAGAGATGACAGACTCGTAATAAGTCTCTTCGGGGGTAAAACGGACCAGGCCTATATAGGACTCTCCGTGCGTAATTTTAATTATGCCTTTTTTATAGGGCTCTCCGCGCATGGCTGTCACCACATCGGGAAGCCCATAAATAGGCAATTCGGTTTCTCCACGCACAAGCTTTTGAAAATCTCCTAAACGCACATTTGTTGTTTTAAAGTGTTTCAGCATATAAGCCTTTGTTTTTTTTAAGCATGTATAAATCAACAACGGATTGAATGTTTTTGAAGGTCCCAATTTATAGTAATATTCTCTTAAATGATAATAAAAGATCGCATAAGCTCCTGCTCCAAAAGAGTTCGCATCAGCCAGTCGATCCCAAAGTTGAATACGCACCAAAATTTCTTTAACCTCAGGGTAATCATTTGGGTTCATTTCAAACAAAGCGTCTATATTGAGAAAATTGTATTTCAAAGGAGTAGGCAGTTTTCGATCGTATTTGACAGCCTTAAACGCTTCATAGTTTAAAGTGTCATTTGCCGTCAAAAGCTCAAGAAGACGCGTGCTTCGGTTGTTGTCATATTTTTCGTACCCCATGGCGGCTTCAAAATCATCTTCTTTGGGATTTTCTAAGGAATCTGTAGACTTAAAAGGAGTGTGGTTGGCATTGTACACAAAACCTGCTTTAGGCGCAATCACCTGAGGCAAGTCTGTTGTCGTATAATATGTATTCCATAAAGTCTTCAACGTATTTCCAGGCACTACTTTGCTCCACTGATAGTCGGGAGACCGTTTTGGAATTTTACCATTTGAGATATAAAAAATGGTGTCATTTCTGTCGGCATATCCAATATTATACCCTGGAATGGCATTTTTTTCTAAAATGCTGTAAAAGTCGCTAAAACAAGAGGCTTTGTTCATCATCCACCATTGCTCTAATGCGTCTACGTTGGTCGTGCTTGGGGTACGAACAGAAAAAACACCTTTCTTGTTTTTTAGGGTAGGGCCATAGATGCTCGTATAAAACTTCTTAGCGATGGGGATATACATGCCCAAAAAATTCAGATATAGCTTCGCTTTCTTTTTTTCTAGATGGTATTCTTTGTCATCAACCAAATACACATTCTTTTTTTTTGGGTGCATTTCAAGAGCATATATATCAGCTTTGTCAGGATAATTTACTGTGTGTGTCCATCCAATAAATTGGTTGGCTCCTGTCAAAATACAGGGTGCGCCAGGAAACGTAGCCCCAATAATATTGGTGCCTTCTTCGCTTACCAAGTGTGCTTCATACCAAGAAGTGGGGCCTTCTAAAGGTTGATGGGTGTTGATGGCTAGATACGTTTCATCCAAACCAGTTTTTACGCTACTCAATGCGATTAAATTAGAACCATGCGTATCATTTTCAATAGAAGGTTTATTCACAGGGACTTTATTTGCCACAATCGCACCGATAAGTTCATCAGCCTGATTTGAAACAAACAACTGCAACTGTGAATAAGCCAATATTTTTTTGGGAGTGATGGGGAATAAATCTTTCACCAAAACCTCTTCTGGTCGTTTTGCAGCAAAGGCATTCAGCCCTTGAGCATAGCCCTTCAGTACATTTACAAAGTCTGAACTCAATTTTTCGAATCCTTCTTCAACTATTTTATGTGATTCAATCATTTGGGTTAAAAAATCAGCGGGAGCACCTTTTAACCCCAGATGTTTGCTCAACAAGCCATTACCTGCCAAATAAGCCTTTTGGATGGTTTCAAAATCATCCTCAGCATGTGCCCATGCCAGACCATAGGCCGTGTCGGCATCTGTTTGACCATAAATGTGAGGCACGCCATAACCATCACGAATGATTTCAACATGATTGGGATTAACCTGACAAAAAACCCAAAAGGTCCCTAAAAAACTAATCCAAATAGGTAGTACCTTCATAGGATTGCAATTTATTTAAATTTTAATTAAAACACTTTCCAAAAACTTCGTTATATTTAAAATAAAAAACATGAAGGACAGAAGGTCGTTTTTAAAAGAGGTTTGCCCTACGGTCGCATTTGCTTTTTTTGGCATCAGTTTCTTAGAAGCTTGTAGTTCTGATACTACAGATGATCTCACTCCCAATCCAGGGGGAGGAGGCAATACTGGAGGAGGCACTTCCCAAGACAATGGTTTTACCTTCTCTAACAACACTTATACGATTGACTTAGCCCATTCTAATTTCTCACAGCTTTCTCAAGAAGGGGGTTGGATGAATGCTCAAAGTTTAGGGATCCCTTTGTTGTTTTTACGGGTGAGTAACAACGACATCAATGCTTACACCAATAAGTGCCCCCACCAAGGTGTTCAGACCGCTTGGACTTACCAAAGTGATCTCAACCAATTTAAGTGTCAAGCATCTGAAGGAGGTCACGATAACACTTATTCTGATGACGGTAAAACACCTGGAGAAGGGGGTGTTTTGGTTGATTATGTAACCAGTCTGAGCGAGGATGGTAAAACCTTGACTGTAAATCTTTAAAACAACATTGAAATACCATAGATTTTCAATGATAAAATTACGGGAATTATCTCTAAGAATTGAAAAACATACCCTAAATTTGTGATGGATGAAAAAGATCATCATTATAGGCTCCGGATTTTCTTCTCTTTCTGCAGCATGCTATTTGGCAAAGAAAGGGCACACCGTTGAAGTATTTGAAAAAAATGAATCTTTAGGTGGACGTGCGCGCCAGTTTAAAAAGGAAGGGTTTACTTTCGATATGGGCCCCTCTTGGTATTGGATGCCCGATGTGTTTGAAAGTTTTTTTGCCGATTTTGGAAAAAAAGTTTCCGACTACTATAGACTAGACCGCCTAAACCCAGGGTATCAAGTTTTTTTTGGCCCCAACGATGTCTTTCCAGTCGCAGACAATGTTGATGATATTGCTGCGCGTTTTGAGGCTGAAGAGCCTGGAACAGGAGCTAAGCTCAAGCATTTTTTAAAACAAGCTGGTTATAACTACAATGTAGCCATCAATGAACTGGTTTACAAACCAGGCAAATCCCCCTTGGAGTTGATCACTCCTCAAACCATCAAAAAAGTGGGCTTGTTTATGACCAATGTTCGCAAACAGGTGGAGCGGCATTTCAAAAGTCCTAAACTACGCTCATTACTCCAATTCCCAGTACTCTTTCTTGGCGCCAAACCCGAACAAACCCCCGCTTTTTACAACTTTATGAATTTTGCAGATTTCGGTCTGGGCACTTGGCACCCTCATGGTGGAATGATTCAAATTGTAAACGCCATGGTTGCTTTGGCAAAGGAACTAGGTGTCACTTTTTACAAAGATCACCCTATAGATCAAATTTTGACATTCAAGAAAAAAGCTACTGGAATCCGTGTAGGAAAAAAGACCTACGAAGCCGATTTGGTCATTAGCGGTGCCGATTATCACCACACCGAAACCCTGCTTCCAGCTCCGTTACGGGTATATAGCGAGGGCTATTGGAAGAAAAAAATCTTTGCACCTTCATCGCTTTTGTTCTATATGGGTATAGACAAAAAACTTGATAAGTTGTCTCATCATAACCTGTTTTTTGATGTAGATTTTGATGCTCATGCTCAAAGCATTTACGATACAGCAGAGTGGCCCAAAGAACCCTTGTTTTATGTTAATTTGCCCTCTCAAACAGACGCAAGCATGGCTCCAAAAGGAAAGGAAGCTTGTTTTATTTTGATTCCCATTGCCCCAGGTTTAGAAGATACTCAAGCACTGCGAGAAAAATATTATAAAATTGTGGTGGATCGCATGGAAAAACTCACTGGCCAATCCATTCAAGAAGATGTTTTGTTTGTGGACTCTTTTTGTGTGCAAGATTTTATTGAAGCCTACAACTCTTACAAAGGCAACGCCTATGGCATGGCCAACACGTTGCAACAAACCGCTTTTCTACGCCCCAAAATGAAGAGTAAAAAAGTAGAGAACCTTTACTTTACGGGTCAACTAACCGTTCCGGGCCCTGGTGTACCACCAGCCTTGATTTCAGGAAAAATAGTCTCTGAACTTATAGATTCATAAGATCCTATTTTAGGGAATTGCTTTTCATAAAATAAGCCTGCCAGAACCCCGTACTTTTATATCCTTACACTTTTTTCATTTACATTTGAGGAGACTTAAAAGTTGCTTATGAAAATCGTACTCCACACTTCAGACAGTCGTGGCCATGCCAATCATGGTTGGCTTAACGCTCGCCATAGTTTTAGTTTCGCTGGTTGGTTTGATCCAGAACGCATCCAGTTTGGAGCGTTACGAGTGCTCAACGACGACATCATTCAGGGAGGTATGGGCTTCGGCACACACCCTCATGACAATATGGAGATTATAACCCTCCCACTCAAAGGAGATTTGGAACACAAAGACAGCATGGGCAACAGTGCGGTCATACGTGAAGGCGATATTCAAGTCATGAGTGCAGGAACCGGGGTCTATCATTCCGAATACAATAAAAATCCAGACAAAGAAATCAACTTATTTCAGCTTTGGGTTTTACCCAATCAACGCGATGTTGAACCGCGATACGATCAAATTCCCATTCGGTCTCTTCACCAAAAAAACATTTTTTTTCAGATTTTATCACCCCATCAGGACGGACAAGGTGTATGGATTCATCAAAACGCTTGGATACACTTGCTTGACGCAGACGCTCAAACAAATCACAGCTACACCATAAAATCCCCTGGAAATGGAGTTTATGTGATGGTCATTGAAGGTGAAATCACCATTGGTGATCAAGTTCTTAAGCGTAGAGATGCTATGGGAATTTGGGACACAGCTGTTTTTGACCTCAACGTTCTTCAAGGCGCCCAAGTGATGCTTGTGGATGTCCCGATGAATGCTTAATTTTATTAAAAACCCCAAAAAATGACTCAACAATTTTCCATTCAAGGCATGACATGTGGCAGTTGTGCTCAACAGGTCCAAACTGCCTTAGAAACACTGCCTGGCGTGACTGAAGTGGAGGTTTCTCACCAACGAGGAACAGCCACTCTAAAAAGCAACGAACACATCAAGGATGCACAGGTGGTGGAGGTACTGCCTGCTAAATATACTCTTACAAGTGACGTATCTAGCACTCCATCTAAAGCCCGACAACTTTATCCCTTATTTTTGATATTTGGTTATCTAGTAGGGGCTACTTTGCTGATTCACAAAGATGCTTTTACACTTTCGAATGCATTGCCTGACTTTATGGGCCTCTTCTTTATTGTATTTTCTTTTTTTAAATTTTTAGACCTCAAAGGCTTTCAGGAATCTTTTCGAATGTATGATCCTTTGGCAAAACACCTACACATCTATGGATGGTTCTATCCCTTTTTAGAATTGGCTTTGGGACTGATGTTTTTGATGCAGATAGAACTTACAATCGCTCTGTGGGCAACCGTACTTGTTTTGAGCATTACCACCTTTGGAGTGGTGAGGGCTTTGTTGTCAAAAAATCAAATTCAGTGTGCATGTTTGGGATCGGTGTTAAACCTTCCAATGACAGAAGCTACCTTTATCGAAAACGCCATTATGATCGTGATGGCGGTTTTTATGTTGCTATAACTGTTCTGAAAAAACTTCCAAAGCAGCGTTAAATTTTAGTTGCAATTCTTTGTTTTTGATCCCTTTTTCAGACTCGAAGTTTTTTGAAAATTCAGGTAAGGAGAAGGAGGGAATTTCATGTGGATTACCAATCGACATGCGACTATGCGCGGCCTTCAACACATGCTGTGCGCCTCCAGCACCATTAGAAGTTGCGAGGAGCCACATGGGCTTATTATACCATACTATTTTTTCGATTCGTGAAATCCAGTCATAAATGTTTTTAAAAGCCGCAGTGTAAGAGCTGTTATGCTCGGCAAAGGAAATTATAATACCATCCGTATCTACAATTTTTTCTTTAAATAAATAAGCTTGTGACGGAATCCCTTCTTCCCTCTCGCGATCTTCCGAATAAATAGGCATCTCGTAATCATTCAAGTCCAATAAATGTACCTCGGCATTAGGGATTTGCGCCGCAGTATAGGCGGCAAATTGTTTATTGATAGAATTAGAGGAGGAACTGGCGCCAAAAGCAACGATTTTTTTCATAGACTGGGTGTTTGGTTGTACAAAATACAAAACATAGACTTATTTTTACGGTATTTCGATATGTATATTTTTGACAACATACACTTTATTATAGCTTGATGCGACAGCAGGTTTTTTTGCATTTTTTTACTTACCAATCCCATAAGTTCTGGGCATTTACCCAAATGCAACGGGCACACAAGCTCCTACAACAAGTTCAGGGTTTGAAGTTTTACCGTATGTTGGGAACAGGTGCAGGTGCTGGGTTTAGTTTACGACCTGACTTTTCTACCTATGCTTTGCTTTCGGTATGGGAACATGAGAATGATAAAAACCGATTTTTTGACGGTCATCGTTTAGGCAGGCAGTTTTTCGAGCTTTCTTCTGAACAGGTAGCTTATCATTTGCATCCCATACACACCCATGGTCACTGGAGCGGGTACCAACCTTTTGAGGTGCAAAAACCTTTAGCAGACAAGCCCATTGGGGTGATCACGCGGGCTACCCTTCGTCCAAGTCGACTCATCGATTTTTGGCGTCATGTGCCACAAGCTTCTAAAGCCATTAAAAACGCACAGGGAGTTCATTTTTATAAAGGAATAGGAGAGTGGCCCTTTATACAACAAGCTACTTTCAGTGTGTGGGATAGCAATGAGGCCATTCATAACTTTGCTTATAAACAAAAAGCGCATGCAGACATTGTTCGCAAAACCAAAAAGCGCAAATGGTATAAAGAAGACATGTTTAATCGGTTTGAAATTCTTTCCACAACCCACACTTCATGAGTTCAAAAGCCATAGTAATCGGATCTGGAATTGGGGGAATTGCTACGGCCATTCGTTTGGCTTGTAAGGGATATGAGGTGACCGTGTATGAAAAAAACCCTTCGGCTGGCGGTAAACTTTCTTCCTTCTCGTTGGGCGAGTATCGCTTTGACCTAGGCCCTTCTTTGTTTACCATGCCTCATTTTGTAGACGAACTGTTTGAATTGGCTGGCGAAAACCCTAGAGACTACTTTAATTACAAGCGCAAGTTGGTCGGATGTCAATATTATTGGGAAGACGGAACCAGTCTTAAAGCTTATGGCGACACAAATGCATTTTTGACAGAGGTTGAAAACAAGTTAAAAGTTCCCAAAAAAAGACTTCAAAAATATCTTGACAAAGCAGCCATGAAGTACGACCGTACAAAGGCCTTGTTTTTGGAGCGTTCTCTTCATAGGTGGCAAACTTATCTAAGTACCGATACCCTTAGAGGCATTGCCAAATTGTTTGCTTATGAGCTTGAAACAAGCTTACACAATGTGAACCATAAACAGTTAAAAGAACCCCATTTGGTGCAGTTCTATGATCGTTTTGCTACTTACAACGGATCGGACCCCTATCAAACACCTGGGATGATGACCCTTATTCAGCATTTGGAACAGCATTTTGGCACCTTTGTTCCCGACAAAGGCATGGTGGACATCACCAACAGCTTGGTGGGCTTGGCCAAACGTAAGGGCGTAACTTTTGAGTATAATACATCCGTGGACCGTATTGCGGTTACAAATGGTGTGGCCCATGGGGTAGAAGTCAATGGAAAACTACACATAGCCGATGTGGTTGTCTCCAACATGGACGTAGTGCCGACCTACCGTCATCTGCTCTCAGATCAGATGGCACCGGAACGCATTCTAGGACAAGAAAGATCTAGTTCGGCAGTGATATTTTATTGGGGGATGTCTCGGAATTTTCCTGAGCTTGATCTGCATAACATTTTTTTTAGTGAGGACTATAAGGCGGAGTTTGAAGCAATTTTCACCAACAAAGCCCTTTCTGAGGACCCTACCATCTATGTAAACATTACTTCCAAAGACGTAACGGCAGATGCTCCCAAAGGCAAAGAAAACTGGTTTGTAATGGTCAATGCACCCCATGATGACGGTCAGGACTGGGAGGCTTTGGTAACAAAACTTCGTAAGCAAGTATTGGAGAAGCTTGTGCGGAATTTAAAGACAGACTTAGAATCCTTGATTGAAGAGGAATACATCTTAACCCCTCCGCTGATTGCTCAAAAAACGGATTCTTTTAAAGGAGCTTTGTATGGAGCTTCTAGTAACAGTCGGATGGCAGCCTTTTTGAGACATCCGAATTTTTCACATAAAATTTCAAACCTTTACTTTTGTGGAGGCAGCGTACATCCTGGTGGTGGAATTCCATTGTGTTTGCTCTCCGCTAAAATAGTTGCTGATTTAGTTCAAAACAGATGATAAAACTCTTGATCCCTTCCAACCGTACGGCACAGATTTCTGTGGGGCTTGTTTGGTTGTTTCATATCAGTGGCATGTTGGGAATCCTTTATGGAAATAGAGAATTTTTTCTACAAACCACGCCCATCAATCTGTTTTTCACCTTAGCATTGTTGTTTATCAACCTTCCTGCTTTGGACAAAGGAGTGGCTCGAGCGGCTTTGTTGGCTTTTTTGTTAGGGATGTTGGTTGAAATATTGGGCGTTAATTATGGATTGGTTTTTGGAGAATATGCCTATGGTGAAAACTTAGGCGTGAAGGTTCTTGGAGTCCCTCTGTTGATTGGTGCCAATTGGGCCATGCTGAGTTTTATAACGGGCTCCATGGCCGCATTGTTTTTTTCCGGTCGCAAAATAGTAGCAGCCATAGCCGGAGCGGTTTTGATGGTGTTACTTGACCTTGTCATTGAGCCAGTGGCACCCTTGTTTGATTATTGGGAATTTAGCAACCCTGTGGCGCCTTTATCCAATTATATAGGTTGGTTTTTGGTGGCTTTACCCATACAGTTGGGGTATCAGTATTGGGTAGTGGATAAAGAGTATACTTTTTCAGCCCATTTGGTATTGATTCATTTTTTGTTTTTTGGTGTATTTGCACTTCTTTAGCCCCGTAGTTCAACGGATAGAATAGAAGTTTCCTAAACTTTAGATCCAGGTTCGATTCCTGGCGGGGCTACTTGTGGCCCCGACAGCGGTGCCTTGCACCGAGATGCGCAGCATCGAATCGAAGCCTGTGCCCTATGGGTAATTCCTGGCGGGGCTACTTGTGGCCCCGACAGTGGTGCTTTTGCACCAAGATGCGTAGCTTACAACCGACCCTATGGGGTAATATCTGCTGAGGTCGTGGTTAGATTGAACAGCCTATAACACTTAATTTCGAGGGGTAAAAAAAATACATTGAGTGCTGTAGTGTCAATGTAGAGGTGTATATAAGAAATTGTAGTGTTAATTAAACCGACATAGGATTCTTTATTTAATATTATTGTCTCCTTAAAATTATTATATATGAAATATTTATACTCTTTAATTGCCTTTTTGGCAATATCCTGGAGCTATTCTCAGGTAACACTCCAAGATTTTGAATCTTCTCCATCTCTGGTCCCTTTTGGTGGTGCAGCTGCGGTTTTTGATGCAGATCCCGAAACTGGCGGAACGCGTGGTAATGTTGTAAAAGCTACATCGGTATCCACTGGCAATGTATGGCAAGGTTTTACATTTGCTGTTGGTGATAACGATCTTGATCTTACAACCGACAAGACAATCAAATTAGATGTTTACTCCACAACTGCAACAGAATTTGCTGTTAAGGTACAAGACGGTCTTTCAGGAGCTGCTGCTTCTGCCAAAAACACAGCGCATACTGGATCGGGTTGGGAACAACTTACCATTGATTTTTCTAGTGGCAATGTTGATGGTACAGGTGCTGCTAACGGTGTTTACACAGTAATTGCTGTATACCTAAATTGGGATGCATCAGCAGGTGGTTTTGGAACACCGCAAGACAAAACTTTTTACATCGATAACATAGTAGGTACTGCTAGCACTCTTCCGGAGACGAATGTTACTTTTGAAGTTAATACTGCAAACATCACTGTTGGTGCCAATGGAATGTATCTCGGTGGTGGAGTTTTCGGCGGTTCTGATGCCCATGCCATGACAGATTCCGGTAATGGCATTTGGACAGTAACAGTATCCATTACTCAAGGAACTACTGGAAACTATGTTTTCTTTAACAGCCCTAGCCATGGTAGTGATTGGGGTACAAAAGAGGATCTAGCAGGTCAATCTTGTGCCGATGCTGGTAATTTTAATGACAGAATTTTGGATGCTGTCGGAACTGATCCTTATACGCTTCAACACTGTTTTGGTAGTTGTGAGACTGATGGAACTTGCTCTACTCCAGCTCCCCCACTTACCGATTTTGATGCTACTTTCACCGGAAGTGATTTTAGTGCAGCTGACGGACTAACATACTCAGAGACTGGTGGCGTAGGCACCATAACCAACATCAATGGAGCTAATTCTGGGGCTAATGATTCCCCTTGGGCCCACATTTATGTTACCCCAGAGGGTGGTTTTGACTTTTCTACTTCAGACAGAGGGGTTTCAATCCGAGTGAAAGGACCTCGATCTATCCCTGTAAAAGTTAAATTTGAATCCAATAATGTAGAGTTAGATCAAACTTATACAGATGCTGGCAATTGGCAAACCTTAACGTTTGATTTTTCTTCTGTAGCAGCAGCTACTCGATCGAAAGCCATTATTTTCTTTGAAATTAATACTGCAGCAAGTGCAGATTTAGCAGATGATTTATTCTATATCGACCAGTTTACTTTTGGTGAATTTGCTACTTTGAGCTCTAACAAGATTTCTATTTCAGACATTTCTTTATACCCAAACCCTGCTGTAGATGTGGTTAACATTGCAGCTGCAGAATCTATCGATCAAGTACTTGTATTTGATTTGATGGGCCGTTTGGTGAAAGACGCTACTCCTGGGTCAAATGACTTTAGATTAGATGTTTCTCATTTAAACAAAGGCGTTTATATGGTACAATTAAAAGCGGGTGATAAAGTAGCCACTACAAAATTGATCAAATAAACAAACCATAACCAACCCTAGAAAACCTGCCAACACTTTGGCAGGTTTTTTTTAATTTTGCAACCTAGTAACTATCATGAAAAACGCACTTCTTTTCCTATGGCTTTTAACAAGCCTACACATCTCAGCTCAAAATTTGGCTTTAAACAAATCGGTCAGTTCTAGCAGCGATGAGTCTGGGGTTCTAACAGCTTCTAATGCGGTAGACGGGAATCTTACCACTCGATGGGCAAGTGCCTTTTCAGATCCACAATGGATTCGAGTAGATTTAGGTACTGCTACTGACATATCCCAAGTAGTACTACACTGGGAAGGGGCCTATGCAATTCAGTACCAAATCCAAGTTTCTAACAATGGACAGTCATGGACATCGGTATTTTCAGAAACGAATGGCAATGGAGGTACGGATACCATCTCCTTTTCCACGGTCTCTGCCCGCTATGTTCGCGTGTACGGCACTCAGCGTGCAACTCAATATGGGTATAGCCTGTTTGAGTTTGAAGTGTATGGTCCTGCAAGCCCCTCAGATGCCAATCTTCAAAATCTTTATGTAAACGGGACTGCATTGAGCGGATTTTCCTCGGATGATTATAGTTACACATATGCCCTAAGCCCTGGAGTTACTACCGTACCCACCGTAACGGCAACTGCCTCTAACTCAAATGCCCAAGTTTCTATAAACCCAGCGAACTCTGTTCCTGGAACGACTACCATCACGGTTATCTCAGAGGACGGTACGACCACGCAAGATTACAGCATCAGTTTTCAAGTAAGTTCCTATGTATTGGTTTGGGGTGATGAATTTGAAAATGATGGATCTGTTTATATAGCAGGAGAAATCAACGACGTTGATCCCGCCAAATGGTTTCACCAAACCTATCCCGCCAATGGAGGTAATGGATGGTTTAACAACGAACAACAACACTATACAGACCGTACTGTCAATTCTTATGTTAGTGATGGAACACTTAAGATTAAAGCCATCAAAGAAACGTATGCAAACCCCCAAACGGGATCTACACAGAACTATACATCTGCGCGGCTCAACAGCAAATATGCTTTTCGCTATGGCCGTATGGATGTCCGCGCCAAGCTCCCCTCAGAACAAGGCACATGGCCTGCTATTTGGACACTAGGCCAAAACATAACCGAAACCGGCGCCTATTGGCAAACACAAGGCTATGGCACTACGGGTTGGCCAGCCTGTGGAGAGATCGATATTATGGAGCAGGACTCCAATAAATCCATAACCTCAGGAGCCTTTCATTTTCCAGACGCACAAGGAAACCACACCTATACAACCAATCATACTTCTGTGACTGACACGGAAGGCACCTGGCATGAATATTCTATGATTTGGACTGCAGACGGGATATCTCTGATGGTGGATGGTGTTGAGTTTCACAATACTAGTGGAGTTGATATGTCATATTTTCAAAACAATCATTTTATTCTGCTCAATGTGGCCATGGGTGGAGCTTTAGGTGGGGGCATAGATCCTAATTTTAGCACTGCAATTATGGAAATTGATTATGTACGTGTTTATGAAGAACAAACACAATCTTCGCCTGGTTTTGATGTGTTACCTAGTTTACAAGTGTATCCTAATCCTACCAACAGCCTCGCGACGATTTCCTCTAAAAGCACCATGTCTTCTTTGTCGATTTATGCTATCTCAGGACAAAAACTCTTGCACCAAACCCCAAACACCAATGAGGTTCTCTTGACGCTAGATCTTCCTGAAGGGATTTATATTGTGGAAGCAATTGTGTCGGGTCATAAGTTGCATAAAAAGCTTGTTATTGAGTAAAAAAATAGACTGTATAGGAGTTTAAGCTTTTGAAGGTTAATTATAATTTTTAACTTTGACGCTCAAATACACCTACATTGAATCAACATTTTATTTTTAAAGCGCTGTTTGTCAGCTTTTTAACTGTTACATGTAAACTTTACACTCAGCAGATCCCTCCTATACAGTCTTTCCCCATGGAAGTATACGCTGCAGGGAGTCAGAACTGGATGGTCACTCAAGGTGACAATCGTGAGATGTATTTTGCCAATAATGAAGGTTTACTTGTTTATGACGCAGCCCGTTGGGAATTATATCAAACGCCCTCTATTCTAAGGTCTGTAGCCTATGTAGACGGTATGTTGTACTCAGGCTCTTACATGGATTTTGGTTTTTGGGAACGCGATAGCACAGGTGCCCTTACTTATACATCTTTATCTAAACAGTTAGAAACACCTCTTCTAGAGGATGAACAATTTTGGAATATTTTATCTCTCGATAATACGATAATTTTTCAATCACTGGATAGATTGTTGCTTTATGATAAATCGAATGAAGAAATCAAAGCTTATCACCCAGGTCCCTCAATTTTAAAGTCGTACTTGGTCGATGACCGTATTTTTTTCCAGCAGCAAGGACTTGGAATATTTGAACTAACTCCCACAGGAATCCTTCCTTTTATTGTCAACAATAATTTTGAAAACTCTATAGTGGTCAATATGTTTTCTTATGGTGACGGTTTCCGATTGCTGACTTCAAATAACGGCTTTTTTACCTACAGTCGAGGACGCCTCAGAACATGGTCTAACATGAACAACCTAGTCAAAAATGAGGTTGTTTATAGCGCAATTAGAACACAAACTGGGGATTATGTGCTTGGCACCATATCTAATGGTGTCTTTGTGGTAAACAGAGAAGACGCGTCTGTTAAACACATGAATTTCCAAAAAGGACTGATCAACAATACCATCCTTTCCGTGTTTGAAGATATTGATCAAAATTTATGGCTCGGTTTAAATAGCGGAATTAATTGTGTTAACATCAAGGCGCCGTTCGAAGTGTTTAATGACCGCGACGATGTTTTGGGCGCCGTTTACGCCTCTGTCAGACACAAGGATCTTCTTTATGTGGGAACGAATATGGGGCTTTTTGTTCGATCAGATATTGACAAAGAAGCCATGTTTACGCCAATTGACGGACTTGCTGGACAAGTGTGGAGTCTACAAGTGGTAAACAACACCTTGTTTTGTGGTCACGACTCAGGAACTTATGTCATCAATCAAGACCAAGCCAAGCAAATAGAAACACTGTACGGCAGCTGGACTCACAAGAAAATGGATGACCAAACCATTTTGGTAGGTACCTACTCTGGTTTACACATCGTTAAATATGTTGAGAACCAATGGCGATACAGTCACAAATTGGAAGGATTTGACATTTCATCACTACACGTCGAAATCACCAATGACAAAAACATACTGGTTAGCCACGAATACAAGGGAGTGTTTCGTTTGGTTATAAGTGAGGATTTGAAATCTGTTGAGAAAACTCAAAAAATCAACATCAAAAGACCGCGACATTCAAGTTTGGTCAAGCTTAATGATGAAATTTACTATCTGTGTCCAGATGGTTTCTTCAGATATGTAGAAGATTTAAAAGATTTTACACTCGTTTCAGTGTCCACTGAGATGTTCTCAAGTGATCATTATGTAAGTGGTAAAATGGTTGTCGACGAGCAAAACCGAATTTGGACCTTCTTTAATAAAAACATTGTGATTTTGGACAAGAATATTTTTGACGCAAGCTTTAGTGTTCAAAAACTACCCATCCCGTACGAGGATCGCAAAGCCAATTTGGGGTTTGAAAACATTAAACTCTTATCCAATGCTTCCTATTTGTTAGGTACACTGAAAGGTTTCTTAGTATTGAATCTTAATCAATACAAAACTCCGATTGCTAGCGTGATGTTTAATCAAATAAAAGCGTTTAATCGAAGTCAATCTCAGATGCAACTTCCTATTTCCGAGGACATCTCTTTACAACCATCGTATAACAACTTAGATTTTAAATTTTCGGTCCCTAGCTACAGCAAACTCAATGCGATTGAATATCAATGGAAACTTGAAGGATACCATAAGGATTGGGTTGACTGGTCGTCAAACAACTCAGTAGCGTTTAGCAATCTTGATTTTGGTTCCTATGTGTTTTATCTGAAAGCTCGAAGCGGTCAACAACTACTAGGAGATACGCTTACTTATCCTTTTAGGATCAATCGTCCATGGTATTTTTCATACACAGCCATTGGAAGTTATTTTCTGGTTTTAATTTTATTGTCTCTTTTTATCAATAACCTGTACACAAACTATTATAAAAAGCAACAATCACGTTTTATTGAAGACACCCAAAAAGAACTTGCACTCAAAGAAATGGCAAACACCAAGGCATTGGTCGAAGCTAAAAATGAACAACTCAATCAACGTATTGAAAATAAAAACCGTGAGCTTGCGATCTCAACCATGAGTATGATTAAGAAGAATACGCTCTTAGGTTCTATCAAAGACGATTTAACCAAAATCGATGACGTAGCTCAAATCAAGGCAGTCATTAGATCTATAGACAACAACATCAATAATGAAGATGATTGGAATTTCTTTGAAGAAGCTTTTAACAATGCGGATAAAGACTTTTTAAAGAAAATTAAAGACATTCACCTCAAACTAACCCCCAATGACCTTCGTCTTTGCGCTTATTTACGCTTGAATCTATCTTCAAAAGAGATTGCCTCCCTATTAAACATCTCTTCAAAAAGTGTTGAAATCAAGCGCTACAGACTCCGGAAAAGGATGAATTTGGATCATAAAACCAATTTGATAAGCTATATTCTTTCTGTATAGTTTTCTAAGCTGCCATCAAAGACCTTAACATCACCTATACAATAAGGAGCGCTCCTGCCATTTTAACAAAATCTGACAGGTTAAAACATGTAATTCTCTCTTTTCAAGCTCTTTTTTTGTTGAGTATATAAATTGTATAGTGTAGAATTAAGGTATTAACAATTACCTTCCTTTATATTGTGACATCATTTCTATTCATGTTAAACAAACCAATAATGAAACAAATTCTAAATTTAATTCTGATTTTAAACCTTGGGTTTTTGGGGTTTGCTCAGAATGTCTCAATTTCTGGTGTTATTTATGATGCCGACACAAGTCAACCCTTACCTGGAGCTACCGTTCTAGTTGTTGGTACTAATAATGGCACTACCTCTGATTTTGATGGAAACTTTTCATTAGAAGCTGCAAAAGGGGCTTCTATCTCAGTTAATTATGTTGGGTTTAAAACACAAATACTTGTTGTTAATGACTCCAACCCGTTAACAATACAACTACTACAAGACAACAAACTAGACGAAGTAATCGTAGTTGGTTATGGTACTCAAAAACGAAGCAATCTTGTAGGGTCTATTGCAACCATTGACGTTGAGAAAGCCACTCAGATTCCCACTACCAATGTTACTGAGCTTTTACGTGGAAGGGCTGCTGGGGTACAAGTAAATCTTGGTGATGCACGCCCTGGGGGTTATTCTAACATTGTAATTAGAGGAAATGTTTCTGTAGCCGGAGGTAACAGTCCACTTATTATTGTAGACGGATTGCCCTATGATAATCTTAACGATATATCGCCTGATGATATATCAAGTGTTGAGATTTTAAAAGATGCTGCATCAACCGCAATTTATGGTGCTCGTGCTTCTAACGGAGTTGTTTTGGTTACCACCAAAAAGGCTAGAGAGGGTTACAAAAGCTTTAATTACTCTGCATACGTAACCACTCAAACCCTCACCAAGAACTTTGAAATGTATGACGCTCCTGGTTTTTTCAATTACCGCATGGATGCCTGGAGGGCTAGAACAGGAGTTCCTAACCCCCCTTTAAGTTTTGTATGGGATGACTTTGAACTAGAGTTTATTGAAAACCAAAATTTTGTTGATTGGGAAAGTTTGGCCCTCAACGATGCTTTGTTGACAAATCATTCTTTAAGTTATTCTTCTGGAACTGAAAAAACTCAAGTATATTCAAGTATAAACTACTTTTCACAAGACGGAATTATTCCAAATTCTGGATTTGACAGATTGCAATACAAATTAAACTTTAGCCAACAATTGACCGATCAGTTGAGCATGGAAGCGATAATCAATATTCAAAATGCCAATCAAAGTCGTGAAACAGGCGGTTTATTTCTTTCAAGTTTAAGCCCCATCGCCAAACCCTATGACGATAATGGAAATTTGGTAAAATATTATTTTGGTGAATCAAACTCTGTTGCTGTAAATCCCTTGTGGGACCAAAGAGAATCTATTGATGAAACAGAGACCAATCTGACCGATTTTAGTTTGCGTTTGAATTATCAGATATCACCAAAACTTTCATATTCATTTAAATCATTTTTCAGAAACCGAAACACCGACCAAGGGACTTATCGTTCTTCCTTGCATTCCTCTGGAGATGAAGGAAACAATGGAATTGGCGTGTTAATCGACACTCAGTACAAACAATTATTGATTGAGCACATCTTGAACTATGATATTCTAAAAAACGATATTCACAATCTTGATTTTACAGGGGTTCATGCTTATGACGAACAAAATTTTAAGTTCAATGAGCTAGTAAAATCTGATTTTGTAAATGATGCACTTTCGTACAACGGTCTCGCCTCTGAATTACTTGCAAACAATCGTGACGTTTGGAGAAGGAGAGTTTTATCCTTTATGGGAAGGTTTCGCTACTCGTTTAAAGACAAATTCCTTCTTGAGTTTACAACGCGAGCGGACGGAGCGTCTGTATTTTCCGAAAACAACAAATGGGGTTTCTTCCCTGCAGTCTCTGTTGCATACAAATTTGAGGAAGATTTAGAAATAGATGCAATCGACCAACTCAAGCTCCGCCTAAGTTACGGTGCGACTGGAAATCAAGGAATCAACCCTTTAGAATCTCTTGGGGTCGCTGATTATAATCCATACGTTTTTGGAACTTCTACTGTAAGCGGTTCTTCTGCATCTTCTCGTCTTAGAAATCCAAATTTGAAATGGGAAACAACTACCACTCTCAATGCGGGTGTTGATTTTGCGTTTCTCAACAATAAGATTAGAGGTACTTTTGAGTATTACAAAGCCAATACGACCGATCTTTTGTTGGACAGACAGTTGGCATCGTCAACTGGATATAGTGTGACACGTTTTAATGTTGGTGAACTTCAAAATACTGGCTTAGAATTATCACTTAACAATTCTATTATTCAAAAAAAGGATGTTTCATTTGACCTAGGATTTACTTGGTCTACAAATGAAAACGAAATCGTTGCATTGACTGGAGAAACTCAGGTTGATTCCGAAACGGGAGAAACGTATTTTATCGACATCACAGAATCTAATGGAAGAAGGCTGTCCATAGGTCAATCTATAAACAACATATGGCTTCCAGAATATGCAGGAATTTATCAAGAATCCGACTTTTTGGACGGCAGCCCTATAACACCTGAAGTGGGGGCAAAACCAGGTCACATTCGTGTAGTTGATCAAAATGGTGATGGAAAAATCGACGACGATGACAATATATTCATAAACACTGATCCTGATTGGTTTGGATCTATTAATACCACTCTTAGAGTCAAAAATTTTGACATCTTCATGGACTGGTATATTGTGCAAGGTGTTACAAGAATCAACTCTGTGTTGTCTAACGGGGAGTTTTGGAAAGCATCGCTCAACGGGCCTGTGGTGCCCTATTATACCGATGCTAACCCATCTACAGAATGGCCTAAAGCCAATGCGGCACCCGCTTGGTTAAAGCACTTGAACTCTTTTGCAGCTCAAGACGCTTCTTACATGCGCTTACGAACTTTATCTGTTGGATATAATTTTGGGGAACGTTTAAATCAGCTCTTGAATACAACGAAGGGAAGATTGTACTTTACAGGAACAAACTTAATTACTGTAACAGACTTTTTATCATATTCTCCTGAGCAAGATTTAAGAGAGGGTGTATTCCCAGAAACATTAAATCTTACAGTTGGACTAAACCTAACATTTTAAAAAACCAAGATGAAAAATTTTCGATTACTTTATATAACCTTGACTTTTGCAGTAGTAACCTCTTGCTATCAAGATGACTTTCTAAAGGACGAGCTACTCACTAATAACTCTGTGGATTTTCTTTACAGCAGCTCTGAAGGGATTTCGAACGCTGTCGTGGGACTCTATTCTTTAAATCGTGAGCCTTATGTCCGTGATTGGTTTAACGGTGCCATTCCTTTAATCCTTCAGGCTAAGAGTGATATTGCCGCCGGAGTTGATGGAGAAATTTCTCTCTTTAGCAACTGTTTTTGGGGTTGTGGTCTTGATGGAGATTATGGAACCGAAGCAGCATTTGGCTTCTTCTGGGGACACAATTATAAGATAATAGACATTACCAACTCTATAATCCAAGGAGGTGATGCACTTGTGCAGGCTGGGAACTCAAGTAGTGAGCTCGCTGTAAGTCTGGCAGAAGCCAGAACTTTTAGAGCTCATGCTTATTTCACTCTGTACAGAATGTTTCAAAACATTTATGTCAAAATGGAACCTACCACGCCAGAAACGGCCTTTGATAGGGTTTCAAAAAAGTCATCCAAAGACGAAATCTTCAACTTGATTCGCGAAGACCTAAAGTATGCCAGCGACAATCTTTCTTATACAACATCTCAATTTGGACGGTGGAACAAAGGAGCTGTCGATCACTTACGAGCAAAAGTTGAAATGTGGTACGGAGATGACGCAATTGATGATGAAGGAACTACAGGCTATGAAGCAGCAGCTGAAATAGTTGACGATATTCTTGCAAACGGACCCTATGCTTTGGTTGATCCTGAGCAAGTTTTTGCTGGAGAGTTGATGCATTCAGAGACGCTTTTTGCCATCAATTTCGAAAAGAACACCATCGGAGGTGGAGACTGGCACCAGATGAACTGGCAGACAGTAGCACATTATTCCTCCGAAAAAGGTCTAAAACAGTCTGTTGAAAACGGAGGTGATGGTTTTGGTTTCATTTCCCTCAACCCTTATGCTGTCGATTTGTTGAACGAGAACCCAGCAGACAAAAGAATTGGCAACTATTATATTTTTGAATACTTATATAATGATCCTGCTACACTTCCTGCTGGAAAAAACATTGGAGACCCTTTTGATAGATACGACAGGGACGACGAAGATGAATTTTTCGAATACTACAAAACCCAGGCTCCTGGTGTTATAAAGTTTTTGGATACTAATGCTGAGCCTACAGACCGTAATCACTTTAAAAATATTATGATTTATCGTTTGGCTGAAACTTATTTGCTTGGTGCAGAAGCTCATTTTGAAGAAGGTAATTCTGCAAAGGCTCTTGATTATTTGAACGAGGTTCGTACAAGAGCTGGAATTCCGGCAGCAACGACTGTTTCCATTGAAACTATTTTTGAAGAAAGAGCCAGAGAGCTCGCTTTTGAAGGACAACGCTGGTATACTTTAAAAAGAAAGGGACTTTTGTTTGATTATCTGATTGATCACATGAATTCACCACTTCTTAATGAATATTACGAAAATGCACATGTCAACCCAGTAGAGGTGTACGAACCCCACATGGTAAACCTTAAAATTCCACAAGGAGTGTTGGATTTATTAGGTGAGGGCTACCCCCAAAATACGGGCTATTAATTAATAAACACAATTAAACCAATAATTATAATTTAAATACTAATAAAAATGAAAACACGATTAATTTTATTATTTTCACTATTACTTGTCTTTACTTCATGTAAAGAAGATGATAACGGAGGAGGAACCATCGTCATCCCTGGTCCAGACCCAGGCGAGACTGTTTTTATTGCAGCCCAGCCTAATCTAAATGATGGAGCTATTGAATTTGAAGTTACGGGCCCAAGCTTTGATGCAGATGATGCGGAAGATGCTACCAGAACCAATGGTGGTACATGGAGTCGCTTCGGAGGCAATGACGAAGATGGTCACCTCGAAATTGAATATGCTGATAACCCTGCAAAAGACGATGTAAACGGCTCGGACAGAGTACTTAAGATAACTGAGCCAGAAGGTATTTTTGAATGGGCTGGTTTTTATTTCACTCTCAGCGAAGCAATTAATTTCCCTGATGGCAAAGAAGCAATCAAAATGGATTATTATTCTAATGCTGCTGGAACAAAAGTTGCCATCAAACTCGAGGATGAGCTTGCAAACGGAACTGAGGGAAAAGTAGCTACTTCTGACATCTATGCTGAAACTGAAGGAACTGGTTGGGAAACTCTTGTATTCAATCTTCCCGAAGGGAAAGACACAGACGGCGTATACAATACCCTTGTTATCATGCCCACAAGAGCAGATGGTGGAGTTGCTAATACTGCATATCTTGACAACATCGATTTCGCAACACCCAAAGAAGTTGTGGCTGCTGTTGATCCCACGGATGCTCCCGCTGCACCTTCGTATGCGGCAGCTGAAGTAATCTCTCTTTTCAGTGATGCTTATGAAGATGTTGCTGGTACGGACTTTAATACAGACTGGGGCTCAAATAGTGGTGCAGAAACGGTTACCATTGCGGATAATACAGTCCTTAAGTATGCCAATTTAGGTTTCCAAGGAACACAACTTTCAGCTGCACTAGATGTTTCATCTAAAACCAAGCTTCACGTTGACTTTTTTACTGGAAACGCCTCGGATTTAGACCTGTATCTAATCAGTACTGTTGATGGAAATGAAGTTGCGTATTCATTTGATGTAGAAACAACTCCTGGAGAGTGGAATTCGGTTGATATTTCACTTGATCATTTTACAACAGGCGACAACCCTGTAGATTTGACTAAAGTAGATCAATTGAAACTGGTTGGTAACGGAACAGTTTACCTTGATAACATCTTCTTCTATGGAGGTGGAAGCCAAACAGGAACAGATTATAATGCTACTTTCGAGCCATTTGAAGGTTCTGGCGCTACATATGATGCCGAAACAAATGTTTACGAATTTCCTACTGGTGCACAAGCTTGGGCTGGTTTTGCCAACACTGATGCTTCAATCTATCCGTTAGCATTTGTAAATGGAGGTAAAGTCACCTTCACTGCAGCTACAGCGGGTGTTGATATTGTAGTTAATTTCCGTTTTGAAAAAAATCCGTATCCTGATGTAGACCCAGCTTTTAGTACTGCAAATGTGACTGTTTCAGGAACTACTGCTACTGAATATACTGTCGAAATACCACCTCGACCAGCTGAAGAAACATATAGTTCTGCATTATTTTATCTTGTTACACAAGATCAAGCGCTTACAGCTTCTGATTTTGTAATCACATCATACGACTAATGATCTTTAAAAGCTATCCCGCCCTGGCGGGATAGCTTTTATTTTTATTACCAACAACTATGGCTAAATCCTTTTTTTCTTTTATTCTAACAATTTTAATTTCATCGAACGTTTCTTGTTCTAAAGATTCAAATTCAGATGTAAATCTTCGAATCGAACTTGGAGAGAATGGACTAGTCAATGCTACAGCAACTGCTGATGGAGCACTTAGTTACCGTTTTTCATTTGAAGACAATGCGGTGTTTGAAAACACCACAGGAACCTATGAATACACTTATTCAAATAAGGGAACTTATCTTATAGGTGTATGGGCTTTTTTTGATCAACAAAAGACATCTTATTCCTATCAATCTGTTGAAATTGAAATTACCAATGCTGCCGGGGACTCCAACAACAATGGACCTATCGACACAAGTGAAACGGTCACTGAATATTCAAATTACAGTTTGGTATGGAATGATGAATTTAATTACGACGGTGCGCCGTTAGATTCGCGTTGGCATTTACAATACAAACCGATCCTCGGTTGGGGGTGGGCTAACGGAGAACAACAGCACTATACCAGACGTCGAGATAACTCCTATGTAAGCGATGGGACACTCAAAATTGTCGCTAAAAGAGAAACTTATTCCTCTTCTGGAGTGACCAAATCATACACATCTGCTCGCTTAAACTCTAAGTATCAAATCGAATATGGAAGAATAGATGTCCGCGCCAAGTTACCATCCAAGGGAGGTACATGGCCTGCGATTTGGACTTTAGGTACGAATGTCAACGAATTGGGGAATTACCATGGTAATAGTGATGGAGATGTAGGTTGGCCACGATGTGGGGAAATAGACATTTTAGAACAAAGAGGTTCCGAAAAAGATATTTTGTTGGGAACATTTCATTGGGGTGATACTCAACCTCCTTATAATTATGGCTCTTATGGACAATCCAAAAGCACTTCGGCTTTAAACATTTCGGATGTAACTACGGACTTCCATTTATATTCACTTGTTTGGACCCGAACCAGCTTGAAAATTTACGTTGACAACAAATTTATAGTCTCTTTAAACAACAGCGCTAGTGTTCCGTTTGATAATCCACATTATCTTATTTTGAACCTTGCAATGGGTGGTGATTTAGGAGGAACCATACCAAGTACTTTTGATGAGGATGTTATGGAGATTGATTACGTCCGTTTTTACCAATAATTCAATCATTCAAAAGTTTTGTAGTGGTAATGTTGAGTTTATTTACTTGTAAGTAGATGGTTAGTAGAGTGTTTTATGCGTGATCTATCATCTTAATTTTTAATTTTTGTACCGCTTAAAAAGGCCGCTTTTTAATTTTTAAAACCAAACCTGATAATAACAATGACCAAAAAAACTCTTTTTATCGCTTTTGTAGTCTCGCTTGGGGGTTTTCTCTTTGGTTTTGATGCAGGTATTATTTCTGGAGTCATGTCCTATGCAGGCCCAGAATTTAATCTAAACGACACACAAACAGGTTGGGTGGTAAGTTCCCCCTCCTTTGCAGCCATGATAGCTATGTTGGTAGCTGGCCGCTTAAGCGATCGAGTGGGTCGAAAAAAAATATTACTAGTCGTTGCGTTTCTATACGCATTTTCTGCAATTACTTCTGCTTATGCACTTTCTTATGAAGCCTTGTATTTGGCGCGGATGGTCGGAGGCCTGGCCTTTGGAGCCGCATTGGTCTTAGCACCTACATACATTGCAGAAATATCAACCGCTGAAAATCGAGGTACACTCGTTTCTGTACAGCAACTCAATATTGTCTTAGGTTTTTTTGCAGCCTTCTTAAGCAATTATTACTTTAATCAAAGTTACAGTTCAGGGGTGTCATCTCTGAATGAGCAAAATATTTGGCGTTGGATGTTAGGCGTAGAATTTTTGCCCGCCATCCTTTACTTTTTACTATTGTTTTTTGTGCCAAAAAGTCCTAGATGGCTGTATACTCAAGGTCATGTTTCTCAAGCACAATCGGTATTAGAAACCATTCATGGATCTAAACAAGCAGCTTTAGAAATCCAAGGGATCGAAAAAAATATTACTGAAAATACCCAACAAAAGAAAACCTCCATTCGTGAATTGCTCCACCCGTCTTTGCGATTTATTATGCTGGTGGGCCTAACCTTAGGGATCCTCCAACAGGTAACAGGGATCAATGCCATTTACTTTTATGCTACGTCCATATTCAAACAAACAGGTATTGGTACTGATGCGGCTTTCTCCACAGGGGTTTTATTGAGTTTTACAACAGTGGTTTTCACTCTGATTGCTATGTACTTAGTGGATCGCATGGGCCGAAGACCTCTTCTTGTCGTTGGTATGACAGGTATTGCTGTGAGTTTGCTTGTGTGTGCTTATGGTTTCAACCAAGCCAAATACCAACTTACTGCTCAAGAAATTACAAACTTAAAGGGTATTGAATCTTTCAAACTAGCTGAATTTCAAGATCAAACTTATTACAGTGATGTAGCCTTTAAAAATGACATCAAAGAAGCCATAGGCAGTCAAGTTTATGCCAAACATGAAGGCGCTATTTTAGAAGCTGCCATTGAGATGAATGCCACCCTTGTCCTTATTGGAATTTTAGGCTTTATCGCATGCTTCGCTTTTTCTTTGGGCCCCGTGATGTGGGTCATGCTTTCTGAACTTTTTCCGAACCGTTATCGTGGATTAGCGATTGGCGCCATCGGCTTTGTCAACTCATTTGCCAGTTGGACTATTCAACAAGTTTTTCCTTGGGAGTTGTCAAATCTAGGCAGCGCTCTTACGTTTTTGATATATGGCTCTATCGCAGCTGTTGGCGTTCTGTTGTTTGTTCGAATATTGCCTGAAACCCGTGGAAAATCCTTAGAAGAAATTGAAAATGAACTTGTGGCCAAGACCGCATAAAAACGTTACATGTGAAAAAAAAACACTCTGTCATTCTCGCGTTAATTGTTCTTGTGTTTTCAACCGCATACATGAGTTTTAAAGATAACATGAACAACAAAACCACTGAAGGACCCGCTCGAGTGACTATTGACAAATCAAATGGTCAATATGTATTGTCAGTCAATGACCAACCTTTTTATATCAATGGAGCTGGCCTAGAGTTTGGAAACATCGCTGCGTTGGCCAAACACAAAGGCAATTCATTTCGCACATGGCGCACCGACAATGGTCAAAATACGGCATTAGAGATCTTAGATGAGGCTCACAAATATGGCCTTATGGTTACGATGGGTATTGAAGTTGCTAGAGAACGGCACGGCTTTGACTACAACGATCAAAAAGCAGTTACCGCCCAATTGGAACGTATAAAAGAAGAAGTAATTGCACTTAAAGATCACCCTGCTTTGTTGATATGGGCGATTGGAAACGAGCTCAACTTGCGATACACCAATCCCAAAGTTTGGGATGCTGTTAACGACATTTCTCAAATGATCCATAAGGTCGATCCAAACCACCCTACAACAACAACTTTGGCAGGAATTTCTCGACGTGAGGTTCAGGAGATTAAAGAACGCGCACCGGATCTAGACATCCTTTCTTTTCAGGTTTATGGAAAAATAGAACAACTGCCCAAACAAGCTCGTGATTATGGCTGGGAAGGGCCTTATATGGTTACTGAATGGGGTGCCACGGGGCACTGGGAAGTTCCAAAAACTTCTTGGGGCGTACCCATTGAAGAAAACAGCTCTGTTAAAGCCAAAAATTACTTAAAACGTTATCAAAACAGCATTCAAAAAGACACCACCCAATGTATAGGGTCTTATGTCTTTTTATGGGGACAGAAACAAGAACGAACCCCCACTTGGTATGGAATCTTTACGGAAGATGGAAGCGCTACCGAGTCTGTTGATGTCATGGAATATTTATGGACCGGAAATTGGCCTCAAAACCGTTCTCCAATCATCGAATCATTTCAATTAAACAATAAAGACGCCTACAGCAATATAAAACTTGCTGCAAACCAGTCTTATCAAGCCGAGGTCAAAAGCTCAGATCCTGATGGAGATAAGCTTACTTATAGTTTTGAAATCCTACATGAAAGTACAGACCTTAAGGATGGTGGAGATTTGGAAAATCGTCCTCAAACGGTGCAGTGGAATAGAAAAGAATTAAAGGAAGGAATCATAGAGTTTTCGGTACCTGACACAAACGGAGCCTACCGAATTTTTGCTTATGTACATGACGGCAACGAACATGTAGCCACAGCCAACATCCCTTTCTTTGTAAACAACAATGTAAAACAATAACATCAATGGGCTTTTGTTCCATTGACTATAAAAATATAGAGTACTTATGCATATTGGCCAAACAGAACGTAAGGTTAATTCACGTCAAACAGACGGAGACTTAGTAAAGATTGAAGGAGAATGGTTCTACAAAATCAGTAATGTAGACAACATGCCTCCATTTTTTATGAGTGTTGTCAGCGATGCCAACCATTGGATGTTTATCGCAAGCAATGGAGGTCTATCAGCAGGTAGAAAAGATTGTAATCAGTCTTTATTTCCATACTATACTGTCGATAAAATCACAGAAACATCCGAAACAACTGGCAGTAAAACCATTTTAAGAGTAGAACAAGGGGATAAAACTTTCCTGTGGGAACCCTTTTCTGTTTACACCAACCACTTGTACGACCTTGAAACCAACTTATTTAAAAGCGAGTATGGGAATACTTTGATTTTTGAACAAATCAATCATGATTTGAATCTCTCGTTTCGTTATCAGTGGAGTTCCAGTAACAAGTTTGGTTTTGTTCGTCAAGCTACGCTGACCAATTTGGGCGATCACTCTCGTGTAATACATGTTTTGGATGGGATCCAAAACTTAGTCCCCTATGGAGTTGAGGCCGATTTACAGAACAGCAAAAGCAACCTGGTCGATGCATATAAGAAAAGCGAGCTCGAAAGAGACTTAGGATTGGGTATTTATGCTTTAAGTGCCATTATTGTGGACCGTGCAGAACCTAGCGAAGCGCTCAAGGCAACCACCGTGTGGTCAATCGGTCTTGAAAAACCAACTTATTTACTCTCTTCTTTTCAATTAGAAGCATTTCGTAGAGGTCAAGCAGTCACAGAAGAATGGGAAAATAAAGGGGAGAAAGGCGCCTATTTTGTTTCAGACACCCTGACTCTAGATACAGGTGCTGAAAAATCTTGGTATGTTGTTGCCGAAGTCAACCAGTCTATGGTGGGCATTCGCACCTTAGCCGATGCCATCAACAGTAAAAACATCACAGAACAATTACACGCTGATATAAAATCGGGCACTGACAATCTTATTCAGCTTTGTGCTGCATCTGATGGTCTTCAAAAAACAGAAGACAAGCGTACCATCATGCGCCATTTTTCTAACACCCTATTTAATATTATGCGTGGTGGAATTTTTGACGCCAACTATCAAATAGAAAAGGCAGATTTTTTAGAATACTTACAAAAAGCAAACAAAGAAGCTTTTGCACAACATAAACAATCTCTCGATCAACTCGATGATATTTTTGACTTGGGTCAATTGACAGAAACCATCAAAAACATCCCTTCTGTTGCCATTCAACGTTTAAGCACAGAATATTTGCCTTTAAAATTCAGCCGTCGTCATGGAGACCCGAGTCGTCCTTGGAACTGGTTTTCTATCAATACACAAAATGAAAATGACGGATCAAAAATTTTAGATTACCAAGGGAACTGGCGCGATATTTTCCAAAATTGGGAAGCTCTAGCACATGCCTACCCTACTTTTATTGAGGGCATGATTTTCAGGTTTTTAAACGCTTCAACTTTTGATGGCTACAACCCTTATCGAGTTACAAAAGATGGATTTGATTGGGAAATTATTGAACCCCACGACCCATGGTCATATATTGGTTATTGGGGAGATCATCAGATCATCTACCTACTCAAATTTTTAGAATTTTCAGAAAAACACCATCCTGGTAAGATTGCATCTTTCTTGCAAGAAAACCGTTTTGTATACGCACACGTTCCTTATGTCATCAAATCTTATGAAGACATAGTAGCCGATCCAAAAGACACCATCATTTTTGACAAACCTTTGCATAATCAAATCGACCGTCAGAAATCCCAATTGGGTGCCGATGGCGCTTTGCTTAAGGATCCTAACGGAGCGGTCTATCATGTCAATATGTTAGAGAAGTTGTTGGTTATGGTTTTAGCAAAAATGTCAAATTTTGTTCCTGAAGCAGGAATATGGCTTAACACCCAGCGACCCGAATGGAACGATGCCAACAACGCTTTAGTTGGAAATGGCACCTCCATGGTGACTTTGTACTATATGCGGCGATTCTTTAAGTTTTTTGACAATTTGATTGACTCAGTGGCGTTCGATGAAACTTCGGTCTCGAAAGAACTACAAATGTTTTTCCAGCAAATTGCTCAGAACTTATTGCGCTTCGAATCTTTGCTCTCAGATCAGATTAGTGATGCGGATCGAAAAACGGTCGTGGATGCATTGGGTCAGGCAGGCAGTCAATACAGAAACCAAATTTATAAAAACGGGTTTTCTGCAGAAGGAGCGTCTATCAGTACATCTGATTTGAAAGAATTTGTTAGAGTGAGTTTGGCATTTATTGACCATTCGATTGCTGCCAACAAACGCAATGATGGCTTATATCATGCGTATAACCTAATTGCATTTGAAGAAAACCAAGAGATCTCTATCGCCTACCTATCCGAAATGTTAGAAGGTCAGGTAGCTGTTTTAAGCTCTGGCTATCTTTCATCTGAAGAAGCACTCGAAGTGCTCGATCAAATGCGCGCAAGTAAGCTTTATCGTCCGGATCAAAACAGTTATATGTTATATCCTGACAAATCCTTGCCTCGTTTTTTTGAAAAAAACAACATTCCAAAAACTGCAGTGGATGGCTCTAGGCTGTTAACACAATTGTTAGAAAACAACAACAATCAGATCGTACAGCAAGACAGCTCAGGAGCCTACCACTTCAACGGAAACTTTACAAACGCCAACAGCCTGAAAGAAGCTTTGGGCAATTTATCAGATCAATATGCGGCGATGGTTGCCGAGGAACAAAACCAGTTGATGAACCTTTTTGAGGATCTTTTTGACCACAAATCGTTTACCGGTAGGTCTGGAACATTCTTTGGCTTTGAAGGCCTAGGATCTATCTACTGGCACATGGTTTCAAAATTGGCTTTGGCCGTACAAGAAGCATTGTGGAGTTCTATTCATGATAAATCTTCTGAAGAAATTACCAAAGCACTTCGCGATCATTATTATCAAGTGGTAGATGGCATTGGTGCTCATAAGACCCCTCAAGTATATGGGGCGTTTCCAACAGACCCATACTCTCATACACCTGCAGGAAGAGGGGCTCAACAGCCTGGCATGACAGGACAAGTCAAAGAGGATATCCTTTGCCGTTGGGGCGAGTTTGGGGTGTCTGCCCATGACGGATCTTTGCAGTTCGACCCGCAGATTGTTCGTGAGGATGAGTTTTTGAAGCAAGAAGAAGTTTTTGTTTACTATGACGTTCACAACAACAAACAATCGATTGTAATTCCTTCGCAGGCACTTTGTTTTACATATTGCCAGATACCGGTTGTCTATCACAAAAACCATTCAAAAACAGGGATCGAATTGACATTTACTGATGGTCAAAACCAGCTACTAGAAACTCATCAACTTACCGAAGCACATTCCGAAAAGGTATTCGATCGAGATGGACAAATCAAACAAATACAAGTTTATTTTTAATATGAAACCCCTCCTTAAATCTAGCGTACAAATTAATTTTCTTCTTATGCTAACAGCTTGTATCTCGGCTTGTACTACGACTGAATCAGATCCGACAGCGGCGGAGATACTAGGCAATCCCGACTATCAGGCCATTTCTTACGGAGGATATAGACAGTCCACTCGTGATTCAGTTCCTAGTGTGGATCAAATTAAGGATGATATGCGCATTCTCTCTGCCATAGGGGTCAAGGTGTTGCGTACCTACAACACGGAGTTGGCACAATTGCCTCATTTGCTCGATGCCATCACAGAGATGAAACAAGAGGATCCTCATTTTGAAATGTATGTCATGGTAGGCGCATGGATCAATTGCAAGGATGCATGGACGGATAATCCTGACCATACACTAGGAGACGAGGCCTATAACGCAGCAGAAATACAACGGGCCGTAGCCTATGCCAAGCAGTACCCAGAGATTGTCAAATTCATTGCTGTGGGCAACGAGGCCATGGTACACTGGGCATCGGGTTATTTCGTACCGCCTGGAGTGATACTTAAGTGGGTCAATCACCTTCAAGATTTGAAGAAACAAGGTGATTTACCAATGGATTTATGGGTTACTAGTTCGGACGACTTTGCGTCATGGGGTGGAGCTTCTTCAGTCTACCACACCGAAGACCTAAACCGTCTTATACATGCAGTAGATTTTATTTCGATGCATACCTATCCCTTTCATAACTCTCATTACAATCCTGATTTTTGGTACAATAGAGAGCCAGAATGGTCGACGATCGAACAAATCGATTCTGCGATGGTTCGTGCAGCAGAGTTTGCCGCTGGTCAATACCAAGATGTCAAAAACTATATGTTGAGCATTGGAGCCAACAAACCCATTCATATAGGCGAAACAGGGTGGGCTACAAAGTCCAATGGTTTATATGGAGCAGAAGGGTCTCAAGCTGCGGACGAATATAAAGCCAAAAAATTTTACGATAACATACGCCAGTGGACAAACACGAACGGAGTTTCCTGTTTTTACTTTGAAGCTTTTGACGAACAGTGGAAGGATGCTGAGAATTCCTTAGGCTCAGAGAATCATTTTGGACTGATCAATTTACAGGGTCAAGCTAAATATGTGATTTGGGATTTGGTAGAGGCAGGGACTTTCGACGGGCTTATGCGTGATGGAAAGCCGATTACAAAAACGTTTGATGGCGACGAGACCAAGCTGTTATCCAATATAAATCCACCCCCAACCCTATAAAAAATGCGTTTCACCCAATTAAAACTAAGTCTTTTGAGTTTGCTTTTATTTTCTTGCGCCAATGAGTCTGCCGAAGAGAGCAAAATCAATGCGATATTGTCTCAAATGACTTTAGAGGAAAAAGCGGGTCAAATGCTCAACCTCGGTTTGCCAAGTGTGTTGACTGGAGACTATTGGGATGAACGTGAAGAGGTGGTGTTTGACAGTGTACGTTTCAAAAAGTACATTGAAAAACTCAATGTTGGGTCTATCCACAACACGCCTCACCCTCATTTTCTTCCAGACGCCGATACATGGCACTACATTATCAAAACCATTCAAGAGGCCTCACTCAAAAACACTCGTTTGGGGATTCCGGTAGTATACGGGATTGATAACATACATGGTGCAAATTATGTCAAAGAATCCGTGATGTTTCCTCACCAAATCGGTTTGGCCGCATCGCGCAATACGGACTTAGTTGCTAGAACTGCCGAAATTACCTCTTATGAATCACGCGCAGCCTCCATGCCTTGGACCTATAATCCCAATGCGGATGTGTCTTTTAGCCCACTTTGGGGTCGTATTGCAGAAAGCTTTGGAGAAGATCCATATGTAGTATCTCAAATGACCAATGCTTACATTAGAGGTTCACAAGGCAGCACACTTTCCGACTCCACTCGTACAGCGGTTTGTGTAAAACACTATTTGGGCTATGGAGCAGGTTCGAACGGAAAAGACCGTGCGAACGCGATCATTCCCGAAGGTATGTTGCGACAGTACTTTATACCACCATTTGAAGAGGCTGTCAAATCTGGGGCCATGAGCGTTATGGTTAGCTCCAACTCTGTCAATGGAGTCCCATGCCACGCGAATAGCTATTATATCAATGACATACTAAAAGGAGAATTGGGCTTTGAAGGCGTTGTTTTGTCTGATTTTAGTGATGTTGAATTTCTCGTAGAAGCCCACGAAGTAGTGGACAACAAAAAAGAAGCTACATGGATGGCAGTCAATGCAGGGTTGGACATGCTGATGAATCCTTATGACGCAGATGTTGTTGACTATATAGTAGAAGGTGTAGAATCAGGCACCATTACAAAAGAAAGAATCGACGATGCTGTTCGAAGAGTTTTGCGACTGAAGTTTCGCTTAAACCTTTTTGAAAAACCATATAACGACCCTACGAATTTTCCTAACCTCGGTAGTGATGCGCATGTAGAGGTCAACTACCAAGCGGCATCAGAATCCCTGACCTTGTTGAAAAATGAAGGTGTTTTGCCTTTAAAAGCCGGGAAAAAGATATTGGTCACTGGGTATGCTGCCAACTCTATCAACGTACTCAACGGTGCATGGTCACGCACTTTCTTAGGGCAAATGACACAGTTTAATGACCCTACCAAAGCCACTATTTTTGAGGCCATCAAGCAAACCAACGGAACAAAAAACACCTTGTTTGGTCAAGGAACGGATTATCTCACTGATGTCAACATAGATCAGGTGGTCAAAAGAGCCAAATATGCAGACCAGATTGTGGTGTGTGTAGGGGAGTTGCCAGCGACTGAAAAACCTTCAGACGTAAATGAACTAGACTTACCGCAAGCCCAACAAGATTTGATTAAAAGACTTAGCGCCTTAGGCAAACCGATTGTTTTGGTCATGGTGCAGGGACGTCCTCGAATCATTCGTCAGATTGAACCCTTGGTAGATGCCATTCTCATGGCGTACCTTCCTGGGCAAGAGGGGGGAAGAGCCATTGCGGATGCACTCTTTGGCAAAACCAATCCCAGCGGTAAATTGCCCTACACTTATCCAAAATTTACTGGAAACATATTGCCTTACTATCACAAGAAAACGGACGCACGTGATGTCGATTGGGGTTACAATGGTTTTTATCCTCAGTATCCCTTTGGACATGGTCTGTCTTACACCACTTTTTCATTGTCTAACATGCAGTTAGACACAGACACCATCCAAGGAGATGGAGCTCTTAGACTACAAGCAACGTTGACCAACACAGGCAGTCGGAAAGGCAAAACAGCAGTAGCGTTGTATGTCAAAGACCTGATTGCATCTGTGGCACCAGATGTTAATAAACTGATTGCTTTTCAAAAACACGAGCTAGAGCCAGGCGAGCAAAAAACCATTTTATTCGAAGTTGCTGCCAAAGACCTCAAGTTTATCGACGCCAAAAACCAATGGGTCGTAGAGCCTGGAGCATTTACATTATCACTGAGTATTGATCCTGACAAACCCCTAAAAAAAGATATTTTCTACAAGAACTAAAAACTAATTAAAACCAAAAGATTTTGAAAAAAACAGTCGCCAACACAGTCCCCTTGAGCAAGAAAATTTTCTTTTGACTTGGAATGCTTGCCATGCAAATGTTCCCGGCCGCGCTTGGGGTATTCATGGTCGTTTTGATTCAAGACTTTGGTTTTGATCCACTGATGTGGGGGTTGATTTTCTTTTTGCCTAGGGTGATCGATGCAGTGACAGACCCTGTGATGGGTTTTATCTCTGACAACACCAAATCCAAATGGGGTAGAAGAAGACAATATATTTTTGTGGGAGCGCTTATTATGGGGGCTTCTTTTATAGCGATGTGGCAAATCTATCCTGAGAACGAACTGAACTATAACTTTTGGTACTTTTTACTGCTTTCTGTTTTGTTTTATTTGGGACTCACTATTTTCAGTGTGCCTTATGTGGCTCTGGGATACGAAATGAGTACCGACTTTCACGAACGCACCCGAATCATGGCAGTGGCACAGTGGATCAGTCAGTGGGCATGGGTAATCGTTCCATGGTTTTGGATCATCATATATGACGACAGTTGGTTTAGCTCTCCAGAATCAGGAACCCGAACGCTCGCCATCTATGTGAGTGTATTCTGTACGCTTTTGGCTTTGGTGCCTGCACTCTTTATCAAAGGAAAATCGTCATTGAATGATGACACCTTGGTTTCTATTACATTCAATAACATAAAAAACAATTTATCGACTTTGGTCAAAGGATTTAAGGACGCTGCTAACAACAGGCCTTTTGTACGCCTTTGTGCCGCTACGTTTTTTATTTTCAATTCTTTCCAGACCATTGCAGCATTTTCTTTTTTCATTATAGTCTACTATTTATTCCAAGGTGATGCAAATGCTGCTGGTGTGTGGCCTACACTACATGGTTCAGTAGGAGCTTTGTTAACCACTTTTTTAGTCATTCCGATTGTCACCAAAATGTCTGAGCGTTTGGGGAAGAAAAAAACATTTATGATTTCACAGGCCATTTCCTTACTGGGGTATGTTTTGTTTTGGTTCTTATTTATCCCTGGCAAGCCCTACGCCTTCTTGTTTGCTCTTCCTTTATTTTCGTTTGGAATAGGTGGCTTATTTACTCTTATGATGAGCATGACTGCAGATACTTGTGATTTGGACGAACTCAATAACGGACTGCCTAGAAAAGAAGCCACATTTGGGGCTTTGTATTGGTGGATGGTCAAGTTTGGCACTGCACTGGCAGGTTTATTTAGCGGGATCATCATGAGTGCTGTAGGATTCGATACATCCTTACCCGAGCAAACAGATACTGCCATGACGGGACTTCGTATTTTTTACACCGTACTTCCTGTGATAGGAACTTGCATTGCGATCTATGTGATGAAAAATTATGAAATAAACGAATCGAGCGCTAAAGAAGTCAGTGAGATTCTTGCAAAACGTAACAATAAATAAACATTTCCATGTCTTATAGAAAAGAAAAACATTTGTCTCTTGCCGGGTTTTCACAATCCAAACACAACCAAGAAACACTACAAGAAATTTCGGGGACGTTATTAAAGTCCAAAATGCACGGAATTTGCTTTAGCCCCTACGATCAAGGACAAAACCCAGGAGACGAATTGAGTGAGGCTCAAATACGTCGTAAATTGGAGTGTATTGCTCCATATACCCAATGGATTCGCACATTCTCTTGTACGGAGGGCAACGAGCAAATCCCCGTTTTAGCCAAATCATATGGGCTCAAAACCTTAGTAGGTGCCTGGTTAAGCGATGATTTAGAGCAAAACGAGAAAGAGTTAGAAGGGCTCATTAAGTTGTGCCGTGAAGGTCATGTCGATATTGCCGCTGTAGGTAACGAGGTAATGTATAGAAAAGAGCTCAGCGAGCAGCAACTCATTGACTATATACTTCGCTTTAAAGAAGCGGTTCCCAACATAGAGGTAGGTTATGTAGATGCTTACTATGAATTTTCAAGCAGACCCAAAATCACGGAAGCATGCGATGTGATTCTAGCCAATTGCTACCCATACTGGGAGGCTTGCCACATTGATTATTCACTCGTCTATATGAAGCAGATGTATCACCATGCTAAAGATGTTGGTGGAGGTAAAAAAGTAATCATTACCGAAACAGGATGGCCCAGCCAAGGAACGAGCCTTGGAGGCGCACAACCCTCTTACGAAAATGCACTTCAATATTATATCAATGCACAGCTTTGGTCAAAAGAAGACAACATCGAAATGTTTTATTTCTCTGCCTTTGACGAGCCCTGGAAAGTAGGTGCTGAAGGAGACGTAGGAGCTTATTGGGGCCTCTGGGACAAAGACGAAAAACTGAAGTTTAACGCCTGATCCGGCTCATAAGATCTATCGTTCATGGATTACACCAAGGTACTTTCAATCCCCAAAGGCATGGCCATATGCTATTCCGGGTTTAGAGAGGGTCAAAGACCCGGTGCGGAGTATCCTGAGCGAGCACAAATCGAAGAAGATCTTCACATCGTAAAGAATCATTGGGCTTACATTAGGCTTTACAGTTGTGATCCACACGCCAAGACCGTACTCGAGGTGATTAGAGATGAAAAACTTCCTCTGAAAGTCATGTTGGGCGCCTATTTAGAGGGTGAAGTTTCCAACCCCCATTGTCCGTGGGGTGGAACGTTTAGCGATGAACAAATTGCCAAAAACAAAAAAATCAATCAACAACAAGTGGATACGCTCATTCGTTGGGCCAATCAGTATCAAGAGGTCATTTTTTCATTGGCTGTGGGTAATGAGTCGTGTGTCGACTGGTCAGGAAACATGGTCTCTGTAGATGCCATGATTGACTATGTAAATCAAGTAAAAGCAGTTACTAAACAACCCATTACATTCTGCGAAAATTACGCTCCTTGGTTAGATAAGCTGGCTCCCTTGGTTGAAGTGTTAGACTTTATATCGATTCACACCTACCCTCTCTGGGAAAACATTAGTATCGATCATGCTTTGGCACATACCAAAAGCAATTACCAGCAGGTGTCTGAGCGGTATCCTGAGAAGCTGGTTGTGATCACAGAAGCCGGTTGGGCCACCAAAGCCAATGGCCGTGGTTTTCCCCAAGCCCATGCCAATGTGGTTTTTCAAAAGATGTATTACGACGCGCTCTGCCGATGGACCGACGAAAACAATATCCTCACCTTTGTGTTTGAAGCTTTCGACGAACCATGGAAAGGCTCTTCGGACCCTAATGAACCCGAAAAGCATTGGGGGTTGTTTTATGAAGATCGTACACCCAAAATGGCTCTTGAAGCTTTTCCTGGCTATAAAACCAACGTGCATTCCTGATTGACTTGTTGACAGAATCTCTTTCTTTCGATTGAAGAATTGTATTTAGGCCGTATCTTCGCTTTGTGAAAGCTTGGTTCTTTTTGTTTTTTCTTATGTGCATGGCTTGTACCCAAAATGCACCTTCGGCGCCTGAAAACTCTGTGATTGGTGATGGGGAAAACATGTTTTTCACTACGCCTCCCGACCTGACCCCTATTACGGTTGATGAAAATCAAGTTTTTGCGCCTCTATTCGCACAACTATCTGATTTGCCAAAAATTCCCTATAAAAATCTAAGCGTGCAACTACAGGCCATTGGTCAGGAAGCCGATAAAATCAAACCGAGAGACTTTCCAAATGCACTTCAAATTCCACAACTGATTGGTAGGTACAAAGTCTTTCGTACACGGATTGGAATCGTACGATTTTCAGACCCCTCACAATACACACAATCTAAATTCTCCGAAGCTATGAACGAGGTGGTCGTAGCATGGAATACCTTTGCCAGACATTACAATCGGGTGGCTACTCAGCCCAGTCTTTAAGACCTAGTCTAGGCTCTTTAAAGTGAAAGTCCAACATGTTTTCAACACGAGGGTCTTTGACCATTTTATTGGTGGTTCCAATAGTTTCACTAAAGGGCAGTTGAGTCAACCCGAGTTCTTTGGCAGCTTGGTTGTAAAAATCCTTTTTTGAAGGATGCCAAGGAGTCACTCCATGATACACAGCCTTCCAAGGCGCCGTTGTGGGCAAATGCATCAACAAACCCACGGCATCCGTCCTATGAATCAGATTTACGGGGGCTTGAGGTTCCATGATGACATTCTTGCGCGCGAGTGTCTTCGCCGGATGTCGATCAAGGTCGATCAGCCCGCCCAATCGAAGAATTTGTGTGGAAAAAGAAGATTGTGATAACAACCGCTTTTCCACCTCGACCAACTGCCGACCACTCTCTGAATCGGGCAGCGGTTGGGTTTCTGGCAACACCACCCCTTGTTGACTCCCAAAAACACCCGTACTGCTCGTAAACACCAACTCTTTGACTGCGCTTTTATTCACATAGGGTATCAGGTGCTCGATAACCGCAACAAAATCACGCTGAGGGTCTTTGCGTATGCCTGGGGGTAATATGACATAAAGCCTAGAAATTTCTTCTAAAAAAGCTTCTATATTACCTTCAATATGGTTTTCTTGACAATCGATCATCTGCGCTTCAATCCCGACATGTTCAAGTTGATTTAGAGTGACTTTTTGTCGAGCGCTGCCACGGACAGAGTATCCAGATTTCAACAGGTTTTTGGCTAAGGGCAGCCCCAACCACCCACATCCCAATACGGCAACATTTGATGTCATCTTCCAAAAATACAGTCTTTTATGGGGATAAAGCCAGAATAGGTTTGTAAAAAAATTGTATATTAAGCCTAAAGAATCACATTATGGCAGTTAAAAGTTTTCAAGGCGCCCGTGCCAAAGCCCCTAAAGCACCCAATCCACCTTTGCTCGTTTCGGACTATATGACCCGTGATTTGATCACGTTTACTCCTGATCAGTCCATTCTTCAAATCATGGAGACCTTTGCCAAACATCGGATTTCTGGAGGTCCCGTTGTGGACAAAAGCGGCAAGCTGATTGGGATCATCTCCGAAGCCGATTGTATGAAACAGATTTCAGAAAGCCGTTACTTTAACATGCCTATTTTAGAAAAGAGTGTAGCTCATTTTATGACAACGGCGGTGAATACCATCAATCACGACGCCACTATCTTTGATGCTGCACGCCGGTTTCACCAAAACAGCCGACGACGTTTGCCAGTGCTTAAAAACGGATTGTTGGTCGGCCAAATCAGCCGTCGAGATGTCGTCCTTGCCGCCCTAAAATTGCGAAGTCAACGCTGGCGCTAATCTCTTTTGACAACACATATGCATCTTCTTCATTGAGCATCAGGCATGTGTACACCCAACCGTCTTTTTCTATCCTTCATAATGAAACCGACACTGTATGATGGTGCATTTTTGATCTACGCCCCGTTTTCCGGATATTTGATAGACCAGTCTGTGTTCTGAAGTGATTCTTCGAGACCAAAACCCTTTGAGGCCATATTTTAAGGGTTCGGGCTTGCCCAAACCTTTGAAGGGCTGTCGTTTGATCGAGCCAATCAAAGCCTTGATTTTAACAATGGTGTCCATGTCGTTTTCCAACCAGTAAGAAAAATCTTCCCATCCGTATGTAGTAAACTCGATGTGCATGAAGGTTTTATTCTTTGGTGTCCGGATAGTCGACCAGGTCACCCCTTTCGATTTGGGCTACAGATTCCATCAGCCTATCTCTGTTGGATTTGGAGGACAACAGATATTCGGTTTCTTTTAGGGCGTTGTACTCCTGAATTGACATGATGACAACCGCATCTTCCTCCTTGCTTCTGGGAACTACAATCACCTCCAAAGATTTTGAAACATAATCAAAATGTTCTTTGATGTTTTTACGCAATGTGGAAATACTGATTGCTTTCATGTTATGTACTTTAATTTGTACGTTCAAATGTACAAATTATACTTCAAACCTTCAAACCAACACTGGCGTTAAGTGCGTTTTACCAATAAAAACCAATCATTTCCAAGGTCCAAATATCCCTGGTTGTAAACATAGCAGTACAAGGCGCCTTTGTGGGTGCGATACATTTGCGTAATGTATTCAAACGAAAAACCTTCCTCCAACATCCGTTTGCGAGACATCTTCACTTTGCCTCTAGGGTTGAGTTTCATTAAGATTCTATAATTTCTACGCAAGGCATAGTGGGTGTTGCGCATCAGTTGATTGTGGTCTCGGTTCTGACGGTTGTTGTAGTTGCTACGACAAGCATCGTCACAAAAGCGTTTGTCGATCCGTCCTGTCAGCGGCTTATCACATTCCCAGCATAGTCTTGCCATGATAAAATATTTTTATTCCTTAATAAATTTTAGGGTCTGTACACCTTCTAATTTTAGAAAATACAGCCCTTTTGGCAGGTCAGATACAGTCACCGAACCGCCATTGGCTATGGTTCCTTGTCCACTTGCTACACCCAGCAGGTTGTAGAGGGTGTAGTGTTGGGTATTGGTTATCCCCAACACCTGTAGTTCTTCTTGTACGGGATTGGGATAAATGCGAAGCGCGTTTGTTTGGGTAATGGGTTCTAAAGACAGGGTAGCATCGGTATATTTTGTAAAATAACCTGTTTCAGAATCTAGAGAACCAATATAGAGGTAACTCCCATCAACTAGTAACTTGTATGGGCCAACGATGCTAAGGACATCAGTAGTAGTCGGGGAATCGGCGGTAACATCTATTTTTACAATTTTATTATTGGACAAACTGATGTATAAGTCGTTTTCATCAAATGCAATATCATGAGGGAGACCTGTGAGACCCGAAATAACCTCAGTAGGGGTAGGAGATGCTTGGCTCACATCTATTTTCATAATACGAGAATTAGCATCTGGACTGAAGGAAGTAAAATACAACTCATCTCCATCACCATGAAATGCCAACCCTTGGAGCCCGACATCTGGACCATCGATCACATGCGTGGGGGTTGTATCACTGCCCGAAACATCTATTTTAAAAATATCGGAAACCTCCATACCATTTTCAAAGCGATCATCTGCAATGTAAAGGACATCTCCTTTAAATGCTAAATAGTTTGGGCTGTTTAATCCTGAAGTAACCACATCAACAATGGTAGGAGGTTGGTCTGTAACAGTTATTTTCGAAATGGTTGAACCAGCATTAAAATAGAGGTCATCTCCATGAAAAACTAGGTTTTCTGCAACTTCTTCCAGCACCAGAACAGACGAAGGGTTTGTTTGGGTATGATCAATTTTTAGAGTTTGGGTGTGTGTTGGGAAGTATAGTTCGTTTCCGTGGATGGCCATATGAATTCCATTAATAGCATCATGGCTGAATATTGTGGTGGTGGTTTGGGCATACAAAGAAGCAGTCAATAAAAAAACAATAAAAGGTATATAGGTGTTTCATTGGGGTAATTTTAGGGGTTTTGTTAAAACAACAAGTTACACACTTTTAGTTGCTCAAAAAAGCCAAAAAACGACGGTTTGTAGTTAAAAAACGACCATTCACAGAAAAAAACAGCGATCCGAGTGCTGTTTGTGTATCCGGCAACAAACGGATATTGCCGGAAGTAAAAGAAAAACAACCGACTGGGGTGTTGGTGTCAGTGTAGTTTTGGGTCCTTATTTTACTTTAAATCTATTGATCATGAACAACATTCAAAATAGGGTCAGGCTGATTGGGCATTTGGGAGCAGACCCTGAAATTCTCCAATTAGACAACGACCGCAAAGGCGCTAAGTTTTCTATCGCGACCAACGACCATTACAAAAACGCTCAAGGCGAACGCATCGAAAACACCCAGTGGCACCAGGTAGTCGCTTGGGGCAAGTTGGCTGAGCTGTGTGAGCAGCTGCTCGAAAAGGGTAAAAAAGTAGCCATCGAAGGCAAGTTGGTTCACAGGAGCTACGAAAACAAAGCCGGTGAAAAGCGCTATGTGTCAGAAATCCATTGCGACGAACTGTTGTTGTTGTAGCGATTTCCAAAAAACACTAAGTGTTTTGGAGTTTTTCGATTTGGGTTTCGATGGCGCTGTCATCGATTCTTTCAAAAAGCAATTCAGGTTTTTGTAGCTGACTGCCCGGTGTGAGCCATTCGTCTTGAGACAGTTCGGACCAGTTGGCTTGTTGAGGCAGTCCCAAAAGGCGTCGTAGCTTTTCGGCGGTATGCGGCAAGAATGGGATGCTCACCAACGACAAGACTGCAGCCACCTGTAGGGCAGTATGTATGATGGTTTGAACACGCTCGGGATCGGTTTTTATCTTTTTCCAGGGCTCCTCATCGGCGAGGTATTTGTTGCCCAACCGTGCGATTTTCATCATGGTTTGGCTGGCCTCCCGAAAGCGGTATGCGTCGAGCGATGTGGCTACTTCAACAGGCAAATCACGCAAGGCCTGCAAGGTTTCTCGATCGACTTGGGTCAAGTCGTTGGGTATGGGAACTTGTCCGTCGTAATATTTGTGGGTCAGCACCAAAATCCGATTGATAAAATTGCCGTAAATGGCGACCAATTCACTGTCGTTGCGGGTTTGAAAATCGCGCCAGGTAAAATCGTTGTCCTTTGTTTCGGGTGCGTTGGCGGTGAGCGCATAGCGCAGTACATCTTGCTTGCCAGGAAATTCTTGTAAATACTCGTGGAGCCATACGGCCCAATTTTTGGACGTGGATAATTTTTGACCTTCTAGGTTTAAAAACTCATTGGCGGGTACGTTTTCGGGCAACACATAGGAACCTTCTGCTTTGAGCATGGCCGGGAATATGATGCAGTGAAAAACGATGTTGTCTTTTCCGATAAAGTGGACCAACTCGGTGTCGCTGTCTTGCCAGTAGGGCTTCCAGTCTTTTCCGTTGGCTTCAGCCCAAGCCTTGGTGGCTGAGATATAGCCAATCGGCGCATCAAACCAAACATAGAGCACTTTGTTCTCTCCGCCAGGAACGGGTACGGGAATGCCCCAGTCCAAATCGCGCGTAACGGCTCGAGGTTTGAGTCCATCATCGAGCCACGATTTGACCTGCCCATACACATTGGGTTTCCAGTCGTCAGCATGACCTTTTAAGATCCATTCTTTAAGGAAGTCTTGGTATCGATCAAGCGGTAAAAACCAGTGTTTGGTGGCTTTGAGGGTTGGGGTGCTTCCACTTAAAGTTGATTTTGGATCGATTAGGTCTGTGGCGTTGAGCGAACTGCCACAGGCTTCGCATTGGTCACCGTAAGCTTCTGTATGGCCACACTTGGGGCAAGTGCCCACGACAAAGCGGTCTGCCAAAAATTGTTGGGCCTCTTCGTCATAGAGTTGATCCGTGGTCTGCTCAACAAAATCGCCTTGCTGATGTAGTTTTTTAAAAAAATCGCTTGCCGTTTGGTGATGTATGTGGTCAGAAGTTCGGCCATAATAGTCAAACGAAATGCCAAAATCCTCAAAAGATGTTTTGATAAGCCCGTGGTAGTGATCGATGATTTGTTGAGGTGTTTTGCCTTCCTTACGTGCTCGCATAGAGATGGCTACCCCATGCTCATCACTGCCGCAAACAAATAGGACGTCTTTGCCTTTTAGACGAAGGTATCTTGCATAAATATCTGCCGGCACATAGACTCCAGCCAAATGACCAATATGAATGGGTCCGTTGGTATAGGGTAGGGCGGCAGTTAGGGTGTATCGTTTGGCTGTCATCGAATGTTGATCAGCCGCAAAAATAGGAATTTATCCCTGTTTAGTTGATTTTTTTCATACCTTAAGAATCCCAAAGTACACATATGAAACCTACCGAATTAGGTCGTGCCGGCGAAGACATAGCCGTGACCTACCTACAAAAACAAGGATTCCGCATCTTGGCACGCAACTACCGCTTTGGCAAAGCAGAGATTGATGTGATTTCTTTAAAAGGCAATCGTCTGTCTGTGGTTGAAGTTAAGTGGCGCAGCAGTGCTGACTATGGTTTGCCTCAAAGTTTTGTAACGTCTAAAAAACAGCGCCTATTGGTCTATGCTGCCAATCATTTTGTGCAGAGTCGTGACATGGATGTTGAAGTAAGTCTTGATATTATTGGCATTTTGAGGACTAAAAACAAACAAATTATTGAATTTATTGAAAATGCATATCACTTTTTTTGACAATATGTTAAATCAGTAACAAATTGTTTGTTTTTTATTATTTTTGCCTTAACAATAACAAACATAAATGAAAACAATAGCAGCTGCGGTAGAGGACTACATAAAAAGCAAACCTTTCCTAGTGAGTGCATTGACACAGGGGATCATCAATCTGACCTCGCTCGCCCGTATTATCAATAAAGAAATTAGCGATGTGATGAACAAAGACGTTCGCAACGGCGCCATTGTAATGGCTTTAAAGCGTTTGTCTTCTGATTTTGAATTCCGTTCATCTTTAAAAATCATAAAAACCCTTCGCAATATTGGAGACATTACGGTGCGCTCTTCTTTGATAGATTATAATTACAAGGTATCACCAACCTTATTGGCTTCTCAGGCCAAATTGTTGTCAAGTATTTCTGATGACAAAGGTAATTTTTACACATCCTCGCGCGGGGTACATGAGTGCAATGTGGTGGTGAGCAGCAACTTAGCTGAACAAGTAGAGAGTTGTTTTGAAAATGAGGTTTGCATTCATAAAGAGGATGATTTGTCATCGATTTCAGTGAAGCTTCCGACTGAGAACGTTTCTGTTCCAGGGATTTATTATTTTGTTTTTCAGCGGCTGTCTTGGGAGGGGATCAACATCTACGAAGTGATTTCTACTTCTAATGAGTTTACCATTCTGGTCAACGAAGCACAAGTAGACAAGGCATTCAGAGTCATCAAAGACCTAAAGCAACTCTAACGTTGCTGTAACCAAGTCAAACATTCGAGGGCTTTTTGAACGCTTTGAACTTGATCAAAGACCAACATCAGTCGGGTTCGATCGGCTTGTTTTTTTTCTTTCAAAGTGCCTTTCATCGGATGAGCTTGTAATTTGACGAGCAGTTCTCTAAAACCATCTGACTGATAAAATTCGCTTTGAGGGTTGGCATCAAAATAACCGATGAGTTTGTTTTTCTTGAGCACTGCTTTTTCAATATGTAATGCAGCACACACCCATTTGAGCCGCACACTATCAATTAGAGATTGAGAGCTTTCAGGTAGGGATCCGAATCGGTCAGCTATTTGTTCGGTATATGATTTTAGCGCTTTTTCATCTTTGACCTCAGCCAGATTTTGGTAACAAACCATACGCTCCCTGACATTGTTGATATATGAATCTGGGAATAACAATTCTAAGTCGGTATCGATTTGCGCATCTTTCTGTGGGGCTGGTTCATTCTCAAACAACTCCTTAAAATCGGAGGTCTTTAGTTCGTCTACAGCTTCTTTGAGAATCTTTTGATAGGTTTCAAATCCGATGTCATTGATAAACCCACTTTGTTCACCACCAAGTAAATCTCCAGCACCCCTGATTTCCAAATCTCGCATAGCGATTTGAAACCCTGCACCCAACGCGGTGTGTTCTGACAGTGCTCGCATTCTTTTACGGGCTTCGTCTGTAAGAGTAGACATCGGTGCAGATATAAAATAGCAAAATGCTTTTTTGTTAGACCGCCCCACTCGACCCCGCATTTGGTGGAGGTCGCTCAACCCAAACTGGTGGGCGTTGTTTATTAGAATGGTATTGGCATTGGGGACATCCAGACCATTTTCGATGATGGTGGTTGCGATCAAAACATCGTATCGACCCTCCATAAAGTCACGCATGGTGGTTTCTAGTTTTCGCCCTTCCATTTGACCATGCGCACGGGCGATTTTAGCATCAGGCACCAAGCGCTGGATCATACCGCTAAATTCGGCCAGATGTTCTACTCGATTGTGAACAAAAAACACTTGCCCCCCTCTTTGGAGTTCATAGCTGATGGCATCTCGGATGGCTTCTTCACTAAAGCCAATGACCTGACTGTCGATGGGATATCGGTTTGGCGGTGGCGTGTTGATGATAGACAGATCACGCGCTGCCATTAGACTAAATTGTAGGGTACGGGGGATGGGCGTAGCAGTCAAGGTTAGTACATCTACATCTGATTTCAGACTGCGTAATTTTTCTTTTACTCCGACACCAAACTTCTGTTCCTCATCGACAATAAGCAGCCCGAGGTTTTTAAAATCTGTGGGTTTGCTCATCAATTGATGGGTGCCAATGAGGATGTCGATAGCCCCTGTTTTGATCTCTTCCAAAACCTCTTTTTGTTCTTTGGTCGTTCGAAAGCGGTTGATATAATCGATCCGTACAGGAAAGTCTTGCAGTCGTTTTGAAAAAGTGTTGAAATGTTGATAGGCCAAAATAGTTGTCGGCACCAACACAGCTACTTGCTTGTTGTTATCCACGGCTTTAAAGGCTGCCCGAATGGCCACTTCTGTTTTTCCAAAACCTACGTCTCCACAAACCAAACGGTCCATGGGTTGTTCGTTTTCCATGTCAGCTTTTACAGCTTCGGTAGCCTTGCGTTGGTCTGGAGTATCTTCATAGATAAAAGACGCTTCCAGTTCGTGTTGTAGGGCGCTGTCTGGACCGTATTGAAATCCTTTTTTGAGTTTGCGCTTTGCGTAGACCTCTATCAAGTTAAAAGCAATTTCTTTGACTTTTTTCTTGGTTTTTTGCTTGAGTTTTTTCCAGGCTGCTGAGCCTAACTTAAAGAGCCGAGGGACGGATCCTTCTTTGCCATTGTACTTAGCGATTTTGTGAAGACTGTGAATAGAAACGTATAAAATATCTCGTTCCCCATAGATAAGTTTGATCGCTTCCTGTTTTTTGCCTTCTACCTCAATATGTTGCAAGCCACCAAACTTTCCGATTCCATGATCGATATGGGTTACATAATCCCCCACTTGCAGCTGATTGAACTCCTTTAGGCTAATCGCCTGCTTTTTAGCATATCCATTTTTGAGTCTGAACTTGTGATAGCGTTCAAAAAACTCATGATCGGTATAGCAAGCAATCTTGTGATCGGTGTCTAAAAACCCTCTGTAGAGAGGCATCACGTGTAGCTTGTAAGGCACATCGATCTCTTCAAAAATACGTTTGAGTCGCTCTGCTTGTTGATCGTTGCTGCAGAAAAGGTGGTTTTGTATTCCTTGTTCACCATTCTCTTTAAGGTGGGCGGTGATGCGTTCAAAATTGCGTTGAAATGCAGGCTGTGGATTACACGAATATTGATATTGGTGAAATGATTTTGATTGCCCCGAAAAATCTATCTGAGTTCTTTGGGTCAATGCCTCTTCGAACATACTGCCGGTACAATATAAATTGTCAGGATCGTTTCTTTCTGAACTCTTTTCTTTTTTAGAGGTTAATTGCTGATAGCTATTGTTGAGGATGCTTGATACATCTGCAATTCCGTGATGTAAAAAAAGGGTGTCTTTGGGAAGAAAAGCCCAAAAAGCCTGACGTTTTTCTTGTAATATTTTTTGCTCTACATTGGCAAGAATATCTACCTTATCGCGAGATTCTAACGACAGTTGACTGATGACATCAAAAATACTAATACGGTCTATCTCATCTCCAAAAAACTCCAATCGATAGGGGTACTCACTGTCAAAAGAGAATATATCCAAAATACCTCCTCTGACAGAAAACTCTCCAGGCTGTGTAACAAAATCTACTCGCTGAAATTCGTATTCAAATAAAACTTCGTTTACAAAATCTATGGACACTTCCATCCCCAAAGCAAGTTGAAGGGTTTTCTTTTTTAGCTCTTTACGGGTCAATACTTGTTCGAACAAAGCATCTGGATAGCTGACAACGCATTGTTTTGGCGCAGCAGATATTTTTTTCAGCACCTCTGCACGCATCATCACATTGGCGTTGTCTACTCTTTCGAATTCTTGGGTTCCTCGATAACTTGCTGGGTAAAACAACACCTCATTTTCAGGAAGGAGTCGTTCAAGATCATTAAACCAATAGGCCGCTTGCTCTTTGTCTTCGGCAATCCAAAGTATGGGGTTTGAGGAGTTTTGAGCGAGCGCAGCTGCCAAAAAAGCATAAGAAGACCCCGAAAGACCCGAAACACAGCAACTCTGTTTTTCAGAAATCTTCCCTAAAATCTCATGAGTCTGTTCGTTTTCAAACAGACTTTTGGGCAGCTTCACGGGTTTCAATATACAGTTACTTTATATCAATCTAAACTGGAAAGGTTTTTTAAATCGTATTGTGACAAATCGATTTTTTATAACCTTTTTCTGCCGATTTTCCCAAAGGGTTTCCAAAAATACAAATACCAAGAACCACCTCAAGGAAAAGACGTCTCTTTTTTTTGAATAGGCACATTTCTTTTCAATTCCTCTTGATGCATTACCTTTGCAGCCGATGAAAAAAGATGTTCTCATACGGACGGCTTTGCCAACAGATGTCGATTCGGTATTGACTCTCATTAAAGAGCTGGCTGATTTTGAGCGCGCCCCCGACGCGGTCAACATTCAAGCCCAAGACCTTTTGGAAGATGGATTTGGATCCCACCCTGCTTTTACATGCTTTGTGGCTGAATCTGATGGGAAGCTAGTGGGGATGGCACTTGGCTATCCTCGTTACTCCACTTGGGATGGGAAAAGCATGCACTTAGAGGATCTGATTGTTAGTCAATCATACCGCGGTTTGGGCATCGGTTTTTCATTGTATAAAACGTTTATCCACTATGCAGCCTCTCAAGGGGTACGCCGCATTGAATGGGCCGTACTAGATTGGAACCAGTCGGCCATTGATTTCTATCGAAAAACAGGTGCAGAAGTATTGCCCGATTGGCGGTTGGTTCAAATGGATAATCAAGCCATTACTGATTTTATAACCCAATACCCTCATGCGAGTATTTAAATTTGGAGGTGCATCTGTAAAGGATGCAGCAGGCGTTCAAAACGTGGTTCGTGTCTTAAATGAAGTAGGTCATAAAGACACTCTGATTGTGGTTTCTGCCATGGGCAAAACCACCAATGCCATGGAACAGGTCGTGAAAGCCTATTTTGAGCAACCCGATGCCTTGAGCGGCCATGTTCAAGAGGTTGTTTCATATCACCATTCCATTATGGAAGCCCTTTTTGAGCACAAAGATCATCTTGTCTTTGGACAAGTAAAAACCCTATTCGACGAGCTAAATCATTTCCTTGCTCACAACAAATCGCCTCATTATTCCTTTGTATATGATCAAGTAGTCAGTACGGGTGAGTTGGTGTCAACCACCATCATCAATGCTTATTTGAACCATGTAGGCATGAGTTCTACTTGGCTTGATGCCCGCAATTGTATCAAAACCGACGCCAACTATCGTGATGCCAATGTCGATTGGACAGCCACCCAAGAAGCCGTCAATGAACATTTAAAACCAGGTCAGTTGTACGTTACCCAAGGATTTATTGGCAGCGACGACAATCATTTTACAACTACTTTGGGCAGGGAAGGTTCTGACTACAGTGCAGCAATCTTTGCCTATTGCCTCAATGGAACTTCTGTGACTATTTGGAAAGACGTGCCAGGCGTACTCAATGCAGATCCTCGACACTTCCAATCGACAGAATTGCTTCATCAGATTTCATATCAAGAGGCGATTGAATTGGCTTTTTATGGTGCATCTGTCATCCATCCCAAAACCCTACAGCCTTTGCAGCGCAAAGAAATTCCTTTGCATGTCAAGTCGTTTGTCAACCCAAAAAATGCAGGCACCGTAGTAACCAAGGGCGCACCTATTGTCCCAGAAGTGCCTTGTTATATTGTTAAAAAAGGGCTGTCGTTAATCAAATTATCTTCCCTCGATTTCTCATTTATTGTGGAGGAAAACATTAGTGACATCTTCAAATGGTTGCACGATCATAAAATGAAAGTCGATCTTATTCAAAACTCTGCCATTAGTTTTTCGGTCTGTGTATATGATAAATTCAACCGAATGGATGGCCTCTTACAACAATTGCGGGGCCGGTTTAAGGTAAAACACACACCGAATGTGTCTCTATATACCATCAGACACTTTGACGAACACAGCGCTGACAGCTTGATGGGTGCTCATGAGCTGCTTTTAGAACAACGTGCCAAACTCACCCTTCAACTGGTGATGCAGTAAGAGCTTAGGGAAGTTCTTTGATAAATTCTTTGACGAAATTTTTGATCTCATCTCGTGTTCGAGCAAAGGCTTTGTAAATCTCCTCTTCTTCGTCTGAAATCAATTTAGAGGGGTCATAAAAATCATGATGGATACGTACCGCATTGTCAGCCGGTATGTAAGGACAGTTTTCGTGGGCATGGTCACAAACCGTCACAATAAAATCAAAATTGATGTCAAGATACTCATCCACATTATTAGAGGTGTGTGATGAGATGTCAACGCCATCATCTTTCATAATTGCAATCGCACGTGGATTGACCCCATGAGTTTCGATACCTGCACTATAGACTTCGAGTTTAGCCCCCCCAAAGTGACTGAAATATCCATGAGCCATTTGGCTTCTACAGGAATTTCCGGTACAAAGAATTAATATTTTTTTCATGAGGTAAAAGTATTACGAAATGCAAATTTGTAGGTAAAAATAAAGTTAAAAATTAGTGGGTTTCAAAAAGAATTTTTTTCACCTTTTCGACAATGGTTTTTGCAAGTTTGATTTTACTTTGATGCGACCATCCTGCGATATGAGGACTTAAAATTACTTTTTCTGAGTTGAGTAGATAAGTGAGCTCAACTTGACTTAATTCGGCCTGTTCAAAAGAGCTTTTTTCATATTCTAGCACGTCCAAACAGGCGCCCAAAATTTTGTTTTTTTTCAAACCATCGATCAGATCTTTGGTCACTACGTTTTTCCCTCTTGCGGTATTGATCAACCAAAAAGGTTTTGCAACTGCATTGATAAACGAACGGTCTATCAACGGGGTTGTTAGCGGCGTTTCAGGAACATGTAGACTGATAATATCTGCTTCTTTTTGAAGGATGTTTAACGAAACTTGTTGAGCGAAACCGTCTCCCACGTCGGGGTGTATGTCATAACACAAAACCTTTACGTCAAACCCCTTTAACTTTCGGGCCAAAGCTTTTCCTGTATTTCCATAACCAATAAGTCCAACGGTTTTTCCTTCGAGTTCTTCGCCCCGATTGGATTCTCTTTTCCAGACCCCTTCTTTCAATTCATGAGATACTTCTATAAGCTTGTTGAAAAGTGTCAAGATCATCCCGGTTGCATGTTCGGCCACAGCATTGCTGTTGCCTTCTGGAGCAGAGATAATATGTATGCCTTTGGACTGGGCGTAAGTGGTGTCTATGTTTTCCAACCCTGATCCCACCCGAGCGATAAACCGTAAATCGGTGGCAGCATCTATAAAAGTTGCATCTATCGGAAAACGGCTTCTTAGCACGAGCCCCTGGTAATGATGTATTTTTTGCATCACTTCTTCCTTTGAGGCGGTGTAGTCAAAATCATTTTCGAGACCTAAGGCATGCAGTCCTTCGGGCAGCGCGGAGTGATTTTCATCAATGTGGAGTATGCGCATCTGGGTAAGTTTAGAATCCTAACATCAACTTGGCGATGTAGAAAAATAGAAAAATGCCAAAAATATCATTGCTGGTCGTGATAAAAGGTCCTGTGGCAATGGCCGGATCTATTCCCCTACGATGCAACACAATAGGCACAAAAGTACCTACAAGCGCAGCAACTACAATCACACACAACATCGACAATGCTATGGTAATACTCACTTCGATAGGCTGTTGGGCAATCCATCCAAACAAAACAACCAATATCGCCAAAGCTCCTCCATTGATCAAGCTCAGCCCAATCTCTTTAAGCAAACGGTGCCATAGACTTCCTTTAACAATGTCGTTGGCAAGTCCTTGTACAATAATGGCAGAAGATTGTACACCTACATTTCCTGCCATGGCGGCAATCAAAGGGGTGAAGAAAAACAAAGTTCTGTAAGACGGGTGGCTCATAACCCCTTCAAAGCCTTCAAGGATAAAAACACTTCCCAGGCCGCCTATCAGACCCAAAATAAGCCATGGCAAACGAGCTCGTGTCAGTTCGAGTATGGAGTCGTCTGCTTGTACATCCGAAGAAATACCTGCTGCGAGTTTATAGTCTCTCTCGGCTTCGTCTTTTATCAAATCTACAATGTCATCAATAGTGATTCTGCCCAATAGTTTTTTGTCGTCATCAACAACAGGAATGGCTTCTAAGTCATATTTGGACATGATTTTGGCAACCTCTTCACCATTCTCTTCTACATGTACAGAGTCAACTTTTGGGATGTATACGCTCTTGATTTTACTTCGATCATTGGCAGTCAAAAGATCTTTCAGTGACAAGCGACCTAACAGAACATTTTCATCATCTACCACATATATGGAATGAACCCGAGTCACTTCTTGGGCTTGGATGCGCATTTCTTTCACACAGCGTGTTACGGTCCAGTTTTGGTTGACTCGTACCAACTCTTTGGCCATCAATCCTCCAGCAGAACCCTCATCATATGTCAAAAGTTCGCGGATATCTTGTGCAAATTCGGTATCTGAAATTTGTTCAATAACTTCTTTCTGTCGTTCTTCAGGAAGTTCTGCAATGATATCGGCTGCATCATCCGTATCGATTTCATTGAGCTCGGCAGCGATCTCTTTTACCGATAGGGCTTCAAGAATATCCTCACGTACATCTTCATCGATTTCAGTGAGTACGTCAGAAGTCTTTTCTGTATCAATGAGTTTAAAAAGATAGACCCCATAATCAATGGGTAAGGCATCGAAAATCTCAGCTAAATCAGCATAATGATATTCTTGTAGAAGTTTTTTGAGTGTTTTGTCATGACGGGCATCAATGTCCAGCTTAATTTGCTCTAGGAGTTCATCGCTAAGCTGAAAGGGTGTCATGCGCAATCATTTTTGTGAGTCGAACAAAATCCGAAACGCCCAATTGTTCTGGACGTTGCCCAAAGATAGTATCTTCTTTTAAATTGGCAGAGATCTGGAATGATTTTAAGCTGTTTCGGAGTGTTTTTCTGCGTTGTTGAAAGGCCGTTTTAACTACTTTGAATAAAAGTTTTTCGTCACAGGATAGTTGATAGTCTTCCTTCCTACGAAGTCGCAAAACACCTGAAGCTACTTTGGGCGGAGGTTGAAACACAAAGCGAGAGACGTTAAACAAGTATTCAGTTTCATAAAATGCTTGTACAAGAACTGAGAGGATTCCGTAGGTTTTACTTCCTGGTTTTTCGCAGATGCGCTCGGCAACCTCTTTTTGGAACATCCCTACAAATTCGGGAATGAGATTTCGGTGTTCCAAAGTCTTAAAAACGATCTGTGAAGAGATATTGTAAGGGAAATTCCCGATGATCGCAATGGGTTTTTTAAACAGGCTTGCTAAGTCAAGTTTTAGAAAATCACCTTCAATGATTCGGTTTTCCAGTGATGGATATTCTTGTTTGAGATAGCTCACAGACTCAGAATCAATTTCCACAACATGGACGAGATTTTCTGATTCTAGTAAAAATTGGGTTAACATCCCCATTCCAGGACCAATCTCTAAAACCTGATTGTAGCTTTCTCCTGTAAGCCCATTGGCAATATTACGTGCAATATTGGCATCGGTCAAAAAATGTTGACCTAAATGTTTTTTTGGCCTGACACTCAAGGTAGTATGGCTTCAAGTTCCGTTTCAAACATCACCCATTTGTTAGGGAATTCCTTGTGAAGGGCTGCGTAAATAAGAGGCAATTGTTGTGCTTTGAAAACGTTTAGCTTTTCAATAGTATCAAAATTAAATTGTACTCCATAGCTAGGGTGTGTGCTTTCATCGCTGTGTATACGCAACAAAGTAGTGTGGTATGTGTCATCAGAGAGTATGTTTTTTTTGACATACATTACCCAAGAAGACTCAGCTCCATTGTCTATGCTAAATGTAATATTGAGAATACGCATCTTAGTCAATAAGCTCAAAACCGGTATAGGGCACCAAGGCTTTGGGAATATGAATTCCACGATCGGTCTGGTTGTTTTCTAATAAGGCAGCCAATACACGTGGCAACGCCAACGCACTTCCATTGAGAGTGTGTACCCATTTTTTGCGCCCGTCTTTGTCTTTAAAACGAAGCTTGAGACGCGTAGACTGAAAGCTTTCAAAATTAGACACTGAGCTTACCTCTAACCAACGTTTTTGTGCTGTTGAATAGACTTCAAAATCATAAGTCAACGCCGAGGTAAAGCCCAAATCTCCGCCACACAAACGCAGTACTCTGTAAGGAAGCTCTAAAGCTTCTAAAAGGGTTTTTACGTGATCCACCATTTCATCTAAAGCATCATATGAGCGATCTGGGTGTTCCAGTCGTACAATTTCAACTTTGTCAAACTGATGCAAACGATTCAGACCTCTTACATGTGCTCCGTAGCTCCCTGCTTCTCTACGAAAGCATGGGGTGTATCCCGTATTGGAAATGGGAAGTTGTTCGTGGCTAAGCATCACATCTCTGTATAGGTTGGTTACAGGCACTTCAGCTGTTGGGATCAAATACAAATTATCGGCACCAACATGATACATCTGACCTTCTTTATCGGGCAATTGCCCCGTTCCAAACCCCGAAGCTTCATTGACCAAATGTGGAACCTGAACTTCCTCGTAGCCAACCGCTGTGTTCTGATCTAAGAAATAATGGATCAGCGCACGCTGTAAGCGAGCACCTTTGCCTGTGTATACCGGAAAACCAGCTCCTGATATTTTATTTCCTAAGTCAAAATTGATGAGATTGTACTTAGAAGCCAGCTCCCAATGTGGAAGGGCATCTTCTTGTAAATCAGGAATCTTTCCAGATTGAAAAACCTCTAGGTTGTCCTCTTCGCTTTGACCATTAGGAACAAGTTGATGAGGCACGTTTGGAATGTTATAACGCAGCGTTTGCAAGTCTTCTACAGCCTGATTGAGTTGAGCTTGCAGGTTTTTGTTTTCGGCTTTGAGTTTAGACGTTTCGTCCTTTAATCCTTGAGCTTGTTCGGTTTTGCCACTGCTATACAACTGTCCAATCTCCTTAGCCAATGTGTTGGCTTTGGCAAGGTTTTGATCTAGTTCTGCTTGAAGGCTTCTTCTTCTTTGATCTGCCTCTATGACTTGATCCACCAAGGCTTTGGCATCCAGCCCTCTTTTGGATAAGGCGAGGATGATTTCATTTTTGTGTTCTCGAAGGATAGAAATGTCAAGCATAAGCGATCATTTGTGCAAAAGTAAAACTTTGTAGCATACAGGGCTTTTTATTTGTCAATTATTGATCGACAGTGGGCTTCATCGGCTTTTAGTTGCATTTGAAGTTTTTCGGCGGAGTCAAATTTTTGCTCATCACGAACGCGCTCCAGCACTTCTACCCCAATATGTTTTCCATATAAATCTTGAGTCCAATCAAAAAAGTGAACTTCAATTGAAATCCTTTTGGATTTGAAAGTTGGTTTTTCACCAATGTTCATCATACCAAAAACCTCCTGTCCGTCGAGGGTGCTTTTAACCAAATAAACGCCATTTTTTGGTAAAATCTTATGACTGTTTTTTAAATCGATATTTGCAGTTGGGTATCGCAATGAACGCCCTCTTTTTTCTCCGTGGATGACCTCGCCTGACAGTTTGAAACGCCTGCCTAGATAAGCAAAGGCTTTTTTCATATCTCCTTTAAAGATGGCTTTTCGAATTTTGGTTGAGCTCACTGCGATGGCCTCCACTTCTGTGGCGCTGATCTCTTCTATTTCAAAATCAAATATGTCTCCAAAATCATGCATGTCATTAATGTTGGCGTTTCGGTTGCGCCCAAAACGATGGTCATATCCCATGACGATTTTATGAACATTCAATTGACCTACTAACACTTCCTTTACATACTGCTCTGCATCCATCCTAGAGAAGGACTCAGTAAAAGGATGTATAACGAGCACATCCAACCCAGTTTCCTCTAAAGCATCTCTTCGCTCTTCTATGGTTTGAATCAATTTTAAAGGTGTATCAGATTGTAAAACCATGCGTGGATGTGGGTAGAAAGTGAGTAAAACGGAAGTTTTATTTTCTTTTTTGGCACTCTGTACCAATCGTGAAATGATGGATTGATGACCTAAGTGCACCCCATCAAAGGTACCGACAGTTACTACTGAAGGTTTTTCTTTAGGATAATTTTCTAGCCCGTAAATGGTTTTCATATATTCAATTATAAAACCTCACCATTGTGTGTATTCATAGCGCGCTCAACTCCTTCTAGCACAAAGGCCATAGCGGCCTGTTCGGCTTTAGAAACGATTTCTGGCAACTTTTGGACTTCTTCTTTTTTCCATGGTGACAAAACAAAGTCGGATTGTCGACCTTTTTTAAACTGATTACCAATCCCAACACGCAGCCTTGAAAATTCTCCAAAACGCATTTGGATATCTTTAAGACCATTGTGTCCACCATGTGATCCCCTTTTTCGCATTCGTAAGTTGCCGAAGTCCAAATGAAGATCGTCCGTGATAACCAATAAATTTGCTGGTTTTATTTTTTCGCATCTCACCCAATGAACAACCGCTTTTCCACTAAGGTTCATCAAGGTGGAGGGCTTTAACAGCAGAATTTTTTTTCCTTTGTGATTGAATGCGGCTACATCACCATACCTTTTGGTTTCATATGCAGCATCATAGGTTTTGGCCAATGCATCTACTACAGTAAACCCTATGTTGTGCCGAGTGTCATTATAATCAACCCCAACATTACCCAATCCTACCACCAGGAACTTTTCCATTGTTTCTTTTTTTCCGCAGAGAAAATGCCACCAACGCATCGATTATTTTTTGTAAAAATAAAAAAAGCACCTCAAGCAGAGTCGAGATGCTTTTTAATGTTCACTATTTAGCGGCTTAAGCCTCTCCTTCCGCAGGTGCTTCTTGCTCTGTAGCTTCACCTTCAGTTTCTTCGCCTTCTACGCCTTCTACGCCTTTTACCCCTCCGGAAGCCTTCATGGAAGTACGAGAGTTACGTACCTGACATACTACTGTATTATCGGGGTGTAAAAAGGTAAACTTTTCATCACCTACTTCGGTTACATAGAGTTTGTTTCCAATTTCTAATTTGGAAATATCGGCTACAATAGAGTCGGGTAAGTTGGAAGGAATTGCACGCACACGCAATTTACGTTTGTTCTTGCTCAACACACCACCACTTAGTAGCACACCAGGAGCAGCACCCACAAACTCAACAGGAATGTCCATTGACACTTCTTTGTCATCGTGGAGTTGGTAAAAATCCACATGCAAGATGCGATCCGATACCGGATGAAACTGAATGTCTTGCAAAATGGCGTTGTACGAGGCTTCACCCAAATCAATCACCACCGTATGTGCATTCGGTGTGTAAACTAATTTGGAAAAGGCCAGCTCATCTGCTGAAAAGTGTACAGGCTCGCCTCCTCCGTAGAGCACGCAAGGAACCTTCTCAGCATTACGTAGGGCTTTGGTCGATGCCTTGCCCACGCTTTCTCTTTTAGATCCTTTGATCGTAATTGACTTCATAATTAGGGTTTATTGAATTTACATTATAAACTTTTTGGCAATCGATTTGTTGTGATGCACGTTGGTCATCACTTCAGCAAAAAGATTGGCGCAACTCAATACTTTTATTTTTTTAGACTCCTTGCTCAATGGTATTGAGTCTGTGGTAATCAGTTCTAGGAGTTGAGATTCTTCTATACGTTCGTAAGCCGATCCAGAGAGCAGTGGGTGTGTACAAACCGCACGAACACTCAAAGCACCGCGTTCCATCATAAGGTCGGCGGCCTTTGTCAGGGTGCCAGCCGTGTCGACCATGTCATCGACCAAAACAACGTTTTTCCCCTTCACCTCTCCAATGAGTTCCATATGAGAAATCACATTGGCTTTTTGACGTTGCTTGTAGCAAATAACAACATCACTCTCCAAATATTTGGCATAAGCATACGCTCGCTTTGCTCCACCCATATCGGGAGATGCAACGGTGAGATTGTCGATGTTTAAATTTTTTAGGTAAGGCAAAAACATAGAGGAAGCAAACAGATGATCTACAGGTTTTTCAAAAAAGCCTTGAATTTGATCTGCGTGAAGGTCCATTGTGATAATGCGAGTTGCACCAGCCGATTCCAATAATTTAGCAATCAGCTTGGCTCCGATGGGCACACGAGGCTTGTCTTTTCTGTCTTGGCGAGCCCATCCGAAATATGGAATGACTGCTGTGATATGACGTGCCGAGGCTCGCTTGGCTGCATCGAGCATGAGCAGCATTTCCATCAGGTTTTCAGAGCTAGGCTGTGTAGAGCCTATGATAAAAATACGCGCACCACGAATCGACTCCTCAAAGGAGGGTTGAAATTCTCCGTCACTATATCTTGAGAATAATACATTGCCAAGGGTGGCACCATAGTGATCGGCTATGTTTTTAGCCAATTCCATGCTTTGGGAGCACCCAAAAATCTTTGCTTCTATCTTTACTTTTGCCATGGTTGGTATTTAAATTTTCCAACAGGGGTGGCAAATTTAGGAATTTATTTGACCCTTCAATAGAATTGACCCTTCTTTTTGCATCTGAAGGTAAATTATTTGTTACATTTGCGTCCCATTTGAAGCCTTGGTGGCGGAACTGGTAGACGCGCTGGATTCAAAATCCAGTTCTGGCAACAGAGTGTGGGTTCGATTCCCACCCAAGGTACAAAACCCGCAACAATTGTTGCGGGTTTTTTCGTTTTATTTCCACTCAATAGAAGACACTAAAAAGAATCTTTTAAAAGCTTAGAGCTCCCTAAAAGTGTGTTGTCTTTGTCATATATCTTTAAAAAATAAACTCCTTTACTTAAAAAAGACAAGTCGATGGTCTTAGAAGCAGTGTGCAGCAAGAGTTGTCCGTTAATAGAGTAGACTTTAAGTGACGCAAAGTCAGAATTTACATAAACCACTGATTTTGTGGGGTTCGGATAGAAATCAATGCTTGGCAGAAGAGGTGTTTGAGACAATACATCGTCTTCCTCTCCGAAAACAGTATACCAGCTTTCATTTCCGTCAAAAAAATCATCTACTCCGTCTGCCTCTGTAGTGTATGAGGTAAGTGCATATTCTACATTGGGATCTGCATTTTCTAAGAAGTATGAAGTCACAAGACCCAAATCGATGTTGTTTTCATACGAATGCCCTGTAGGGCTCCCAAAATGAAGCCGATACCCTGCGATGTTTTGCTCCATATTTGGATCCCAAGAAAAATAAATTCCGTTTGATTGAATTGAAAGATCCAATTGGGTGTTTGGTAAAACAGCTAGCGCTTCTTGAGCCAAAGATTTTATGGGAGTATAATTGACCAAACCTATGGAAGAATCATCAAACCAATCAAAAATTCGATCTGCGATGATCTGCTCATTGTCAGTATCCCAAAAATTTGAGGAGGCATCTATGTCTGCCAAATAAGAAAGACGCCTGTTTTTGAACTCGTATGGAGCGGTGTTTCTAAAAAACTTATTGTTGTATAATCCAAAAGTTGGGTTTCCGTTTTCCGGGTTGAAAGAATCTACAGTTGCCAATTCAGAATTATTAAATGCCAACAAATTGTTTTTAATCACAACTTGTGGGCTCCAGGCATTCTGTGTGTTGATTCCAGCCACAAACCCATCATTACCCAACAATACATTGCCTTCTACAAGATAACTTCCCCCTTGTTTGATTTCGATGCCTCCGTTGCTGTTTTCTGTAAACACATTGTTTTGGATAATGTGATTGGCATACAAAGCACTTAGTCCCTTTGAGTTGTTGTGGAGGATGTTTTTTGTAATTGTAAATTGTCCATTCCCTCGTGACCATATGCCAAAATCGTTGTCATAAATGATATTTTCAGAAACAAACTGTGTTCCATTGGCTAGCGCATCAATGCCGGAATCATTGTTCGAGTAAATTTCATTTCCAATAAACTCAAAATAATGACTGCCCCCCGAGTCGCCTCCTAAAGTAGAAATCCCACTTCCGCCATTGTTGTATGAGAAGGAATTTAAAACAATTAATGACTTGTTGTATTGGTAGCAACTGCATTCAATGCCATTGTAAAAATTTTCATAAAATTCGCTTTGTGATATCACAGATTTCGATATGGTTCCACCGGTACCCTTTTGGAAGGAAACACCAGATTTACCACTCTCTCTAACAACAACTTTGTGAAGGTAAATTGAGGTGTTCACAATTTTTAAAGAGGCGGATTGGTTGTCACCCCCTCCGTATTCAATCAAAGCATTTTCTATTCTAGATCCAGAGAGATAGTTGTGGTCGCTATCGAAAAGGGCTCCACTTGAGTTTTCTGAGAATTCAATAAACTTCCACGCACCTTTTTCTGGGGTTGTATTGGCAGACGAAAACCTTATCTTATTGTTGTCTGTGCCAACGGCTTGTAGCTCTCCAAAAACCTGAAAAGAGAAGAGCCCTGTAAACATTACTTCAACTCCGGGCGCTATGGTCAATGTGGCTCCGTTATTGACACGAATGTTGTTGGTGATCAAATAAGGGCTTTCTTCTAGTGTCCAGTCTGTGTTTGAGGAAATAATTCCTGATACCTCTGTTTGTGCTGTAAGGCCAAGGGATGACAATCCAAATAGAACGGAGATTAGTTTTTTCATGCTCAAATTTAATTTTTTTCCGAATATTTAAAGAAACTTTGAATTTTAACATGATAGAACTTGACTGTGATCATGATGCTTTCTTTTATGTGTTTCGCAACTTCTCATTGATCAAATGTTTAGTTTTCAAGCCTGTTTTGTTTCATAATTGAAATCAAGTGATTAACAAATTGTTAAACTCTTAAATCTAAAGGAGTAACCCACTGTAAGTTGTTGATGGTGAGTTTTTTTTTCTTAAATTTATTGAAATTTTAAACAATAATTATGAAAAAACTTTACTTAGCATTTCTAATGTTTTCAATGTATGCTGTAAATGCCCAAACAGTCATTCACAGCTATTCTTTTGAGGATAACGGATCTGCCAATTACACTACATCAGCCGTGGAATACTCAGACGGTTTATATGATTTTTTTACAAGCACTTTTAACAATGCTATTGCCGGGAATTATGGAGTAACTGGACAAGATGGAGATCATTATTTTGCTGCACAAGACATGGACGGTGATGGAGAGGCTTCAGAACAAACGTTATCCATGACATTTGACGTTTCAGGTTATTCAGGTTTGGCACTTAAAATTTTAGTTGCTGAAGATGATTATCAAGACCCTAAATGGGATGACAGTGATTTTTTTCATATTGATTACTCAATTGACGGAGGCGCATCAACTCCTTTGCTTTGGATTGAAAGCGAGGCTTCTGGGACGAATTCAGAAACCCGAATTGATGCTGATTTTGATGGTGTAGGCGAAGGAGATACGATTCCAGAAGCGTTTATGGAAGTCACAGAAGCTATTACCGGAACGGGTAATTCTTTGACCTTAACTTTTACTTTTAAGTTAGACAGTGGAGGGGAGGACATTGCGATAGATAATGTTAGAATTTTAGAAGGCTTTGTTGCAAATACTACACCTACATTAAGTATAACATCTCCAGATGATAATGCAACAATTTATGATAGTTCAGTTGATATCAATCTTTTTGTTGAGAATTTCAGCGTTGGCAACACTCAATCTGATGATGGTCATGTTCATTATACTTTGGATTCAGGAGATCCCGTTATGAAATATGACACAACTCCTATATCGCTTACAGATCTCTCAGAGGGAACTCACACCGTTGTTGTATCACTCGTAGATGCCGCCCACAATCAATTATCACCGCCCGTCAGCGCCACTGTAAATTTTGAATTCATTGATCCCATAGTTTCTCTTCCTTATTCTGAAACTTTTGATTATACCATAGACAGTTCATTAAGCGGCCAAGGAAAATGGCAGAGTCTTTACTCTGGAGATGACATAATGGTTGTAGATGGGAATCTTACCTACAATAATGTTGAGTCAACTGGCAAAAAAGTTTCCTTTTCAGGTAGTGGGAAAGAAGCTTTTGTAGATATCGATAATCAAGATGAGCTAACTGTTGCTTCTTTTTGGTTAAACGTGACTGACATATCATCTGTTAATGACTCAGACGGAGGTTACTTTGCTATTTTCGGAAGCGAGGGCTCACCTCCTAACTTTGAGTCTAGAATTTGGTTAAAACCTTCAACGGATCCTATAGGCACTACATATAACCTTTCATTTTCATCAGCTAGTTCAAACCCTGATTATGTTCCTACGGAAATGAATGTAAATGAAACTTATCTAGTTGTCATGTCCTACAATAATATTACTGGGGAAATCAAAGGATGGATTAATCCTGTGAACTCCTCATCCAGTCCATCAATGACGATGACAGATACATCACCAGCAAGGATTGAATATTTTATCCTGAGACAGGATTCGCCCTCTGAGACAGCAGCTTTAGAGATTGACGAATTAAAGATTGGAACTTCAGTTTCAAATGTCCTCAGTACATTTAAATTTGACAACAAGAAAGTCTCAGTGTATCCAAACCCCGTACATTCAAATCTCAACTTCATAGGACTCTCTGAGCCTGTTCAAGCCTCTGTATATGATATGACTGGAAGGTTACACATGCAGAAAGAGGTTACAAACACTTTAGATGTTAGCAGCCTTAAAGCAGGCATCTATATGGTGAAAATCCAAAATGAAAGTGGTTCAAAAGTCTTTAACATTCTAAAGAACTAGCCTTCATTGATACGATCAAAAAAAGCGGAACTCAGTTCCGCTTTTTTTATGTCTATTGTTTTTTGAGGAGGAGCGCATAGACCGGGAAGTGATCGCTATAGCCTCCTGTAAATTTACCTCCAGCAAAACTGCGATAAGGGTAGCCTTTATAACGTCCTTTTTTGTTGAATAGGTAGGGTGGATTAAAGATACCAGCCTTCCAAAAGTACCAGTCGGTTTCTGTCTTTTTTAATAAAGACGGACTTACATGAACCTGATCGAGTACATTCCATTTGTCGCGATAACAGCTGGTTCCAATTCCCTTTTTATAAAAGGACATCATAGGATTGTAAAAAGTCGTGTTCTCAAGAACGTCCTCTCTGTCACCCACAGCCCCCAAAGCGTCTTCAACACTCTTGTTGTTGGGGTCGTCATTAAAATCCCCCATATTGATGATTTTGGCCATTGGGTTTATGGCGCGAATTGAATCAACCGTTTTTCTGTTGAGTTCCCCAGCGGCAATTCGCTTGGGTTCGCTGCTTGCTTGCCCTCCACTACGTGAAGGCCAATGATGAACGATTACATAAATAAGTTCATTGTCCAAAAGGCCAGATACCACCAGTTGATCTCTTGTATAATCTCGATCTCCGTCGGAGTCATAAAGAGATAGAAAATGTTTTTTGGCACGAAGCAGTGTAAATTTACTTTTTCGATAGAGCAAACAAACATCAATACCTCTTTCGTCTGGCGACTCAAAATGAGCAATTCCATAGTTGTACTTTTTCAGGGTAGGGGAATTGACGAGTCTCTCTACAACATACCTATTTTCAACTTCTGAAAGACCAATGATTGCCGGAGCGCTCCCCGTCACATCACTTCCAACGTCGGCAATCACCTTGGCGGTGTTGGCGAGTTTCATCTCAAAAATCTCTTCTGTCCAACGATCACGCCCCTCGGGTGTGCGATCGTCATCCCTTGTTTTGGGATCATCAAAGTGATCAAATAGGTTTTCTACATTATAGAATGCGACAGTCTCGACTGCGAATTTTTGGTCTTGTGCAATGCAAACATTTAAGGCATAGATAAACACAAAGAAGGTGGTGATATTTTTCATAAAATTATTCTAATATTAACTAAAATAAGTTTAAATTGCCATATATAAAAAAACAATTTTTGTGCGAATTCTTTTTCTCTTTTTGCTCTCTCTAAATTTTGCTTTTGCCCAGCAAAATGTGTCAGGACTGATTGTAGATAGCGAGGGTCGACCGGTCCAAAACGCGCTAGTACAGGCACCTGAACTTGCTCTGCAGACACAATCCAACGAAAACGGCGAATTTAGCTTGTCTCTTACAAGTGCTGCCATCATCTCGGTAACGGCCGAAAATTTTGAAACCTATATTAATGAAGTGAATCCAGGGGATGTATTGACCATTTCTTTGATCGCTGTTATCACGAGTGTTGTTGAGGATGATTTTACAGATACAATGAGCATGATCACCCTCAGCGATGATGAGTTGAGCGAGGATGACCAAGCAGCAGACAACATTTCTGGACTTTTACAGTCCTCACGTGATGTGTTTTTACGTACCGCGGCATACGAATTTAGCTCTTCGTTTTTTCGCGTTCGAGGTCTTGATTCTGATTTGGGTGCGGTTCGCATCAATGGGGTGCCAATGAATAAGTTTTACAACGGACGACCTCAGTGGAGCAATTGGGGCGGCTTGAATGATCTTACTCGAAACCAAGAATTCAATCCAGGAATCCAAACCTCTGACTATGGGTTTGGTGGCCTGATTGGGTCTACAAACATCAACACCAAAGCATCGTCTTACCGAAGTGGAGGTCGTGTGACTTATTCTTCTTCTAACCGTTCTTACTCTAACCGTGTATTGGTAAGCTATGCAAGCGGCCTTGATCAAAAAGGTTGGGCCTATGCCCTTGCTGTGGCCAACCGCTGGGGCGAATCAGGATATTCCGATGGTACATTTTATGATGCACAATCATTTATGCTGTCCGTAGAGAAGGTTATGGAAAAGCAAAGCTTAAACCTTACCGTCATCGCAACACCCAACCGCAGAGGCAAATCATCGCCCAACACCCAAGAAGTCTATGATTTGATGGGAACCAAATACAACGAATATTGGGGCAACCAAGACGGAGAACAGCGCAACTCTCGCGTGAAGCGTTTGGATGAGCCCATTATTATGTTGAATCATGAAATTGAGTTCTCTCCCAAGACGACGTTACAAACAAGTGTCGCCTATCAGTTTGGTGAACTAGGAAACAGTCGCTTTGATTATCCAGGTGGAGCCAACCCCAGTCCTACATACTATAAGAATCTACCAAGCTACTACTTAGCAGATGCAGATGGCCCCGACTATGCGGGCGCTTACCTTGCACAGGAAAGATTATTGGCTGATGGTCAGATCGATTGGAACAGAATCTACGATGCAAACCTCAATACCGCAGCAAGTGGATTGCCCGCGGCTTATGTTTTGTATGAAGATCGTGCAGACGACACTCAGTTGACATTTAATACATCGCTTAAAACCTTTTTGACCGATCAAGTGAGTATTGTGTTTGCAATGACACACCAAGACATGCAGTCGGAGAACTTTGCTGAAATCCAAGATATGATGGGGGCAACATCTTATCTAAATAGGGATTCATTTGATGGCTATGCTTACAATCTTGAAGACCCTGATGGGACCGCCGGAGTTGGGGATCGTTTTAAGTACAACTACCTTTTTGACGTCCAGCAAACAGAGGCTTTTTTAAAAGCTCAGTTTTCTTTGAATCGTTTTGACGGTTATATGGCGGGTTCATTCAAAAAGACTTCCTATCAACGTGAAGGCTTGTACCGCCATGGAGCTTATGCAGACAATTCATTCGGAAAGGGTAAAAAACTGACTTTCGAAACACCTAGTGGTAAAGCAGGACTGACCTATAAGTTGAGCGGCATGCACTTATTTGATGCGAATGTTGCGTGGGTTCAACGTGCTCCGCACCTAAGAAACACCTATGCCAATTCTAGAGAAAATCACTACATTGTTGGCGAATTGGCTGGTCGCGATTTGGAAGTAGAAGAGATTACAGCTTACGACATCAGCTATATTTTAAGAGCTCCGAAGCTCACGGCAAGACTTACTGCCTACCACACTTCGGTAACCAATGCGAGTGAAATCTCGTTTTTCTTTGCTGAAGGAATTGGAGGAGATACTTCTTCTTTTGTGCAAGAAATTTCTCAAAACATCGACAAAGAACACCAAGGTATAGAGTTTGGTTTTGAGGCCAACGTATTGCCAGCGCTTACCATCAAAGGTGCGGCTTCGGTGGGTCGCCATCTGTATGCAAACAATCCAAGTGTTTATTTGACTTCTGATGACTTTGGTTATTTGGATTTTGGAACTTCGAAAATGAAAAACCTTCGCATTGCCAATGGTCCTCAAGAGGCTTATTCAATCGGATTTGAATACAGAGAAAATTACTGGTGGTTTGGATTTACAACCAATTTCTTCAACCACACATATGTAGATGCGAGCCCGATCAACCGCACTCAGAATTTCTTACTAGACAGCGATGGACTTCCATTAAATGACTATGACCCTGAACTCGCCCGAGAACTCTTACAACAAGAAGAATTTGGGCAGTATATGGTGTCAAATCTTGTTTTGGGTAAATCATGGCGCATCAACAGAAATTATCTAGGCTTTTTCTTTAGTGTCAACAACCTCTTTGATGAAGTCTTCAAATCAGGTGGATTTGAACAGTCTAGGAATGCCAATTTTAGAGAACTAAAACAAGAATTTGCTGCCCCTAAAAGACAATTCGGCCCCAAGTACTGGTATGGTCGTGGAACAAATTATTTTTTGAATTTATATGTACGTTTTTAAAGAAAGTAACATGAGGTATATGAACAAAATCTCCCATTTAGTATTATTTACATTGTTGTTTTTTGCTTGCCAACAAGAAGATGTTTTTGATGTTCCGGCTGCATTAGGAACAGAAGAAAACGCAACACTTACATCCCTTCTTGCTGAAGTTGACCAGGGCACTAAAACCATGGTTTCTGTTTCAGACCTAAAAGGCCTTGCCGTGTCTGGTGAAGCCGTTGAAATCGTTGCAGACCTTGTTCTTAAAGGTTATGTGGTTTCCTCTGATGAAACTGGAAATTTTTACAAAGAAATTTATCTTCAAAACGACCCTTCCAATCCTACGGGAGCCATGCGTATCCTTATTGATGTAACCGATTCATACAATATGTTTAATCCTGGGCGCGAGATTTATATTGACCTAAAAGGCTTGTATGTTGGTGAATACCGTACGGGCGATGGGATCGTTTCTATCGGAGCATTGGATGCAGGCGAAAATCGTTTGGCCAATATTCGTGAGAATGTCGCCAAAAAGCATATGCTTCGATCTGCTACGACCGCAGAACTCACTCCGCTATCAGTCAAATTTTCTGAAATTTCTGATGTACATGTAGGGATGATGGTGGAGATTTCTGATGTAAATGTGATTTCTACCCAAGCAGGTCTTCCTTTTGTGGATCCTGATGACAGCTATGATACACAACGTACTTTAGAGGCTTGCGATGGATTTTCTAAATCAACCTTTCTTCTAGAAACCAGTGCGTTTGCGAATTTTAAACAAGATCTGCTGCCCTCTGGAACAGGTACAATTCGTGGAATCGTTAGTAAAACATACAACGGAGACAGTCTTGTTTTGATGTTGAACTCTCTTCAAGACGTAAACATGACTGGCGACCCTTGTGTTTTGTTAAATATTGATGACTTTGAAAAAGTCCTTGACCAAACTTTTGACGATGCGGTAGACAATTCTGAATTTGACTACACTGGATGGGTCAACTATGCAGAAGTGGGCTCTGAACTTTGGACAGAACAAGTCTACAGCGGAAACGGATATGCCGAATTTAGTGGATACCTAACAGGAGATGATGTAAACATCGGTTGGTTAATTACCCCTGCCTTTGATTTATCTGGTGCAACCAATGCTTTCTTCAGCTGCAGCATTGCTCAACATCACCTTGATGACGAACTCAACAACACGCTTGAAGTTTTTGTTTCTACTGATTTTGATGGCTCAGATGTAGCTTCAGCAACTTGGGAAAAAATCAATCTTCCAATTCCAGGAGAATCCGCAAGGTGGTATGCCTTTCAGGACATGGGACTTGTAGATGTTTCAAGTTATTCCGGAACTTTATATGTCGGATTTAAGTACATTGGTTCTGGAACCGATACCAGTTTGGATGGTGGCTATTATGTGGATGATGTGTTGTTTTTAAAGCAATAACAGCATTTGAAAACCGTTCAATTTTTTACGTTTTTCGTTGTCCTTTTATTGACCACGGATCTTTATTCGCAGATACCTCAGGGGTATTATGATGCTGCTGAGAACAAAGCAGATCAAGCATTAAGAGATGCGCTCCACAACATCATCGATGATCACCAGGGGTTTTCCTATACAAGCAGCGGCACGGATACATGGGATATATTAAAAGAAGCCGACGCTGACCCTAACAACCCCAACAATGTGCTTCTGATTTACACAAGAGAATCTGTCGATGGGGATCAAGAATATGCCGGGGGTAGTGGCTGGAACCGAGAACATGTGTGGGCAAAATCTAGAGGAGATTTCGGTACCCGAATCCCCGAAGGTACAGACGTTCATAACCTTAGAGCCAGCAATATTGATGTGAACTCAACCCGATTGAATTATGCCTTTGATGATTGCACAAGCAACAGCTGTGATGAGACCTATGGAAATTTTTACAACTCTTCTTCCCTTATTTTTGAACCTCGTGATGAAGATAAAGGAGATGTCGCTCGTATCATTTTCTATATGGATGTTCGATACGAAGGTGTTAGTGGTGAAGAAGATTTAGAAATGGTCGATTATACACTTAGTACGTCCAGTAAATTACCTTATCACGGAATCCGTTCTACCTTGCTTCAATGGCATCAAGACGACCCAGTAGATGATTTTGAGCGCAATCGAAACGACGTAATTTATAGCTATCAAGGGAATCGAAACCCTTTTATTGATCATCCGGATCTAGTTGATTTTTTATGGGGCGAACAACAACAAGTTCAATGGTCCAGTACACTCTCATACCCTAATGAAGGAGAAACATCAAACATTGTTTATCCCAATCCATCCCATTCAGGCTACGTAAACATCAATTCAGGATTCAACCCAAACCATATTGAGCTTTTTGACGTACAAGGAAAAAAAGTAAATGATTATGACGGGGGTTCCAAACAAATTAAAACACCACCAGCTCCAGGAATCTACTTCCTTAGATTTCATTTCGACCGCAATGTGATTCACAAAAAAATCCTTGTGTGTCGTTCTAGGTAGAGATACCCATACATTTATTACTCATGCTACTTTAAGATTTCGTAATCTAAATTTTACAAATACTTTAACGGAATTAATATTTTAATGATAATAAAAGTCAACTTAATTTTTATTTTTGAAACCAATCGCTATGAAATTTTGAATTATGAAAGAGGCTCCCTCGATCTACACACGTAGATTTTTTATCAAACAGTCTGCCCTAACCTCACTAGCCTTGGCTTCCTTGGCCAGCTGTTCCCTAAAACCACGCAACCAAAATCTTAAAAAAGGAATCACACTCGAATCGGATCCCAACGGGTATTTAGATTTGCCAAAAGGATTTTCATATAAGATTATTTCCAAATCTGGAACCCCTATGTCCGATGGTCTCTTGGTGCCGGGTCGTCCCGATGGTATGGGAACCTTTCTTGACAAAATGGGGAATACGGTGATTGTATGCAACCACGAAAACAAACCTTACAGACAAGAACACAGTCCTTTCGGTCCTGAGAATGAACGCTTGTCTCTTTTGGATCAAGACATGTTGTATGACACTGGAGGTGGTGTCAAACCTGGTCTAGGAGGTACGACCACCATGATTTATGATGAGGCTCAAGGGGTTGTGACCAACCATTATATGAGTCTTGCAGGAACCTTTAACAACTGTGCAGGAGGGGTTTCTCCTTGGGGCAGTTGGATCACTTGTGAGGAAGATGTTACTCGTGCAGACGGCAAAACCATTATGCAGGACCACGGATATGTGTTTGAAGTACCTATGGATGCCAAAGGCCTTGTAGCTCCTGTGCCTATCAAACCCATGGGGCGTTTTCACCACGAGGCAGTGGCGATTGATCCCATATCGGGTTGTGTGTATCTAACCGAAGATCGATATGATGGGCTCTTTTACCGATACATACCCAACCAAAAAGAAAACCTTCATGCAGGTGGTCGGCTACAAGTTTTGGCAGTACGTGACCAAGACCAACTCGATACCCGAAACTGGGAAAACAAAAAAGTTCATAAAAATCAATCCTTAGAAGTGTACTGGATGGACATCGATGATGTAGAGTCTCCCGAAGATGATCTTAGGTATAGGGGATTCGAAGCAGGCGCTGCCCGTTTTGCCCGAGGCGAAGGCATTTGGATGGGCGATGGAGAACTCTTTTTTGCTTGCACCAATGGAGGACCTGAGTATTTTGGTCAAGTGTTTCGATACAAATGCTCTCCGTATGAAGGCACAGAAAAGGAAAGCACCAAGCCACCCATGCTCGATCTCTATGCAGAATCTAATGACAAAACAGTCTTGCATATGTGCGACAACCTGACCGTAGCACCATGGGGTGATTTGCTGCTTTGTGAGGACAACGGATCATTGAACCACATCCGAGGGATCGATAAAAACGGAGAGATATACACCTTTGCCTGCAACCGAGTCTCTAATTCCGAACTCACAGGGATTGTGTTTTCACCCTCAGGAAAAACCTTGTTTGTCAACGTGCAAGAGAGCGGCCATACCGTAGCCATCACAGGGCCGTGGGAAGATCTGGCAGGATAAGAAGCTAAAGCTTTTCTATTCTAAAAACAGGTCTCCGATCATATACAGCTTTCCTTGTCCGCTGATCTCAACTCTGTCATTTTGATAAACACAATGTAGATGCCCTTTCCGATCTGACAGTTGGATGGCGCTCAGTGTGTTTTTACCCAGACGTTTGGCCCAGTAGGGCGTAAGGGTGGTGTGGGCAGAGCCCGTCACATGGTCTTCGTGAACACCTGTTTGTGGTGCAAAAAAACGCGACACAAAATCTACTTTATTTCCCGGAGCAGTGATGATGATCCCACGCGCTTCCATTTTGGAAATAACATGAAACGCAGGGGTGATGTTTGTTATGGCATCCTCGTTCTCAAAGACGAGCATATAGTCTGTTTTGCCTTTGTAAGCCTGCTGGGGTTTGGTATCAAAACAGGCGGTGATTTTTTCAGACAATTCTATTTGCTTGTAGGTGTCTGTAGGGAAGTTGAGTGTAAGTAAATCTCCCTTTCGACTTACGGGAAGCGGACCACTTCTCGGGGAGTAAAACGGAATCGTATCTCCTTGAAACCCTTTATGATTAAACAACACATAAGCCGCCGCCAGTGTGGCATGTCCGCACAGATCAACTTCCTCGACGGGCGTAAACCAACGGAGCTCGTATTGATCCTCTTTTTTTACATAAAAAGCGGTTTCGGCCAAGTTGTTTTCCATAGCGATTTGTTGCATAGTGTCGTCTTTGAGCCATTGATCGAGCGGGCAAACCGCTGCCGGATTTCCTGAAAACACTCGATCGGTAAAGGCATCGACTTGGTATATTTTTTGTTTCATGGATGTTTTAGGCTTTCTATTTTTATAAAGATAATAATCGCTTTTTATATGACATTATTGAACTGTCAGCTCAATAATATGGACAGGTCTGTAGGATTGGGGAACTAAAAATTCTTTGTGTCAAAAACCAACAGTATGCGTTTGATTTGTGCCATGTGAATCTCAAAAGTTTGAGCCATTATGGTGTTCACGCCAGGTTTTGAAAATCGGTACACCAAGGCAGCGGATGTGTCGTCCTCAAACTGGTAGATGGGGGTGTATTCACAGTCTGTCAGCGATTCGCCAAGTGGGGATTGAATGGTGCATTGCACAAAGCCAAGAACTTATTAAAAACGGCGTTCCGTTTTTACACTATTATTCAATGGGTAAATCAGATAATATCCATAAAGTGGCGCGTGCGGTGTTTTAACAACAACCCGAGTTTGGATCACAGCTTACGCCACTGGCCGTAACACGTACTCGCGGTTTTTCTTGCGGAATGCCACATTGGTCAGGAGCTAAGCAAGCCGTTTGCGTATTGATAAGTTGAAAGGCACTTCCGTCAAATGCCAAACGATAACGTCCAATGGTGCTTTCTTGGTATTCCACTTCGACTTCCATATCCGCGTAAGCCAACTGTTTTTCGGCCATTTCCAATATATCCAAAACGCTATCGGGTTTTAGGCGATGGTCTATGTCCGAAGCCACCCAAAGCTGTAAGTTGAGTTTGTTTTCTTGTCGTAGCGTACCGCCACAATCGATATAATTTCGTGTTACATGCCCCACTTCCGTAAGGTGAAAATGTGCAGGAACAAACTGCCCGTTGGGGAGTTGAAACTGTAGGGTGTCTAATTGACCAAGCGTTTGTTTAAAAGCGGATAGTTGCATTTTTTTTTCAAAGATATAAGGATTTGCTTTATTTTACTCGGTAATACGCCTAGATAGTTTCCGCTGGCCTGCACGTTCCGTCCAGGCGGGCGCGCTAGGGGGTCAGCGGTGGCCTTCATTTCCAAACGGTTTAATAATAATTCCAACGCTAAAAATAAAACCGTCTGTTGGTGCATAGATTTCGGGAAACTTTGGTTTCTCGTGCGGAGGCAAAACTAAAGGCGAAAATCGGCTTTGTCGTCTGTCTGTAAAGTTCTCAAAATTCACAAAAGCACTGCCAAATTTAAAGTTTCGCATTAGCAATAATCCCATCGTTAAAAAATCGGTTGTTTCAGTTCCATTGGACAAAAATTGTTTTCCTGTGTAAAACGTTTCATAACCTATTCGCCATTTTTCAGATTCGTACATCAAAACACTTCCT
>JADHML010000005.1 GCA_016780065.1 Flavobacteriaceae bacterium
CGGCTTGGTCGGCCTCACTTTGCTGCCATACACCTTCAAATAAAAAGTCAAAGTTGGCAGTGATGGGTTTGCCGATAAACAAACCACTCGCTACATCGTCTACCTCACCATTTTGTCCAAGTCCCAATGAAACAATTTCATTGTGAATGGACGTAAAATTGAAGTTGGCATTCCAAGTAAATTCATCAGCAATTTTTTGTGTAGTAGTTAACACAAGTTCAAAACCAGAATTTTCTGTTTCACCAATGTTGTCTGTAATGAAGCCAATTCCTTGTACAGGTGAAATTGTTCTATTCAACAACAAGTCCGTTGTATTAGTATGGAAATAGTTAACGCTTCCTGAAACACTGTTGTTCAATAATCCAAAATCCATTCCTATATTTAAAGATCTACTTGTCTCCCAACTAAGCGCTGTATTCGCAAGGTTTTGTGGAAGCACACCAGGAAGTGAGGTACTACCGTCCACAAAGTTTTGCTCTTTAAACTTTGCAATAGATAAATATGGATCTAGTGCTTGGTTTCCATTCTCACCATAAGAGGCTCTTAACTTAAGAAAGTTGAGCGTATTACTTACTGGGAAAAAGGGTTCATTAGAAATAATCCATGCTCCAGCAACGGTTCCAAATTTCCCCCATTTATTATCGTTTCCAAAACCAGAATATCCGTCTCTTCTTCCTGTTAAGGTAATAAAATACTTCTCATTAAACCCATAATTGAGCCGTAGCATAGAAGAAATTAAATCGGTACGGAAAAAAGTAAATGAAGGCATAACAACTGAAGCTTGTGCAGGATTATAATAACTAGTGATATCGTTAGGGAAGCCTTGTGCTTCTAGGATGTCAGAAGTTGACTGGTCCTTTTGGTAGCTATATAATGCCGTCACACCAACAAAGTGCTTATCAAATGTGCGGTTGTAATCCAAAATATTTTCAATAACTGTAGAAGTGAATCTAGAAGTTTGCACCTCAGCCATTCCGCCAGCAGCCAAGCCAACCTGTGTATTACGGCCAGCATAAGTACTTTGATTTACAGCACGTTCAGTTATACCTGAGTTAAGACGATAGCTTAAGCCCTGAATAAATGGCACATCAACCAATAAGTAATTATTTGTAATTAATTGTCTAGACTCGTCTGTATTTTGATAGTTAATAGGCTCTAGTGGATTGCCAATATCTGTGAATGTTGGCCAAGGAAAAATACTTAACTCACCGTTATCCTGGTATGGATTGATAAGCGGATTCTTTCTTCCTAAATCACTGAAACTTGGGCTTAAACCGCTCATATCATCTGCTGAAAACTGTGTACGAGTTCCAACTCTAAGCCAATCGGTAACCTGAACATCCAAATTAACTCGACCAAGCGATCTTTCATAATCATCGTTGATTGCAACCCCTTTTACATCAAGGTAGCTTCCTCCAAAGTAGTAGCTCACCGGTCCTGATGTTCCAGAAACTGATAAATTGTGTTGCTGACTTTGGCCAGTTCGAACACCTAGCTCCTGCCAATCAACAAAGTTTCCATTATCAAAATTTTCTTGCTCTGTTGTTGTAACGTTGCCTGGCTCACGTGCTTCTTTAAATGCAAAAAATTCTTGTGCATTCATGTAGTTAGGGAGTCGATCGTATTGTTGAGTAGCAAATCGACTGTCAAAAGTCACTAATGGTTTACCCTCTGTACCTTTTTTTGTGGTAATAAGAATTACTCCATTTGCTCCTCTCGATCCATAGATTGCAGTTGCTGAAGCATCTTTTAATACTTGAAGGGACTCAATATCATTTACGTTAATGTCCCTAAGCTGACCATTGTATGGAATGCGGTCTACAATAATTAGCGGACTATTATTAGCGAGGATAGAATTTCTCCCACGAACAATAATGGATTCTTCTGAGGCTGCACCAGCCTGATTAGTCGTAACATTAATTCCTGGAATTGCACCCTGAATAGCTTGAGTAACATTTAAATTTGGAACTTTTTCCAAACGCTGAGTAGATAAAGATGATACTGAACCCGTATAATCTCTTAGCTTTTGAGAACCATATCCCACAACGATTACTTCTTGGAGCACTTCCGTATCTTTCTGAAGTGAAATATTGAAAGACGTATTTTCTCCAATTAGTATGTCTGTTGAAAGGAAGCCAACATAAGAGATGGTTAGTTTTTCTGAACCTTCAGGGACTGAAAGGGAGAAAGTTCCGTCAATATCAGTAATACTTGTTATTCCTGATGGACTAACAATTACAGTAGCTCCAGGTAAAGGAATATTGTCATTATCCAACACCTGGCCTTTTAATATGCTAGTCTGTGCACTGACAACCAGACAAGACAAAATAAATAATGTCGTAATTAGTTTTTTCATTGTTTTAGTTATTGTGTGAGAAATTAAGTTGTTTCATATTGTAAATTTGAAACACCAATAAAGACATATAACATTATCCTAAAGCTATCTCATTGTTAAAAATAAATTTTATTTGTGTTTGAAAATAGTTATACAAATGTTTTAAAATCTTTAAATGAAAAGTTGTGTTTATGCAACTTGTTTTTTATCAATGCCTTGTGAAAAAAATAATTTAAGATTCATTAATATTGGAGTAAAACCAATGTTTTGAACCAAGCCGGAAAACTCTTACTAAGGGTCCGTAATTTATGATAAAGGATAAGCCAATTCCTGTCTGAATAGTGATTATGGCAAAATTTCAGCCACTACAAACAAACTTCCACCCACAAAAATCAAATCGTTTCTAGAAGCTGCTGTTTTGGCTGCCTCAAAAGCCTTTTGTACACTATCGTGTGTACTAAAACTGAAGTCATTCTTAATAAATTCAACTGCCAGTTCAGACGTATTCATTGCTCTAGGAACATTTGCGGTACATAAATAGTAATGCGCTTTTTTGGGAAGGAATGTTGTTATTTCACTTACTTTTTTATCAGAAACTACTCCAAAAATAATATGCAATTTATCAGATTGTTCCTTTTTTAATTGTGCAAAAACGGCTTGCAATCCTGCTGGATTATGCGCCACATCAGCTATAATTTTGGGCTGATTATCGAGTATTTCCCATCTCCCACGCAAACCTGTGTTTTTGACAACCCGTTGTAGTCCATCTATTATGTGTAGCTTAGAAACTGAAAACTGTGATAGCACATGCAATAGTGAAATCACCCCGGTGATATTTTGTTTTTGATAATCACCCAATAAATCGGTGGTAAATTGACGCTGGGAAGCCAAGTGTAAGGATGCGTTTTTCTCTTGCGCTATTGCTTCAAAAACGGGAAAGGTTTCAGCATCGAGCTCCACCACACCCACAGTCGTTCTGGGTTTGATGATTCCTGCCTTTTCTGCCGCTATTTCAGCTCGGGTAGTCCCTAAAAACTGCTGGTGATCTAAACTGATATTGGTAATCAAGCAAGCTTCTGGGGAAATCACATTGGTAGCGTCCAATCGTCCACCCAAACCAACTTCAATTACCGCTACATCAACCTGTTGAGAAGCGAAATAATCAAAGGCAAGTGCTACTGTCATTTCGAAAAACGAAAAAGCTTCGGCTTCAAAAAATGACTTGTTGTTTTGCACAAAAGAAACAATAAATTCCTCAGCTACTGGCGTACCATTTATTCGGATGCGCTCTCTAAAGTCTTTCAAATGTGGAAGCTAGGGGAGTAAAATCGAACTATTTCGGTCAAGACTTAACCATTTTACTAAAAAGTTATTTCCAAGAATAAATTATTATTCCCGGAAATAATTTGTGGAGTCGGAGGGAATCGAACCCTCGTCCAAACAAGTGAAGGAACAGCTTTCTACAAGTTTAGTTCTCGTTTGGTTTTCGAATATAGACTGACCGAAAACCGCCTATCTACACCTTATCTTCTTTATTTTAAAACCCAGCCGAAGCATCCGGATTTCTATGTTGACTTTGATGGTGCCTTGAAGTGTGATGCCGTCAACAAGGGCCTCACCAAGACATCTCGCCTTCCCGCCTAGCGGGACTAGGGCCTGGACTTACTATAATTCAGTCGATTAGGCTGCAAGAGCGTAGTTATTCTCGCCATTTAAAATGGTGGTACTATGAGATTTACGAGCTGTAGTCCAGCGCTCGACTTGCTTACCGTTTCATCAGGCTTGCTGTCAAAACCAGTCGACCCCGATGTGTTTCAATGAACCATTTCCCAAAGTGGGATGCAAAGTTAGGTATTTTTAAGATGAATCTGTGGGCTACAAAGAAGCCATCGCTTCCTTGAGTCGAGACAAACGTGTGAGTAATCCCTCGGCCAGTTCGAGAGGGAGCATATTTGCACCGTCACTTTTAGCATTTTTAGGATCAAAATGGGTTTCCATAAATAGGCCATCCACACCGGCAGCAATTCCTGCGCGAGCCATGGTTTCAATAAGTTCAGGTCTACCTCCTGTCACACCACTCGATTGGTTGGGTTGTTGCAAGGAGTGGGTCACATCTAGAATGGTGGGGCCAAATTGCCTCATGGTTGGAATACTTCTAAAATCAACCACCATGTCCTGATATCCAAACATGGTCCCTCTGTCGGTGAGCCAAGCATGAGGGTTTCCAGCATCGTGCACTTTTCGAACGGCATGTTGCATGCTTTCCGGACTCATAAATTGTCCTTTTTTAAGATTTACCACTTTGCCAGTCTCAGCTGCTGCAACGACTAGGTCTGTCTGTCGCACCAAAAAAGCAGGAATCTGTAAAACATCAACATATTCGGCTGCTCTAGCAGCGTCTTCTGTTTGATGGATGTCTGTAACCGTTGGAACGCCATGGATTTGATTTACTTTCTGTAGAATCTTCAAGGCTTTTTCATCTCCAATCCCTGTAAAACTATCTATGCGACTTCGGTTTGCTTTTTTAAAACTTCCCTTAAAAACCAAAGGAATTTCAAGTTTGTCGCAAATAGTTGAGAGTTGTTCTGCGATACGCAGGGCCATTTCTTCTCCTTCTATGGCACAAGGTCCAGCCAGTAGAAAAAAACGATTAGATGGGGTATTGACAAACTCCTGGACATTCTTCATGCTGTAAAAATACAATATATAGTCGTTGAGGGGTAAAAGATTTTAAAATTAGGGTACATTTGCAGCCTTGAATAAAGCTATGGAAAACCTGAAAAACATCGCCATTATCGCTCACGTTGATCATGGAAAGACCACACTGGTTGATAAGATTTTACACCACTGTCAGTTGTTTCGAGACAACCAAGAAACAGGAGAATTGATTTTAGATAACAACGATTTGGAGAGAGAGCGTGGCATCACGATTTTATCCAAAAACGTTTCTGTTCAATACAAATCCACTAAAATCAACATCATCGACACGCCTGGTCACGCTGATTTTGGAGGAGAGGTAGAACGTGTGCTTAACATGGCAGATGGTGTGTTGTTATTAGTAGATGCTTTTGAAGGGCCTATGCCGCAAACTCGTTTTGTATTGCAAAAAGCCTTGAATTTAGGACTAAAGCCCATCGTTGTCATTAATAAAGTAGACAAAGAAAACTGTACTCCTGATGAGGTGCATGAAGCTGTTTTTGACTTAATGTTTGAGCTGGGCGCTGAGGAGTGGCAATTGGATTTCCCAGTGCTTTATGGGTCTGCTAAAAACAATTGGATGGGTCTGGATTGGAAAAATCCTACAAATACCATTGAGCCATTGCTGGATGCTGTTGTAACACATATTCCATCACCAAAGACTGAAGAGGGTAGTCTGCAGATGCTTATCACTTCTTTAGATTTTTCATCATATACAGGTCGCATTGCCATTGGAAGGTTGCAGCGAGGCACATTAAAGGCCAATATGCCGATTAGCCTTTGCAAGCGAGACGGATCTGTAGCAAAAGTACGTACCAAAGAATTGTTTGTTTTTGATGGTTTAGGTCGAAAAAAAGTAGAAGAAGTTTATCCAGGAGATTTGTGTGCTGTTACAGGTCTCGAAGGTTTTGAAATTGGAGACAGTTTGGCCGATTTAGAGCATCCTGAAGCTTTGCCATCCATAGCCATAGACGAGCCGACGATGAGCATGTTGTTCACGATCAACGACTCGCCTTTTTTTGGAAAAGATGGCAAGTTTGTGACCTCACGACACATTAAGGAACGTTTAGAAAAAGAATTAGAACGCAACTTGGCCATGCGCCTTGAGACAACAGGTTCTGCGGACAAGTTTATTGTGTACGGAAGAGGCGTATTGCATTTATCTGTACTCATTGAAACCATGCGTCGAGAAGGTTATGAATTGCAAATTGGTCAGCCGCAGGTCATTGTTAAAGAAGTTGACGGTGTCAAGTGCGAGCCTGTAGAAGAACTAACGATAGATCTTCCCGAGGAAGTTTCAGGTAAAGCTGTAGAGATGGTCAGCCTCCGTAAGGGAGAGATGACAGCCATAGAGCCGCGAGGTTCTCGAATGATCTGTTCTTTTTTAATTCCATCAAGAGGTATTATTGGGTTGAGAAATCAACTCCTCACAGCCACTGCTGGAGAGGCAATCATGAACCACCGATTTGTTTCTTATGAACCCCTTAAAGGAGATATTCCAGAACGCAACAATGGTTCGCTCATTTCTATGGAAAACGGTATAGCTATTCCATATTCTTTAGACAAACTTCAGGAGAGAGGCAAGTTTTTTATTCATCCAGGGGACGACATTTACACAGGTCAGGTGATCGGGGAGAATTCACGTGGTGATGATATGGTTGTCAATGTGACCAAAACAAAAAAGTTGTCCAATGTCCGTGCTGCTGGCTCTGATGATAAGGTAAAACTGGCACCCCCCATTCAGTTTACGCTAGAAGAAGCTTTAGAGTACATTCAAAAAGATGAGTATGTGGAGGTCACACCAGCCTCGTTGCGGTTGCGTAAAATATACCTAGACGAAAACGAGCGCAAACGCCGCGGCAAGCAAGTCGGGTAATTTATTTGCTATGTTTGCGTTTTAGTATTGAATGAAGAAACTTCACGTTCAGCGGTATAGCGCATCAAACAAACAAACATGGGACACTTTTGTTTCCGATGTAGAAGCGCACAGTATTCTTTTTTACCGCGATTTTATGGAGTACCATAGTGATCGTTTTCAAGACTACTCACTTTTGGTTTTTCAAGAAAAAAAACTAATTGCGATATTCCCAGCAAACATTGATGGTGAAGGGATTGTGCATTCGCATCAAGGCTTGAGTTATGGGGGGTTATTGTTTAAGCCTTTTACTTCTTTAGCGCTTCGATTGGAGGCATATATTTTCACATTAAAATTTTTAGAAGAAAAGCATGTTTCCGATCTTTTTGTGAAGGAAATTCCGCAATGTTACTCCAATGACAGCTCAAATAGATTGATTTTTCAATGGCTTAACGGAACTTGCATCCGAACAGATATTTACTCATACTTACCAAAAGCCTTTTACCAAAAGCCAAATCGAAATAGACTTCGATATTTGGAGAAAGTAAGGGACTTAAATATTGTAGTGAAACCCATGGAATCGTATTCAGAATTTTGGGAACACGTATTGATTCCAAACCTCAAACAACGATTTGAGGTAAACCCAGTACACACAGTTGATGAAATAGAAGGTTTGGCTAATCAGTTTAACAAACAAATTCGTCTTTATGGTGCCCATCAAAGCGATTCAATTCGCGCAGGTGTTGTGCTTTTTATACACCGAGATGTGGTGCACGCTCAATATAGTGCCGGAGATGAAGGAAGGTCGGATGGATCATTAGACTATTTGATTGATTTTGTTATTAAAAAATATAACTCTGCCAAAATATTTAGTTTTGGAACGTCCTCGGAAGATCAAGGCAAACAAGTAAATGGTGGATTATTGTATTGGAAGGAAAGTTTTAGGTCGGTACATGATGTACAGCACTTTTTTAACATCAAAACGGCAAACCACACCGCATTAATAAATCGATTACGATGATCCCGTTCTTTAATATAAAAGCCGAAAACGCACCCTACGCAAAAAAGTTCACAGAAGAGCTCTCGCTTTTTTTGGAAAGTGGTCAGTATATTTTAGGCGATGCAGTAACAAACTTTGAACGTCAATTTGCTGCTTTTTGTGGCACAGATTATTGTGTTGGAACGAGTAATGGACTAGACGCATTACGACTCATTTTTGAAGGATATAAATCATTAGGATTGATTGCAGAAGGAGACGAGGTGCTGGTTGCAGCACACACCTACATTGCCTCTGTTTTGGCGGTAGTTCAAGCAAACTTAACGCCTGTGTTCGTAGAGCCAGAAGACGGATCTTTTGGAATGGATATTAATGAAGCTCAGCGCTTGACATCTTCTAAAGTAAAGGCTTGTCTAGTGGTACACCTCTATGGTGAACTAGTCGATGTAGAAGCATTTCAAAATTTTGCACAGCAACATAATTTGCTATTAATTGAAGACGCCGCACAGGCACATGGAGCTGTCAATCAAAAAGGCATTAAAGCTGGAGCTTTAGGCGATGCCGCTGCCTTTAGTTTTTATCCAACAAAAAATATTGGCGCATTGGGGGATGCAGGTGCAGTGACGACTCATGATCATAATTTAGAACGAATTATTCGTCAACTCCAGAATTATGGTTCAACAAAGAAAAATCAACACGATTTATTAGGGTTTAATATGCGTTTAGACTCGCTTCAGGCACGTTTTTTATCATCCAAACTTGAAGTCTATCCAAATCAATTAAAGCGACGTCAGGAAATTGCAAAACGCTATTTAAATGAGGTAAATAATCCTAAACTTTCCTTACCTAAGTACCTAGGTGACGGAAGTCATGTTTTTCATTTGTTTGTTGTTCGAGTAAAAGACCGAAAACAATTTACCAATTTTTTAACACGTCATAATATTGGCAGTTTAATTCACTATCCAATTCCTCCTCACAAACAAAAATCTCTTAAAGATTTCAATAATCTTTCGCTGCCTATCACAGAACTATATCACAAAGAAGTGGTTAGTATTCCATTGTACCCAAGCTTAGCAGATGAAAAAATTACTTCCATCATAGAAATATTAAATACGTACTAGAAATTTTGATTCGGGATTTAAAAAAAAACATTCTATTTAACATAATTGGATATACAGGTTTCACGGGTGTACTACGTGTGATTATCGGAGTTGTATCTCAAAAAGTAATTGCTGTTTTTTTAGGCGCATCTGGGCTTGCAATCCTTGCGAGTTTTCGAAATTTGATAGAAATTTTAACATCATTTTCATCTGTTGGTTCTCGCAGTGGAATTATATCCAAAACAGCTTCAGAAAAAAACAGAGGTACTGCTAGAGTCTTTTTAAATTCTGTAGTTTCTCTTTTTTTATGTGCATCATTTTTTTTAGGGCTGATTTTGTTATGGAACAAAAAATGGGTTCTAGAGAGTCTTCAACTGGGATTTGAACACATTAAACTAATTCAAGTAATCGTGTTCATTGTTCCTTTTATGGCTCTTAGTGTTTTGATGGAAGCTGTTTTAAGTGGGCTTAAGGCATATAAGCCTGTCGCAAATATTCAATTGTTGATTGCTTTTATTACAACCATTTTTATGGTTGTTTTGATATACTTTTTTGGACTTTATGGAGCCTTAACAGCATTGGTTTGTCGTCCTGTGTTTAGTTTTTTGTTTTATTTGGTCTATTTTAAAAAATCGTACGCTTTGGTTTCTTTTTTAAAGAATTATAAACCTGATTTTTCAAAAGTAAAAGACCTACTGCCTTACATTTCAATGACTTTGATTTCTGCAGGTTTTGTTCAGGTTATTGAAATATGGCTTCGAAACTTAATTTCAAGTGAAATAGATTTAGAATCAGCAGGTTTTTGGACTGCAATGAATAATATTTCATCTCATTATTTCACCTTTGTTTCTTTCGTGTTTACACTCTATGTATTGCCTAAATTTTCCGAAAACAATCTCACTTTTAAATTGTATTCTGAATCTAAATTGATTTTAAAAACACTTTTATCTTTTGTCACACCAGCTTTATGTTTACTTTATTTTTTCAGAACTCCTATCGTTCAATTGTTGTACTCTAGTGATTTTCTTGAGATAACTCCCTTGTTCAAATGGCAACTTACAGCAGACTGGTTTCGTGTGATTTTTCTTGTGTTTGCCTATTACATTGTCGCAAAGAGACGTTTGGTAGATTATTTTATCATAGAATTATTTTCTTTTTCGGTTTTTATAGGGCTATCCACTTCTTTAGTCAATCCTTACGGAATTGAAGGTGTTGTTATGGCAAATGCCATCCGTTATGCAGGATGTTTAATTTTGATTGTATTTTTGTTACGCAAAAAGTTATTCAGCTAAGTGGAGATAAAGTGGATTGACATACCAAGTATCAACGACCCAAGAGGCAATCTAGCAGTTTTAGAAAACAGTAAACTCCCTTTTAAAGTCAAAAGAGTCTATTATTTGTATGATGTTCCTAGTGGTAGTAAACGTGGCGGTCATGCACACAGGAATCTTCTTCAGCTTATAGTTCCTTTAAGTGGAAGTTTTGAGCTCGTGTTAAAAGATGGTAGTGATGAGAAAATAGCTTTATTAAACAATCCCACAAGAGGAGTATTAATACCAAACATGACATGGCGCGAACTGCGTAACTTTTCCGCCGGTGCAGTTTGTTTGGTTTTAGCTTCTGATGAATATAAAGAAAGTGATTACATCCGAAAATGGGACGAGTTTGTCAATCTTAGCGCATAGTTTTTAACCAAGCATCAATATAGGCCTGAGCTATTTTATGGGAATCGTGATGTTCTTCAATGAATGCTCTTGCATTTTTTCCGATTCTCTCTAATTCTGATGGGTTATTAATCAAAAAGTTGAGTTTTTTCACTAAATATTCAACGTCCGGCAAAGCATTTATGGCAACTTCATCTTCTTTGAGGTTGTAGTAAGAAAGGAATTCTTTTTCAGCGCCCGTAAAAACAACCTTCCCCATAGCCATAGCCTCCAATGCGTTGTAGCCTTGATCATATCCGTAAACTTGGTCCAATAAAACATCAGCCTTGCTCAACTCTTTTAAATATTTAGAAAAGGGTAAGTTTTTTGTTGTTTTGATGACAATATTAGGGTGTTTCTTTCTGATTTCTTCCAAAGCACACTCAAAATAATTGATTCCTTTCTTATGATAATTTGAAGTATTGATTCCAAGCAAAATCCTAATATTCGAGTTTTTTTTTGGTTTCACCTTATCTAGGATTACAGGGTTGGGGATCATCCCTAGATAATTGTTCTTTCTTCTTAACGGTAAATGATAGTCTATATCCGAGGCTATGATTCCGGAGGAAATTTGATCAATCCCTTTACTCAATCGTTCAAAGGGCTTTGTTAGATATTTAAGAGAGTATGAGTAGGCCGATTTTAGTTTCTTGTCTTTTAAATAAGGGGTCATAATGGAATACTTTAAGTTAGTTGAGTTGAAATAGTAACTCACCGAATTAAAATCTTCACCACAACACAATAAAAAAAGACCTCCATTTTGTTTTTTTAGTTGCTTTATTTGACGAAGTTCTATCCAAGGAACGCCTCCAATTGCATGTTCGTTGATCAATTGAACCACATCGAAACCTCTAAGTTTTGGAATTATCATTTGAAAACGGAGACTCTTCGAAAAAAAACTAAATGGGTGGCCAAAGATATTTTTGAAAATATTTTTCAAAAAATATGGCATGTGTGATCTGAGTGTGTTTTTTAATTGAATGTCTGATGAATACTCCTTAAAACCGTCTCCTGTAGATACTAGAGTTACTTCATGGCCGAGTTCGATCAACCCCTTTTTTAGACTGTTGTGTAGATTGCTGTATTCACCGACAAGTAGAATTTTCATCTAGTAGGAAGTTAGATTTAACCCAAGTTTTTTTAACATTACAAGTTTGACCTTTAAAATAAATAAATACAATGGTTGTGGTGAATAAATCATGACAATTTTTAAAATACTTAGCTTTTTGAAAACAAGCTTTTTTCGGTATTGATTCACCGCGTTATAATCCCCCTCATTCTTTTTTCGCCTGCAAAAACAATACAAATAAAAATGAATAAAATTATCTAGTGATTGGGTTTTATTGCAATATTTTTCTATATCAGGATAACATTTGTCTAATGTTGAACTGTTGGATAGGCTTCCTGTCACAATTTTTTTTGTAACTAGGGGGGTGTCTATATACACCAAAGAATATTTGCTAAAACATCTGATGTAAAAGTCTATATCCTCAGCAAATGTAATTTTTGAATTGTATAAACCAATCTTTGAAAACACATCTTTGTGCATTGTTAAAGAACTTTGGGTTATGATTAGTTTACTTAGATTCATTGAAAAAAAATCATCAATTATTGAAATGTTTTTTCTCGCACTGGTTATCAATTTATTTCTTTTGAAAAAAGTCTTTCCATTATAATCTTCTTGGTAGGATGTGCCGAAAATTTGTTCGGATGGATGTTGAATTATAAGCAATTTTATATTTGTTAAGTAATCGCTTTGCCAATAATCATCAGCATCCAAAAAAGCGATGTATGGATTTTTTGCCTCTTTAATGCCGCTGTTTCTTGCAGCAGAAAGACCTTTGTTTTTATCATGACAAATAATATTTATATCATGATTGTTTAATGATCTTACAAGCTGTAAACTTTTGTCTGTTGACCCGTCATCCACTATAATGATTTCATAGTGAGGATATTCCTGAGAAAATACACTAGAAAGGGTGTCTAGGATATAATTTTCTTTATTGTAGAGCGGTATGACAATACTAAATGCTGGATTCATTTTAAAGGATTTTTTATAAACCAATACAATCTATAAAAATCAAATAAAAATAATGGAGCACTCCCTGTGAAAAGTAATTTTTCAATCGGTTTGATTATAAGCTTGCTCATTGCTTTAAAAAAACCTAACAATTTAAACCTTTGCAACCATTGGAGTGTTTTGACCAATTGACTTTGATCTTTTGTTATAAGACTCTTTTGGTACAACCAATATATTGTCTTTGCGCCTTCTTTGCTTTTTTCAAGAAAGATCTTATTGTTTTCCAAACCGTTATGATAAACCTCATTATCAATATGTGATGGCACAACTGCAAGGCTTTGGAGTTGTGCTGAAAACAAGGGATCCAATCCATACCTATTTTGAAGCAGAGTGTTTGCTTCCAAAAACAATGATTTTTTGATTAACATATTTCCTGAGAGCACATTTTTGTAAGGATTTTCAACACGCTTGGAAGCAGATATTTCTTCTCTATTTTTTCCATATCTATAACGTAACAATCCCTTTGGTTGATTTAGATTTTTGTAAGCATATCCCCCAAAAACAACCTCTCTTTCAGCAGGTTCTTCCATGCATAAAAGGTAGTTTTTTATAAATTGATCACTTTTAGGGATCATGTCAGCATCCACAAAAAGAAGCCAATCATAAATTGCGTCACTAGCAAGTTTTTGCCTTGTGGCAGTTCTACCAATATTGGTTGAAGACTTTTTAAAAACCACATTTGATAAAGAATCAATTTCATTGTTTTCTTCCTCATAAAGGGTTGAACCATCATCATAACATAGAACTTCAAAGTCAACACCCTCTTTTTTAAATTGGTTTACAATTTCTTTTGATAATGGTAAGGCATTGTAATTATAAACAGGGATTAAAACAGAAAGCATGATTAAAAAACTATGAATTTTTCTTGATCTCAGATAGTTTCCCTTCTTCACATTTATAAGTCGTGTTAGGGTATTTCGAGATCAGGTTATAGTCGTGAGTGGCCATAAGGATGGTCGTGCCCTTTTGGTTAATATTGCGCAGTAACTCCATGACCTCCAAACTCGTGATGGGGTCTAGGTTGCCGGTGGGTTCATCAGCCAGTATAATCTCTGGGTCATTCAACAATGCACGAGCAATCGCAATGCGCTGTTGTTCTCCTCCAGAAAGTGCATTTGGAAATTGCTTTCTTCGATCTTTAAGGCCCACCAAATCCAGTACAGCATCAATTTTGTCATTTCGCTCTTGCGTGTTTTTCCACCCAGTAGCTCGTAACACAAAGTCAAGGTTGCGCTCAATGCTTCGATCAGGAAGTAATTGAAAATCTTGAAAGACCACCCCTATTTTTCGGCGTAAATCCGGAATTTTCCGATCTTTAAGTTTGGCCAAATCAAAACCCGCTATAGATCCTTCCCCTTGTTGTAGCTTCAGATCGCCGTACAAGGTCTTCAGTAAACTGCTTTTTCCGCTTCCAGTGCGACCAATAAGGTACACAAAGGAACCTTGTAAAATGCCAAAGCTAAGATCAGATAGCACAGCTTTTTTGTACTGATTTATGGTGGCATTCTTAAATAAAATGATGGCTTCTTTCATGTTTAGACCCTAAAAATAACAAGTCTTAAAGAAACAAAATAAAACTTTTTTAATTTAAATGATTTATTTAGATTTAATATTTTAATCATATTGTATAAAATACTTTATATCTTATATTATTTCAATGATTATGCATATATATTCTAAACCATAAACATATATTTGCTAAAAATTATTACAATGTGTGGAATTGTTTGTGCATTTAACGAAAAAGAGGACATCAAAGAGTTGAGATCTCAACTGTTGGAAATGTCTAAACGCATCCGTCACCGTGGACCCGACTGGAGCGGAATACATGTTTCTGACCACGCTGTGCTGGCTCATGAAAGACTCGCCATCGTTGATCCTGCTTCAGGAAAGCAACCTCTGTTTAGCAAAGATGGTCAACTGATTTTAGCCGCCAATGGTGAAATTTACAACCACCGTGAACTACGCCAACAGACGCCCAGCTATCCCTATCAAACAGGATCTGACTGTGAGGTTATTTTGGCTCTTTACAGTGAGAAAGGGGTCGATTTTATGGATGACCTCAATGGTATTTTTGGCTTTGTTTTATATGACCAAGCAAACAATCGTTTAATAGCCGCTAGAGACCACATGGGAATCATTCCACTTTACATGGGTTGGGACTTTGAGGGAACCCTATACGTGGCTTCTGAGTTAAAAGCACTTGAGGGTTTTTGCAACAAAATTGAAGTATTCCCTCCAGGGCATTTTTATGACAGCCAAAAAGGAGAGCTAGAGTTATGGTACAAGCGTGACTGGCGTTCTTACGAAACAGTTAAAGACAATCCAACTAGTATTGATGATTTGGGACAGGCGTTAGAAGATGCCGTTCATCGTCAATTGATGAGCGATGTTCCTTATGGAGTGTTACTGTCGGGTGGTCTTGATTCTTCGATCACTTCTGCCTTGGCTAAAAAATTTGCCAAAAACCGCATTGAGTCCGATGATCAAAATGAAGCTTGGTGGCCGCAATTACATTCTTTTTCTATTGGCCTTGATGGTTCACCAGATCTGGCTGCTGCCCAAAAAGTGGCAGATCATATCGGCACGGTTCACCACGAGGTTACATTTACCATTCAAGAGGGTTTAGATGCAATTCGTGATGTGATATATCACCTAGAAACCTATGACATCACCACCGTTCGTGCATCTACGCCTATGTATTTGTTGGCTCGTGTGATTAAGTCAATGGGCATCAAAATGGTGTTATCGGGAGAAGGAGCAGATGAGGTCTTTGGTGGTTATTTGTATTTCCACAAGGCACCCAATGCGCAAGAATTTCATGAAGAGACCGTTAGAAAACTCGACAAACTTTATCAGTACGATTGTTTGCGTGCCAATAAATCCTTGGCAGCATGGGGTATAGAGGGTCGTGTGCCTTTTCTCGATAAAGAGTTTTTGGATGTCGCTATGCGCATCAATCCTACTGACAAGATGATCACGGAAGATCGAATGGAAAAATGGGTCGTCCGTAAGGCTTTTGAAGATTACCTTCCTGAGAGTGTTGCTTGGCGACAAAAAGAGCAGTTTAGCGATGGTGTTGGATATAACTGGATTGACACTCTCAAAGAGGTGGTTAACAGAGAAGTAACTGATACACAGATGGAAACAGCTCAGCATCGTTTTCCTGTTCAAACGCCACGAACGAAAGAAGAGTACTTTTATCGAAGTATTTTTGAAGAACATTTTCCTTCGGACACAGCTGCTTTGACAGTTCCTTCCGTGCCTTCTGTGGCGTGCAGTACACCAACTGCGCTTGCATGGGACGCTTCTTTCCAGAACATGAACGAGCCCTCCGGAAGAGCTATTGGTCAGGTGCATCTTGACGCCTATAAGGAATAATCGGTTTTACTCTTTTAAAATCTCTTTATTTTCCACAATAAATGTTGATAACTTAGCCTTATTACGGCTTTTATTTTCAGTCCTAATCCTCTAGATATGGGTATATTTGGTAGAATGTGATTTTGCTAAAAAAACAAACTAATTTATGAGCGAAAACAACCCTAAAAACCAATACTCAGCAGATAGTATTCAGGCTTTAGAAGGAATGGAGCACGTACGTATGCGCCCCTCCATGTATATTGGAGATGTAGGCGTACGCGGTTTACACCATCTGGTTTATGAGGTGGTAGATAATTCTATAGATGAGGCCCTCGCAGGTCATTGCGATGAAATTTCTGTAACCATCAATAAAGATCAATCCATTACTGTTGTGGATAATGGACGGGGAATCCCCGTAGGAATCCATAAAAAAGAAGGTGTTTCTGCCCTCGAGGTTGTCATGACCAAGATTGGTGCTGGAGGAAAGTTTGATAAAGATTCTTACAAAGTTTCAGGGGGTCTACACGGGGTAGGAGTTTCTTGTGTAAACGCCTTGTCTGATCATTTGAGAGCGACCGTACATCGTGATGGTGAAGTCTGGGAACAAGAATACGAACGTGGCAAATCATTATATCCAGTCAAAACCATTGGCAAAACTGACAAAACAGGTACGATTGTCACTTTTTCACCTGATAAAAGTATTTTTACTCATACCACTGAGTATAGTTACGACACCCTGGCAGGGCGCCTCAGAGAGCTGGCCTACCTAAACAAGGGAATTCGCATCAGACTTACAGATGAGCGTGTCCTTGACGATGAAGGTAATCCATCTGGCGAACTTTTTCATTCTGAAGAAGGATTGAAAGAGTTCATTCGTTTTCTAGATGCCAACAGAGAGCCACTAATTGAGGATGTGATCTTTATGGAAGGCGAAAAAAATGACATTCCTGTTGAGGTAGCCATGGTCTATAATACCTCCTTTAACGAAAATTTACATTCTTATGTAAACAACATTAATACGCATGAAGGAGGAACCCATTTGTCTGGTTTTAGAAGAGGGCTTACCTCAACTCTAAAAAAATATGCAGATTCTTCGGGACTATTAGACAAGCTCAAATTTGAGATATCGGGTGATGATTTTAGAGAAGGACTCACAGCCATTGTTTCTGTCAAGGTGGCCGAACCCCAATTTGAAGGTCAAACAAAAACCAAACTAGGGAACCGAGAAGTGACTTCAGCAGTCTCACAAGCGGTTTCTGAAATGCTTGAAAATTATTTGGAAGAACATCCCAATGACGCCAAAACGATTGTACAGAAAGTGATTCTTGCTGCACAAGCAAGACATGCTGCTCGTAAAGCACGTGAAATGGTACAGCGCAAAACCGTCATGAGTGGTGGTGGGCTTCCGGGAAAACTTTCCGATTGTGCTTCACAAGACCCAATAGAATGTGAAGTTTTCTTAGTAGAGGGTGATTCTGCGGGAGGAACTGCAAAACAAGGACGTGACCGACACTTTCAAGCCATTTTACCACTGCGCGGTAAGATCCTCAATGTTGAAAAAGCCATGCAGCACAAAGTTTTTGAAAACGAAGAAATCAGAAACATTTACACTGCTTTGGGTGTGACTATTGGAACCGAAGAGGACAGCAAGGCACTCAATATGGAAAAATTGCGTTATCACAAGATTGTGATCATGTGTGACGCAGATGTAGACGGTAGTCACATTTCAACATTGATATTAACTTTCTTCTTTCGATACATGCGTGAGCTGATTGAGAATGGTTATATATACATAGCTACGCCTCCGTTGTATTTGGTTAAAAAAGGTGCAAAAAAACAGTATGCTTGGAACGACGACCAGCGCGATCGCTTGCAAATGGAATTTGGTCAGGGTAGTTCGGTCCAACGCTACAAAGGTTTGGGAGAGATGAATGCAGAACAATTATGGGAAACTACCATGAATCCGGAATTCAGAACATTGCGTCAGGTCACTATCGACAACGGTAGTGAGGCTGACAGAATTTTCTCTATGTTGATGGGCGATGAAGTTCCACCAAGACGTGAGTTTATTGAGAAAAATGCCATTTATGCTAATATTGATGCATAACATCAAGTTGGTTTTTCATGATAAATCCGTACAAACTATTTTTTAAAATTTAATAACATTAAAATGAAAGTCACTATCATTGGCGCCGGTAACGTAGGTGCTACATGTGCCGACGCCATAGCATTTCAGCGTATGGCTAGCGAAGTTGTTTTACTAGACATCAAAGAAGGTTTTGCGGAAGGTAAAGCTCTAGATATGATGCAAACGGCCACGACACTCGGTTTTAACACACGTATTGTTGGAACTACTGGAGATTATAGCAAAACCGCCAACAGCGACGTGGTGGTTATTACTTCAGGTATCCCTAGAAAACCGGGAATGACCCGAGAAGAACTAATAGGAATCAATGCTGGTATCGTAAAAAGTGTAGCCGATCAAGTGCTAGAGCACTCTCCAGATGCTGTGATTGTCGTGGTTTCTAACCCTATGGACACCATGACCTATTTAACACTTAAAGCCACAGGATTGCCAAAAAACCGCATCATTGGAATGGGAGGTGCTTTGGACAGCAGTCGCTTTAAAACCTACTTATCTCTAGCCTTAGAAAAGCCTGCCAACGACATACATGGAATGGTTATTGGTGGACACGGAGACACAACCATGATTCCGCTAACTCGCTTGGCGTCTTATAACGGATTGCCTGTAAGTCAAATTTTGTCCAAAGCCCAACTCGATCAAGTGGCTGCAGATACCATGGTCGGAGGAGCCACATTGACAAAACTCTTGGGTACATCCGCTTGGTATGCTCCTGGTGCTTCTGTTGCTTATTTGGTAGATAGCATTTTAAATGATCAAAAAAGAATCATTCCTTGTTCTGTGATGCTTGAAGGAGAATATGGACAATCTGACATTTGCATAGGTGTACCCACTATCATCGGTAAATCTGGCTGGGAAAGTATTGTAGATTTGGAGCTGAATGAAGAAGAACAAAAGAAGTTTAACCAAAGTGCTGATGCCGTGCGTAATATGAACGGAGCACTCTCTCAAGTTTTGGGCGGATAAGTAAAAGGTGTTTGACCTAGGCATTCAAAAAGAATCCTTAGGAAACCCTATATTTGCCTGCCTTTAATAAATTAAAACAAACATCATGCAGAATAACGGACTGGTAAAAGTTTTTGCCTTTTTGTTCGGATTGGCCAGTTTGTATCAACTGTCCTTTACATTTATTGTCAATCAAACCGAAAAGCAAGCGCAAATTTATGCTGAAGCACAAGTTGACTCTGACTCAAAGAACTATTTTGAGTCGTTAGACGAATATCAACAAACTTATTTAGACTCTATTGGCAACAACAGTTTGTATGGCTTTACAACTTACAACAGTGCCAAAGCTCGAGAGCTTAACAAAGGTCTTGACCTTAAAGGAGGGATCAATGTCATACTGCAAATTTCGGTCAAAGACATACTCAAAGGTTTGGCAGACAACACACGTAATCCACTGTTTAATCAGTCGATTTTGGAAGCAGATGAATTACAAAAGTCAACAGACGAGAGTTATGTAGAAAGCTTTTTTAAGGCCTTTGATAATCTCAAAGGAGACGAAGTACTTGCAAGTCCTGATATTTTCGCCAACCGAACGCTTAGTGATGAGATCAATTTTAACATGACAGATGATGAGGTGAAACCCATCATTAGTAGAAAAATTGATGAATCTATCGTATCTGCTTTTGAAGTCCTTCGAAAAAGGATTGACAAATTTGGAGTGACCCAACCCAATATTCAACGTCTTGGAAACTCGGGTCGTATTCTTGTTGAGTTGCCTGGTGCACGAGATATTGATCGTGTGAAAAATTTATTACAGAGTACTGCCCAACTCGAATTTTGGGAAACAGAGTCAAATGATAAGTACTTTACTTTTTTGGCGCAAGCCAATGAAACCCTCAAAGGTCTCGTTGAGCTAACGGTTGATGAAGCAAGCGAAAAATCTGAAATTGATGACCTCTTGGCGGACGTGGAAGCCCAACAAGATTCTGTGTCTTTAAACCAGAATCCACTATATGATCTGATCGTTGGTTCAGGCTTTCAGGGTGGTCCTGTTTTAGCGCAATTTGCTGCCAAAGACCAGCAAAAAGTTACCGGATACCTCAATATGCCTGAAGTACGTGCTCTGCTCCCTTCAGAACTACGTTACACCAGATTCTTATGGGGTAAATCTGAGAAAGACTCCGAACTTTTAGATTTATATGCCATTCGATCGAACCGAACCAATCAACCTCCTCTGAGCGGAAGTGTCATTGTGGACGCTGCACAAACCTATGATCAAGTGGGTAGTCCTGCAGTTAGCATGCAGATGAACGGAAAGGGTGCCCGTAGTTGGGAAGATATGACAGGCAAAGCATTCCGTGAAAGAAGCAACATTGCCATCGTTTTGGATGATGTGGTTTATTCTGCTCCTGGAGTTTCTAAAGGAGCTATCTCGGGAGGACGCTCAGAAATTTCTGGACAGTTCACCCTGAATGAAGCCATCGATTTAGCAAACGTACTTCGTGCTGGTAAGTTACCTGCTTCTGCTGAAATTATTCAATCCGAAATTGTCGGACCCTCTTTAGGTGCTGAAGCCATTCGGAGTGGTGTAAATTCTTTCGCGATTGCGTTGCTGCTAGTTCTTGTTTGGATGATGTTCTATTATGGACGTGCCGGACTGTACGCTGATATCGCATTGACTTTAAATATTGTGTTGATTTTCGGAATCCTAGCAGGGCTAGGTGCCGTACTCACACTTCCTGGAATTGCAGGTATCGTCTTAACAATTGGTATGTCTGTAGATGCCAATGTGCTCATCTTTGAACGCGTTCGGGAAGAGCTCGTTCGTGAAAAAGGGCAAAAACAAGCTGTTGCCGATGGTTTTCAAAATGCACTTTCATCAATCCTAGATGCCAATATCACTACTGGACTGACAGCTTTGATTCTATTTGTATTTGGTACAGGACCTATTAAAGGGTTTGCCACCACCTTACTTATTGGTATTGCAACTTCTTTATTTACGGCCATTTTTATTACAAGAATTTTAGTGGATGGTCACCTCCAAAGAAAGAACAGTTTGCAATTTGCTACAGGACTTACTAAAAACCTATTTAGAAACTTGAGCATTGTCTTTCTAGGAAAGCGAACAATTGCATACATCGTTTCAGGGACTCTTATAACAGTTGCTGTTTTTTCTTTATTTACCAATGGGTTGAATGAAGGGGTAGATTTTGTGGGTGGTCGATCTTATACGGTCCGTTTTGATCAGGCTGTGAATTCTTCTGAAGTACAGTCCGATTTGTCTGCGGTTTTAGGTAGTGTTGAGGCCAAAACATATGGTAAAGAAAATCAGTTGAAAATAACGACCAACTACAAGGTAGATGTAGAAGGCGTCGCTGTGGATAATGAAATCCAAGGATTGATTTTTACTACTTTGCAACCCTATTTGCCTGCAGGACTCTCCTTGGACAATTTTGTCAGTGGAAGTGAGGACAAGCAAGTGGGTATTATGTCATCCATCAAAGTAGGTCCTACGATTGCTGATGATATTAAAAAGAATTCTTTCTTAGCTGTTTTTGGATCGCTCATCGTTGTGTTTTTATACATTCTTTTACGCTTCCGTAAGTGGCAGTACTCTCTTGGTGCTGTAGCCGCTGTATTCCATGACGTTTTGGTTGTTCTAGGGATCTTCTCATTGACCTATACTTTTATGCCCTTCAGCATGGAGATTAACCAAGCCTTTATTGCAGCAATCTTGACTGTTATCGGTTACTCACTCAATGATACTGTAGTTGTGTTTGACCGCATACGAGAATTTGCTCGTGCTCACAGTAGTTGGCCTTTTGGACGTACCGTAAATAGTGCCTTGAACAGCACACTTAGTCGTACACTTAACACCTCATTGACTACTTTGGTTGTGTTGTTATCTATTTTCTTGTTTGGTGGGGAAGCAATTCGTGGGTTTATGTTTGCTCTGATTGTAGGAGTACTGGTAGGAACTTACTCCTCCATGTTTATAGCCACTCCAATCATGTATGATACTTTGAACAAGAAAAAGTAGGCGAAGTTTAAGTGTTTTTCTGAGCGCGGTAAGCAAAAATCAGTCCTGTTAGAATTAGGGGAATGCTCAACCATTGTCCCGTAGAAAGAAGACCTAAGGCAGATTCAAAACCGCCTTGGCTTTCTTTGACAAACTCAACCACAAAACGAACGCTGAACATGAGTGCCAAAAAAGCTCCAAACAGAAATCCTGATTGATCTTTTCTTTGCGTGTTCCAATACATGTGTCGGAGAATCAAAAACACAAAAACATACCCAAGAGATTCATATAATTGAGCAGGATGTCTGGGTAAAATTTCCCCACGATTTTCAAACACGACCCCGAAGTTACTACCTGTATATTTTCCGACTATTTCTGAATTAAAAAAGTTTCCGATTCTAATAAAAATCGCTCCAAAACTCACGGGAATAACAATGCGGTCTAAAATCCAAATCACAGTTTTGTAGGGGTATTTTTTTCTGTATAAAATCATGGCCGTGATGATGCCTATGGCAGCACCATGACTGGCTAACCCCCTGTATCCTGTAAATTCCCAACCTTGAATCAAACCAAACAACATACTTCCATCGGTTACTTCTTTCACAGGTAAAAGAATTTCAACAAGGTGGTCCTGAAAATAATCCCAATTATAAAAAAACACCTCTCCCAAGCGTGCGCCTATCAATGTGCCTAACACTGTATAGATGAACAATGGTTCCAGAAAATGATCAGACACTCCTTCATTCTTATACATTTTTTTCATGATGTAATAGCCTATTGCAAAAGCAATAATGAACATCAGGCTGTAGTAATGAATACCTAAAGAGCCAATTTTAATAAAAACTTCATCAGGCGCCCAATTGAATTTTAATAAGACCATGTTTTGATTTTTGTAAATATAAGATTTTGATTGTCACTCAAACTTACGGCACCGGATCATGTCCTTTACCGCCCCAAGGATGGCACTTGCCAATACGTTTTATTGTTAACCAGAGCCCTTTAAGTGGCCCATGTTTTTGAAATGCTTCTAGGGCATACGAGGAACACGTAGGGGAAAATCGACAGCTTGCCGGAAAAAAAGGGGATATCAATGTCTGGTATACCTTAATAATCACGACAAAAGGAAAAATAAGAATTTGTTTCACTTAACTGAGGTTGTAAGTGGTTCCATCTTTGCCGTCTTTAAGTTCAATCCCAGCTTCTTTTAGTTGATCTCTTATTAGATCAGAAGTGCTAAAATCTTTGCGTTTACGAGCTTCCTCCCTTAATTGAATAAGTAATTTCATCGCCCCTGAAAGATGTTGGTCATCTTGGTTTTGGATTTCTTCGCTGAGCCCCAACACATCAAACACAAAATGTATAAATACGGTGTGTAGGCGTTCCCGATCTTTTAATGTGATGGATTGAGTTCCGTCAGAAACTGCTTGTACAAATTTGACTCCCTCAAATAGTGTTGCGATCAAGATAGGCGTGTTGAAGTCATCGTTCATGGCGTCGTAACAGCGCTGCTCCCAATTTGCAATGTCGATTCCTGTTGTTTCAGTGGTTGTTGGCAGTTTATGTGTGTCTGAAATTGCTTGCATGAGTTTTCGAAAACCTTTTTCGGAAGCAGAAAGCGCAACACTGCTTAGATCTAAAACAGATCTATAGTGGGCTTGAAGCATAAAAAAACGAACCACTGAGGGAGAAAATGCTTTATCAATGTTCGGGTTGGATCCAGAAAACATTTCATGGGGAAGGATGTTGTTGCCCGTTGACTTGGCCATTTTTTTACCATTTAGAGTCAACATGTTTGCGTGCAACCAATAATTTACAGGTTTTTTGGTTCCGAAAGCCTCTGCTTGAGCTATTTCACATTCGTGGTGTGGGAACTTCAAATCCATCCCACCTCCGTGTATGTCAAACTGTTCTCCAAGATACTTTGTACTCATGGCTGTACATTCTAAATGCCAACCAGGGAAACCTTCTCCCCATGGGGAGGGCCAACGCATGATATGGGTTGCTTCAGCTTTTTTCCAAAGGGCAAAATCTTGAGGGTTTCTTTTGTCACCCTGACCGCTGGTTTCACGAGTGTTGTGAATCATGTCTTCGAGCTTGCGGCCACTCAACTTTCCATAATCGGAAGAGTCGTTAAAGGCTTTTACATCAAAATAAACAGATCCATTTACTTGGTAAGCAAATCCGTTCTCGATGATTTGCTTAACAATTTCGATTTGTTCGAGTATGTGTCCTGTAGCAGTCGGCTCAATACTTGGAGGTAAGTTGTTGAATGCCGCCATAGTATTGTGGAAATCCACTGTGTATTTTTGAACCACCTCCATAGGTTCAATTTGCTCAAGACGAGCTTTTTTAGCGATTTTGTCTTCACCTTGATCCGCATCGTCTTCCAGATGGCCTGCATCTGTTATGTTTCGGACATACCGCACTTTATAACCCAAATGCCTTAGATATCTAAATATCATATCAAAAGAGATAAAAGTTCGGCAGTTGCCCAGATGTACATTGCTATATACAGTTGGTCCACAGACATACATCCCTACATTGCCTTCACTGATGGGCCTGAAAATTTCTTTCTTGCCGCTCAAAGAATTGTAGATAGAAAGGGGTTGTTTGCTGTAAAGCGCCATGTTTTATTTAAAGGTAGTCTCTAAACGAAGGTACTCCAAAAATTCCTTTTTTACTTCTGGCTTGTTGAATTGGCCTCCAAATTCTGCAGTAATGGTGCTAGAATCGATATCACGTATTCCACGAGAATTCACACAAAGGTGTTTGGCATCTATCACACAGGCCACATCTTTTGTATTGAGTGCTTCCTGCATCATTTGAACCACCTGGCGTGTAAGACGTTCTTGTACTTGAGGACGTTTTGCAAAATAATCTACTATGCGATTCATTTTTGATAAACCGATCACAGTGCCATTGGAAATATAAGCTACATGAGCCTTACCTACTATGGGAAGCAAGTGATGTTCGCAAGTAGAGTAGAGGGTGATGTTTTTTTCTACGAGCATCTGACCATATTTGTACTTGTTGTCAAAAGTGGAAGCTTTGGGTGCTCGATCAGGATGAAGTCCTCCAAAAATTTCTGTTACAAACATTTTAGCCACTCGTCTAGGAGTGCCTCTAAGGCTGTCATCGGTCATGTCCATACCGAGTGTTTCTAAGATGTTCGCCATGTCTTTTTCGATACGTTTGATTTTTTCTGCGTCAGAAAGTTCAAATGCATCATCACGTAAGGGAGTGTCTATGGCGCCTCCAACATGATCGTCTCCATTTAAATCTGTCAAGGTATCCTCTAAAATTCTATCGATTTTCATTGCAATAATTTCTAACACAAATATACTTAATTCAAAATTTAAGTATCAACTTCGATTTTTTTAAAATTTAAAGTTCATGCCAAGGGTAATTCTTGATACAGAACTGTTGATTTGAGCCGTATCGGTCAGACCTACATCGTAGAGTCGGTGTTTGCTGTTTCTTTCGCTGTTGACATAAGCAATATCGAATGTGTTATTACCAAAATTAAAGCCCAACCCAAGGGAAAAACCAGTAAGGTCTCCAAAAGATTCTGTGTTGGTGTAAGGAGACTCGTCCATGTGATACCCGCCCCGAAGGCTGATGCCACCCAAGCGCCATTCTGTTCCAAATCGATAACTGTTTCCAACATCCCATTGACTTTCTATCTGATTGTTGATCTCTCTAAAAAGATCATTGTCGCTAGGCCCAATATTCGAATCCTGATAGTTCTTACGCATATAGTCAAAGGAAACCAACCCTTGCCTGCCAAACACATAGGCTATGCTGCTTCTAAACTGAGCTGGACTTTTGATGGTGTACTCTTCATACACATTGACCACATTGGGGTTGATAAATCGGTCAAATCGTGTGTTTTCTTCATCTGTATTGATGGTTTCGATGTATTGTGTAAGCTCCTCATCCAAAGAATACCATGTTGGTGTTGTATAATTCAATCCGATTCGCAAAGATTTAGAGGGTTTTAAAATGGCTCCAAATTGTAGAGAAACTCCACCTCCGAAAGTACTTAAATAATTTTCAAAGTAAACCTCTTTCAGATAGGACTCATTTAAGTAACCATTTTCTACCGTTTTAGTCTGTTGTGTCAACTCAATGGTGTGGATGTTAATATTTGTACCAAGAATCAACCAATCTTTGTACTGAGCCGAAAAATTCAAGGCAATCGCCCAGTGGTTTCCTCTGCTTTGGTATTGGTGGTTGTGGTTTACACTATCGTACAAAGCACTAGAAACATATGAATTTGTATCAGATTCGTAGTCAAATATATAAGATTGGAAACCCAAAAATGCTTGTTGGTAACCAAAACCCTGATTGCTGCCTAAGTAGGCATAACGCCCAGATATGGTTTTTCCATCAAACACCCTTAACTCCTCAAAATCAGTGCCAGCGGCATAGTTCAAAAAATATTCATCTAAGCCATGTTGGTTGTTAAGCCCCTGTATGTTTATAGAATTGTCAAATGAGTTTTTCATCTCTGCGTTCACTCCAAAAGCCAATTTTTTCCAAGCACCATTTCCAGCATTTTCCAATACAATCACAGCTCCGAGTTGATTTAGCTCTAACTGAAGATCGTCATCTGTCGTTTTGGTTCCAAAATAATTGGCTCTGTTATTTGTATTGATAAAACCAATACTTCCTCCAAATTCAATGTGTTGAAATACGCTAGAGGCGGCAGGATTGACCATTATGGATGACAAGTCTCCACCCAAAGCTCCAAAGGCACCAGAAAGCGCCTGAAAACGCGCAGACCCACCAAGTTCATCTTGAGTAAAAAAACGAACATGTTCAAGGTTTTGTGCTTGACTATAAAAGATACCCAAACCTGCAAACAGGATAACAAACAATTGTTTCATAATCTTCTTTTCTTATTTTTTTACCTTCTTCCACTGCTTGAGGATCGTGAAGACCCTGAAGACGACCGTCCGCTAGATGATGAACTTGACCTAGAACGTCCAGAACTGTAAGAAGGAGAGCTAGATCGAGAGTTCGAGCTTTTGTACGTAGGGCTGTAGTTAGATTGTGATCTTTGTGATGTGTATTTCGAACTTTGACTACTCTGTGATGCCTTGTTACTGGTAGTGTTTACTCTGTAAGATCGCACTTGATAATTGCTACCGCTGTTGTTTGACCGACCAGCACTCACTGTTTTTCTTCCATCTTCACGTTTTGATATACGACGGTTTGAATAATCACGATTCATAAAGTTTGATGTCGATCTTCCTTCTGTATTTGTTGAAGCTGACCTGTTCTCCCTTCCTGAAACATCCCTATTTGTAGATTCGTAACGCCTAGACGAAGAACTCGAATCAGTAGAGGAACCATATGAGTATTCGGATACACTTCGTGGGGTAATAGAATTCCTAGGTGAAGCAGTACTTGCACTCCCGCGTCGCCCTTTAGATTTGCTGTAAACAACACCTGAAGGTTGGTAGCCGTAATTACGGTTGTAATTGTTGTAATAAGTAGGGTAGTGGTAAGGGTGGTGTCCGTAATAATAGGGGGTATAATGGTGATACCAACTGTAATAATAGCTAGGATGATGGTAATAAGACCATGATCGCCAAGGTCTGTAGCGGTGTCTCCACCATGGACGATAATGCACATCCCAGTAGTGATAGTTGTAGTAGGGAGAATAACTAAAATGATATGGGGAATACCCGTTTATGGTAATATTTATTTGATCTGTTTGATCGCCCCAATTCCCATAAGTTTGTTGTTGAGTGTTGTCAGGCTCATCAACTTGTGTGTTGCTATAACCTGCAGGGTCTGTAAATAAAACGGAATCTTGATCAGCCTTATCCATTTTTTGATCGAAATACTTTTTGTAATAATTTCCGTTGGTGGTTTTATTAGGTTTTTGATGAGTCATTGCCTCATCACCATAAATGCCATCATTGTAATATGAAACAGTCTCAAAGGAACCACATCCAATAAGTAACATCGATAAGGACATTATAGATAAGATGGTCATTTGTCGAATGGTGGGTTGTGGTTTCATTTCATAAAAATTAGTGTTCAACTCTGTAAATTTAGTTAGATTTGCCTAACACATGGTTCATAACCAAAATTTATGCCAAAATAGTTTATGGGTAACAATTTAACAAAAAGAAGCCAAGATTACTCGAAGTGGTACAACGAATTGGTCGTTAAAGCTGACTTAGCAGAAAATGCAGCGGTTCGAGGCTGTATGGTCATCAAGCCTTATGGCTATGCTATTTGGGAACGTATGCAGGCGGAGCTGGATCGCATGTTTAAAGAAACAGGTCACTCCAACGCCTATTTCCCATTATTTGTTCCAAAAAGTTTGTTTGAAGCAGAAGAGAAAAATGCTGAAGGCTTTGCCAAAGAATGCGCAATTGTAACTCATTATCGGCTAGAAAATGACCCTGATCATGCAGGAAAGCTGCGTGTTGATCCCAAAGCCAAGCTAGAAGAAGAGCTGATCGTTCGTCCAACGAGCGAGGCAATCATTTGGAATACATACAAAAACTGGATTCAGTCCTACAGAGACCTACCCATTTTACTCAATCAATGGGCAAATGTTGTTCGTTGGGAAATGCGAACACGTCTTTTCTTGCGGACCGCTGAGTTTTTATGGCAAGAGGGACATACGGCTCATGCTACCAAACAAGAAGCTTTAGACGAAGCTGTCTTAATGAATGATGTTTATGCACGTTTTGTTGAAGGCTTTATGGGAATCCCAGTGATTCAAGGTACTAAATCAGAAAGTGAGCGCTTTGCAGGTGCTGTTGAGACCTATTGTATAGAAGCCTTGATGCAAGATGGTAAGGCACTTCAGGCTGGAACTTCACATTTTTTAGGTCAAAATTTTGCAAAGGCTTTTGATGTAAAATTTGCAAACAAAGAAGGTGGTTTAGAGCATGTTTGGGCCACCTCATGGGGTGTGTCTACACGTTTGATGGGCGCTCTGATTATGACGCACAGTGATGATCAAGGATTGGTATTGCCTCCCAACCTAGCTCCACATCAAGTAGTTGTGGTGCCTATTTATCGAGGGGAGGAGGAACGCAGCCGTGTGATTGATGCAGCCTCTGAGCTTGCTAAGTCACTAAAAGAGGCAGGTATTAGGGTACATCTAGACAGTCGGGATACTCACAAACCAGGTTTCAAGTTCAATGAATATGAGCTCAAAGGAGTCCCACTTCGTATTGGGATAGGGCCCAAAGACATTGAGAAGGGCACAGTTGAATTAGCGCGTAGGGACAACCTAAGCAAATCTTTTGTTGCTCAAGAAGGTTTGGCAACTCATGTCGCAGGTCTATTAGACGAAATACAACAAAACCTATTTGATCGTGCGCTTACGTTTAGAAATGACCACATCACGGAAGTAGATAGCTACACAGACTTTAAAAAAGTACTAAAGGAAAAAGGTGGATTTGTGTCTGCACATTGGGATGGGACTACCGAAACAGAAAACAAGATTAAACAAGAAACCAAGGCGACAATAAGATGCATCCCTTTAAACAACCCATCAGAGGAGGGTGTTTGCGTTTTCAGTGGCGCACCATCAAATCAGCGCGTCTTGTTTGCAAAAGCGTATTGATTTTTTTATTTTTTTACTGTTGCAAGTTTCTAATCTATCATTTACATTTGCAACCGCAATAATAGGCCCGTTCGTCTATCGGCTAGGACGCCAGGTTTTCATCCTGGTAAGAGGGGTTCGATTCCCCTACGGGCTACAAAATATAAATTATGGCTAATCATAAGTCTGCATTAAAAAACATCCGTTCTGACGAAACCAAGCGTTTACGCAATCGTCTACAGCACAAAACTACGAGAAACGCCATTCGTAAGTTTCAGGAGCTCACAACCAAAAAGCAAGCTCAAAAAGCATTGCCAGACTTGGTTTCTAAAATTGATAAGTTGGCCAAACGAAATATCATTCATGCCAACAAGGCGGCTAACCTAAAGTCAAAATTGACTAAGCACGCTGCTTCATTGTAGTAAAAAAACACATCCATAAAAAAAGGCTTCCCGAGGGAAGCCTTTTTTGTTTTATGCTTATTTTAAGTTTATTGATTCATCGAAATCAAAAACTCTTCGTTGTTGTGGGTACGTTTGATACGATCTTCAATAAATTCCATGGCTTCCACAGGATTCATATCAGCAAGATATTTTCGCATAATCCACATACGTTGAACTGTATTTTCGTCGAGAAGCATGTCGTCACGACGTGTGCTTGAAGAAACCAAATCAATGGCAGGGAAGATACGTCGATTCGAGATGCGTCGATCCAATTGTAGTTCCATGTTTCCAGTTCCTTTAAACTCTTCGAAAATTACCTCATCCATTTTAGAGCCTGTTTCTGTCAAAGCTGTTGCGATGATAGAGAGTGATCCTCCATTTTCAATATTTCTTGCTGCTCCAAAAAAGCGCTTGGGTTTGTGTAAGGCATTGGCATCAACTCCACCACTTAAGATTTTACCAGATGCTGGCTGAACAGTATTGTATGCTCGTGCAAGGCGAGTAATAGAATCCAAAAGGATGACCACATCATGTCCGCACTCTACCAATCTTTTTGCCTTCTCCAAAACAATATTAGCAACTTTAACATGGCGATCTGCAGGTTCGTCAAAAGTAGAGGCTACTACCTCTCCTTTTACGTTACGTTGCATATCTGTTACTTCCTCAGGTCTTTCATCAATGAGCAGAATAATCTGATATACCTCTGGATGATTGGCCGCAATTGCGTTTGCGACGTCTTTAAGCAACATAGTTTTTCCCGTCTTAGGTTGAGATACAATCATACCCCTTTGTCCTTTTCCAATGGGTGAAAACAAATCCATAATCCTTGTAGATATGGTGCTTTGTTTTTCAGCAATATTGAATTTTTCATTTGGAAAAAGAGGGGTAAGGTGTTCGAATGAAACACGATCTCTTACCACATCGGGTGTGAGACCATTAATAAGCGAGACCTTTATTAAGGGGAAATATTTCTCCCCCTCTTTTGGGGGTCTTACGTGCCCCAAAACGGTGTCTCCCGTCTTTAAACCAAACAAACGGACTTGAGATTGAGAAACATAAATATCGTCAGGAGATGATAAATAGTTGTAATCTGATGAGCGTAAAAAGCCGTAACCTTCGTTCATCATTTCTAGGACACCTTCGCTTTCAATAATGCCATCGAACTCATAATCTGGTTGACGGTAGCGATTTCTAGTGTCTTTGTTGTGTTTGTTTTCGCTTTTGTCCATGTTTTTATCTACCCCATTAGAGCGTTTTTGCTCTTTGTCCCCATTATTATGGTCGTTTTTGCGATTTTGATTTTGGAATTTTTGCTTGGAACGCTGACGTTGAGGCGGTTTGTTCTCTTGTTTTGTTTTGGCCTTTTCATCTTCTTCAGAAGATTTAGCTTCTTTACTCTGCTCTTGGTTTTCCTCTTTAGTATCAGGAAGTCTCGACATATGGTCGATAATGCTGTATGCTAAATCGAGTTTTTTAAGGCCAGTAATAGGTTTTACACCGAGGGATTTGGCTAGTTCCTGCAATTCAGGAAGCTTTTTTGCTTTTAGTTCAGAAATTTCAAACATTATATGTGTTGAGTGGATAATATAAAAAAAGGAATAAAAGAATTCTATGAAAGGGGGCTGAATTCTTGTAGCGAATATACAACTTTTTTTATTTTTAAACGAAATTTCACTAATGATACAACGCATACAATCCCTCTATTTGATTCTTTCTGCACTTCTTCAAGGTCTGGGTCTGATATTTTATCCCAAACGCCTGCTATTCAGCGCTCAAGAGGTTGCTTACGATCAACATTATTTAATGCTTATTGTGTTTGTCTTGATGACCGCAGGCCCTGTGGCAGTTGTTTTTTTATTTAAAAACCGACAGTTGCAGTTTGTGTTAAACCGTTTGTTGATAGCCGCTACCCTTGTTGTATGGGCAATTCATATTATAGGTTATGTCAAATTAGAAAAAGCCGATTTATTACATATGGCTCCCATGCTTGTCTATCTGTTTTATATGCTGTTATTGGTCATGGCTAATAAAGCCATAAAGCGCGACGAGGACTTGGTAAGGGCTTCAGATCGTATTAGATAGTTATGTATAGATATACTCCTAAAAAAAGATATAAGAAAACCTTGTCTTTCTTCGAGCAATATGTGCGGGAAAAGTCTGTAATTCTGGATATTGGTATTGAAAACCCGCTGGCTCTTAAACTAAAAGCTCTAGGACATGACGTTCATAACACACATGGAGAGGATCTTGATGTAAACTTTTCTGCAGTTAAGAACTCAAAATACGATGTGGTTACTGCTTTTGAAATACTTGAACACCTAGTCTCGCCCTATCCATTACTTAAAGCAATAAAAGCTCCTAAATTGGTGGTCAGTGTGCCGCTAAGACTATGGTTTGCTGCTGCCTATCGAAGCAAATCAGACCTAAGAGACAGACATTATCACGAGTTTGAATCATGGCAATTCGACTGGTTGCTAGAAAAAGCGGGCTGGCGCATTGTAGCTTCAGAAAAATGGACCAACCCAGGACGTTTTACGCTAGGTATTCGCCCTTTACTTCGTTGGTTTACACCACGCTACTACATTGTGTATGCTGAAAGAACCATGGATTCTGTAACATGAAAATTGGTATCATCATCCCTGCTCATAACGAAGCTGCCTTTATCAAAGACACTTTGGATTCTTTGGTCTCTCAGACTCGATTACCAGATGTGTTGTGTGTTGTAGACGATAATTCTACAGATGAAACATCTGATATTATAGCTTCCTATTCACACAAACATCCATGGTTACTCAATATAAAGACACAATCATCTGATCAACATTTGCCTGGCGCCAAAGTAATTCGGGCATGGAAGCATGGATTGAATTTTGTCTCTGATTGCGATGTTATATGTAAGTTCGATGCAGACCTTGTTTTTCCTCCTGATTACTTGATGCGCATGTTGGAACGGTTTAAGAATCAATCAAACCTTGGAATGTTTGCTGGGGTACTTCAAGTGATAGATGAGGATGGTGCTTGGATAGATGAGAGCATATCAAACCCGAATCATATTCGCGGCCCCATTAAAGCTTACAGAAAAAAATGTTTAGATCAGATAGGAGGTCTCAGGGAAGCCCTAGGTTGGGACACTCTCGATGTTTTGTTGTCACAATATCATGGTTGGGAAACCATTACTGACCCAAACCTCAAAGTAAAACACCTCAGACCTACAGGATCTGGGTATACCTCACCAAAACATATGGAGGTGTTTTATGCGCTTCGCTACGGGTATTTATTGAGTATGTTGGCGACATTCAAACAACAATCCTTTAACGTTAGGACATTGTGTCGAGCTCATCGAACCTATTTTAAAGCGAAATCAAACAATCTCTATTTTTTAGTTAACAAAAAAGAAGGAATCTTTATAAGGCGTTTAAGATGGCGGGGTGTTTGGAAACGCTTATTTTCTGGGCGCTAACTCAATGGCTTCCAGATCTTTGATATCTCCTTGATCAAGGGTAAAGCGCAATAGGGTTCTGATTTTATGAAATCCTTTTTTACCCACAGCACCTGGATTGAGATAAAGGGTTTGATGTTTTTTATCGAATTGTACTTTGAGAATATGAGAATGTCCACAAACAAACAGCTTCGGTTTTTTTTGAATGAGTAGTTCCGAAACACCTTTGGAGTATCGACCGGGTCTACCTCCTATATGTCTCATATATACCTTTACTTGTTCACATTCAAAAAAAAGACTTTCTGGAAATTCTGTTCGGATTTCTGAGCCGTCTATATTTCCATAAACAGCTCTCAGGGGTTTTGTTTTTTGTAAAGCATCAGTTACTGAAAAATCTCCGATGTCTCCCGCATGCCAAACTTCATCTGCTTGACTTACATATTTTAAAATATGCGAGTCCATATGTCCATGAGTGTCTGAAAGGAGAAGTATTTTTTTCATTTAAAACAACTTCAAGAGCTTGATTAGAAACAATATCTTTGCAAAACAAAAGTAGTATTCCTTGCGCTATTTTATTGAACTTTCATATGACGGTTCTGCCTATCACGGATGGCAGCGACAACCTAATGGTGTTAGCATACAATCTACACTAGAAGACGGACTAACTAAATTGCTGGGTGAAACAACAACTGTTATAGGGGCTGGACGCACAGATGCTGGGGTGCATGCGCGCCAAATCTTTGCTCATGTAGACGTAAAAGACCCTATCAAAGAAAATTTTAAGTACAGGCTCAATCAGTTTTTACCTAAAGACATTGCCATAAAGGCGATTCGCTTAGTTCACAACGACTCACATGCTCGTTTCGACGCCACATCTCGTTCTTATGAGTATCGCTTAACCACTGCTAAAAACCCTTTTTTAGTCTCTTATGCGTATAGTTTAGGGAAACCTTTGAACATCTCTTCCATGAACCAAGCTGCTAAATTGTTGCTCAGTCACACAGATTTTAAATGTTTTTCCAAGTCCAAAACAGATGTAAAAACTTACGATTGTAACATCACAAATGCCGAGTGGGTAAGGAATGGATCTGACTGGGTGTTTTATATCAGTGCAAACCGATTTTTAAGAAATATGGTGCGTGCCATTGTAGGCACACTTATTGAAGTGGGTTTAGGAAAATTGACTTTAGAAGGATTTGAACAAGTACTCATCAGTAGGTCACGCAGTCAGGCGGGTTACTCTGTTCCTGCTCACGGTTTGTACTTAACTCAAATTGATTATCCAAACACTATATTTGTGAACCATGCGTCCTAAGGCTAGCGGTTCAATATTAGACACCTCCCTTTTTAAAAGGTTGATGCGTTACACACGTCCATACAAATTCACTTTTTTGTTTGTGTTAACGGCAGCCATACTTCTGTCAGCTTTTTCGACACTCAACCCTTATTTATTAAAAATAACGGTTGATGATTATATCACCCTAAAAGACTATGAGGGAATGCTCGTTTTGATTGCTATGATGGGTGGGGTTTTATTGATGGAAGTTATTTTCCAATTTTCTTTCATCTATTATGCCAATTGGTTAGGTCAGCAAGTTGTTTATGATCTTCGTACTCAACTCTTTAAAAAGTTGATTGGCTTTAGGATGGCTTTTTTTGACAAATCAGCCGTTGGTCGATTGGTGACTAGAGCTGTAAATGATATCGAAACCATTGCTGGAATATTCAGTCAAGGTTTGTTTATGATTATTGCAGATTTGCTCAAAATGATTATCGTGGTGGTTGTGATGCTCAGTGTCAGTTGGAAACTTTCATTGATTGTGTTTGCTGTTCTCCCTTTGATTCTTTTTGCTACACGAAAATTCCAAAAGGCAATGAAATTTGCCTTTGATGATGTTAGAACCCAAGTAGCCAATCTCAATTCATTTGTTCAAGAACGTATTTCAGGGATGAAAATCGTTCAACTTTTTGCACGTGAACAACAAGAGTTTAGGGCTTTTCAAGCCATCAACGAGCGACATAAAAAAGCATGGTTAAAAACCGTATGGTACAACTCTATCTTTTTTCCTATTGCCGAACTTTCAACCTCTATTACAATAGGCTTGTTGGTGTGGTATGGAGGTTTACAAGTTGTTGCCCAAGCCAATGGCATCACATTGGGGGCTATCTTCTTGTTTATCCAACTCTCCCAAATGCTTTTTAGACCTCTACGTCAGATTGCCGACAAGTTTAACACCCTACAAATGGGTATGGTAGCTGTGCAACGTGTTTTTGGAGTGATGGACACAGACAGTCATATCCAAGATTCAGGTTCGATCGAAGCAGGTCAGCTCAAGGGTACCTTGCAATTTCAAAATGTAGATTTTGCTTACAAAGCTGATGAACCGGTTTTAAAAAACATATCCTTTGAGGTGGCTCCCGGTGACACGGTTGCGATTGTTGGCGCTACCGGAGCGGGTAAAACCACAATCATCAACCTTTTGGGACGCTTTTATGACATCCAAAAAGGGGTTATAAAAATTGATGATACTGACATTAAAGATTTTACGCTGTCCTCATTGAGGAGTAACATTGCCATTGTGCTTCAGGACGTATTCTTGTTTGCAGATTCTATCTACAACAACATTACTCTTTGGGATTCGAACATCACTGAAGAAATGGTGGTAGAGGCGGCCAAGAAAATAGGCGTACATGATTTTATCATGAACTTACCTGGTCAATACCACTACAATGTTAAGGAACGAGGCGCCCTTCTTTCGGGAGGTCAACGTCAATTGATTGCTTTTTTAAGAGCTTATGTGAGCAAGCCTGCTCTTCTTGTTTTAGACGAAGCGACTTCTTCAGTTGACACAGATGCTGAGCGTTTAATTCAAAATGCTACAGAGCAAGTTACAAAAGATAAAACGGCGATTGTAATTGCACATCGTTTGGTAACCGTTCAGCGAGCAGACAAGATTATTGTTTTGGACAAAGGGAATATCGTTGAAATAGGCACCCATAAACAGCTTCTGAGAAAAAAGAATGGATACTATCGAAAGCTTTACGAAGTACAGTTTAGCAAGAAAGAAGAAATTGCCTAACTGAGATCTTCCTCAATGATTTCTTGAAGTTGTTCATGGGAATCAAAGGGCACAAACTCTCCATTCTTTAGATAAGAAATGTTGCCGCTTTCCTCAGATACTACTAAAGCTGTAGCATCTGTTTTTTCTGTAATTCCCAAAGCAGCCCTATGTCGAAGTCCGTACCTAGAAGGAATGTTTTTTTGGTCGCTGAGCGGAAGTGCAACACGCGCCGCAGTAATCCGGTTGTGATCTATAATAATCGCTCCATCATGTAAGGGTCCTCCCTTAAAAAAAATACTTTCTAGAACGGGTACAGAAACCTCCATATCTACTTCGTCGCCTGTGGTTCTCACAAAATCCATACTGGTATTGCGCTCAAGAACCATCAATGCACCTACTTTATGAGTGCTAAGCTGCGCACATGCTTTGACCAATCGATCCGCAACATTGTTTTGAGAAACACGCTTATTGGTGATAAAATTCCAATAACGTTTGATGTTTCTGCGATTGGCCAGATTCGAAGACCCTACCAATAACAACAACTTTCGGATTTCCTGCTGAAAAACCACAATCAATGCAAAAACTCCGACACTGATAAACCCACCTAAAATATTACTAAGGACCTTCATTTGTAATACATCAGTAACCTTCCATATAAGATAGACAATCACAATCCCTATAAAAATATTGATAGCTGCAGTTCCTTTGACCAATCTGTATACATAGTAAAGCAAGATGGCTACCAATACAATATCTAAAATATCAATGATGCGGATGTCTAGAAAGTCGAGTGGATTCAAATTAAATTTTTTATAAAACTACTAAAATTGGAACTACCTATGTTTTTGAATCAATTCTTTTTTCGGGGTTATGTACTTGATTTACCAGTTGCACCACCTCTTTCGCCTCTTTCACATCGTGTACGCGAAGTATATGAGCTCCTTTGGAAAGCGCCAGGGTGTGTAAAACAGAACTGCCATGGAGAGCCTCTTGAGCGGACACTCCAAGTACTCTTTGTATCATAGATTTTCTTGAAAGTCCTACAAGAATAGGGGTGTTCAGATGGCGAAATTCTTCTAGGTGTTTTAACAGTTCAAAATTGTGATAAACCGTCTTTCCGAACCCAAACCCAGGGTCGATAATTACATCATCAATGCCTTTGCTGTAAGCTTTTTCAATGGTTTGAGCCAACAAGTGTTGGATCTCGATCCATACATTTTTGTATTGTGGGTTGTTTTGCATGTTTTGTGGGGTTCCTTGCATGTGCATAGCAATGTATGGGACTCCCAAATCACCAACAACCTCAAGCATTTTGGAGTCTGAGTTTCCAGCAGAAATATCATTGACAAGCATCGCTCCCGCTTTTACAGCTTCTGTTGCTACACGACTCCTAGTTGTATCAATGGAAACTATCGCATCTGGATGTTTGTCTAAGACAGCTTGTATGGCAGGTAATACTCGCTGCAATTCTTCCTTTTCTGGAACAGGAATTGCTCCAGGCTTTGAGCTAGCACCGCCAATATCCAAAAAATCAGCACCTTTATCGATCAGCTTTGTCGCTTGTTGTACAAGTAGTTCAATGTTTTCAAACTGACCTCCGTCAAAAAATGAATCTGGGGTCACATTGAGAATGCCCATAATTTTGGGCTGGTCGAGATTGACAAGTCGTCCGTTGCAATTTAAGCTAAACATAAATTCGTCAGGTAAATAAGATAAGAAATGATTAAATTTGATCGAAATTTACGCAAAAGTTTAAACCTTGTCCAATACCAGCCAACAATACGACGCTGCCGTGGCACTTTGCCAAGCTTTATTTGAAAAGAAAATGCACGATTATGGTTGCGCATGGCGTATTTTAAGAACTCCTTCCCTAACTGATCAGATTTTTATAAAAGCCCAGCGGATACGCACCTTGCAGAAAAACAAAACTCAAAAGGTTGAAGAGGGACAAGTGTCAGAATTTATTGGAATTGTCAATTACTGTGTTATGGCAATCATTCAGCTCGAACAAGGAGTTGCTGAACAACCTGACATGGATGCTGAAACAGTTATGAATCACTACACACACCAGTTGGCCCAAACCAAAGCCTTAATGGAGGCAAAAAACCATGACTATGGCGAGGCTTGGCGTGATATGAGAGTGAGTTCGCTAACCGACTTGATTTTACAAAAATTGCTAAGAGTTAAGCAAATCGAAGACAACGACGGAATAACATTGGTTAGTGAAGGGTTAGAAGCCAATTATCAAGACATGATAAATTACGCCTTGTTCGCCCTGATCCATATGGAGGCCATATGAGAATACTAAAAAAACTCCTTACTTTTTTTGCCACCCTTTGGGGTGTTGCTACGGTAATTTTCTTTTTGTTTTCTGTGATGCCTGGTGACCCTGCCCAGATGATGCTGGGTCAAAACGAAAACAGTGAAGAGCTGGCATTGATTCAAAAAAAATATGGTTTTGATCAACCTATATTCAAGCAATATACGAGCTATCTGAATGACTTAAGCCTCATTTCTTGGCACCCTAAAGGGGGTGGTTTTAACAGCTTGGATACAGGAAACTATCATTACACACCCCTTCTTGATTTTCAATCCAAAGCTTTGGTGATTAAGTGGCCATACCTACGTGAATCCTACCAAAAAAACGATATGGGTGTAAGTCAAATCATTGCCGATACCTTGCCAAATACCGTTGTTTTGGCCATAGCTGCCTTGCTAATCGCAATTATTTTGGGGCTGCTTCTGGGTGTCCTCTCTGCCATACGTGTCAATACCTGGCTCGACCGATTGATACAGTGGGTTAGCACCATCGGAATGAGTACCCCCTCTTTCTTTAGTGCAATTCTAGCGGCATGGATTTTTGGATTTTTACTACAGTCTTACACAGGCTTGAATATGACAGGCAGCCTTTATGAATTAGACGACATGGGTACTTCATTTCATATTGCATGGAAAAATCTGATATTACCATCATTGGTATTAGGTATTCGTCCACTTGCCGTAGTTACGCAACTGATGCGAAATGCATTGCTAGACGAATGGAGCCGAGATTATGTAAGAACTGCACGCGCCAAAGGTCTAACCGAAGCACAAGTGCTTTGGCGTCATGTTGTTAAAAATGCACTGAACCCTGTGGTAACAGCTCTGTCTGGTTGGTTTGCCAGCATGCTCGCAGGAGCTGTTTTTGTAGAATATATTTTTGGTTGGAATGGAATCGGCAAAGAAATTGTCAATTCCTTGAACGTATTGGATGTACCAGTACTTATGGGTTCTGTTTTGACCGTGTCATCTCTATTTATCTTAATCAACCTCTTAGTCGATCAAATTTATATTTATTTAGATCCTAAAATTAAATCAACTTAAAAACTCGTTATATGAAAAAGCATATTGTTGCAGGAAACTGGAAAATGAACAAAACAGCGACCGAAACGGACGCTCTTATTGAAGAACTACTTGAACAAGACTTAGACCCTAATGTGGAAGTTATTATAGCACCTACTTCTATTCATTTATCACAAGCCACTCAGGCAACTAATGGCAGCCGTATAAGTGTGGCTGCTCAAAACATGCATCAAGCCGAAAGTGGCGCATTTACAGGTGAAATATCTGCGTCTATGTTGTTAGGTGTGGGCGTCCAGCACGTTATTTTGGGCCACTCTGAACGCAGAGCGTACTTTGGTGAAAACGATTCACTTTTGGCAGAAAAAGTTCAAGCAGCCTTGAAAAATAATTTGGAAGTTATCTTTTGTTTTGGGGAGGAATTATCGGATCGTCAACAAAACAAGCATTTTGATTTAGTCGAAAGCCAATTGCGTAACGCTTTATTTGATTTACCTGCAGAATCATGGGAACACATCGTTTTGGCTTATGAGCCTGTTTGGGCTATTGGAACTGGTGAAACTGCCAGCCCCGAACAAGCTCAAGAGATGCATGCTTTTATACGTCAGTTATTAGTAGATCAATATGGAAATGACTGCGCACAATCCGTATCTATTCTTTACGGAGGAAGTGTCAAGCCTGCCAATGCCGCTGAAATTTTTGCCAAACCTGATGTTGATGGCGGTTTGATTGGGGGAGCCTCACTCAATGCAACTGACTTTGCAGCCATAGTCAATGGATTCAAATCCTAGTTTTTACTACGAAATACAATTTGTAGTTTCTCCTCATTCGTTGGGGACAGAACTTCTTTTGGCTCAACTTAGCCAGACGGTATGTGAAAGTTTTGAAGTAACCGCATTGGGTCTAAATGCTTATATAAGAAGTGAAGATTGGTCTCAATTCCATATAGAAAATCTTGAGCTTTTGTCTGACCCAAATTTTAAAGTTTCCCACTCAGTACACAGCATTCCTATGGAAAACTGGAATGCCCAATGGGAGGCGTCTTTTCAACCTATCGTAGTGGGTGAATACACCATTCGCGCTCCTTTTCACCCACCCACCCAAACACCTTATGAGTTAATCATTGAACCCAAAATGTCTTTCGGCACAGGACATCACCAAACAACTCGTTTGATGTTAGAGTCGATATTGGAGTTAGATGTTCAGGCGCAAAAAGTGTTAGACATGGGCTGTGGGACAGGGATATTGGCCATCGTAGCAGCTCAAAGAGGTGCGCTTCATGTAGATGCGTTTGATATCGAGCCTTGGTGTGTGGAAAACACCACAGAAAACGCATTGAGAAACCATTGTGGCGACAAGGTTGTTGCAAGTTGTGGGGATATTGAAAAGACAGATTCAAATTATGATTTGATTATGGCAAATATCAACCGAAATGTGCTGTTGGAACACTTACCCCACTACGCAAACAAACTTCGTAAAGGAGGAACTTTATTACTCAGTGGGTTTTTTGAATCAGATGTAGAATTTCTTCATAAAGTTTGTGTTCAAAACTACTTAACACAGGTTTCAGTGGCTCAATTAGATCGTTGGATATGCTTAAATTATGTATCTTCATGACTGTGAATATTCGTTTTCATCAAAACGACGAGCAAACGCAAGCCGAAACCGATGTTCTTGTTGACACTCAGCGAGAGCACGAGATTGTGTTGTTTAATGATGACGTGAATACTTTTGACCACGTGATTGCTACTTTGATTACCGTTTGTGAGCATACGCCCGAACAAGCTGAACAGTGTGCGCTGATTGTTCATTACAATGGCAAATGCACAGTAAAATCAGGAAGTTATGCAGAGCTAGAACCCAAGTGTTTGCGTCTTTTGGATGCAGGCTTGAGCGCAGAAATTGTATAGGTTTTTCTTCAAATAACCCGACTTGTTTGAGATTTAATACTTTTGTCTAAAAAAGAATGAAAAAGATTGCGACTTGGGTCGGGGTTTTTTGTTGTATGACATCCTCATTTCAGGCCCAAAATAAAATTATGAACACAAGTATTTACCAATATGTAGTTGCTGATATTAACGGTGACGATTTTGATTTCAGTTCACTCAAAGGAAAGAAAATTATGGTGGTCAATACGGCATCTAAATGTGGCTTAACCCCCCAATACAAAAAACTACAAGCACTTTATGACAGATTCAAAGACAGTGGTTTTGTTGTAATCGGATTTCCGTCCAATAATTTCCTTTGGCAAGAGCCTGGAACAAATGAGGATATTAATACTTTTTGTGAAAAAAATTATGGTGTGAGCTTTCCAATGATGTCAAAAATAAATGTAAAAGGAAGTAAAAAGCACCCTGTATATCAATTTTTGACTCAGAAAAACAAGAATGGCCTCAGAGATTCTAGTGTGAGCTGGAATTTTCAAAAGTACCTTATAGACGAAGAAGGACAACTGGTTGATGTTGTAGGGCCTCGAACCCAACCAGACGATGAAAAAATTCTTAATTGGATAAAAAGTTAAACATGACAACAGGCCTTGATATACTCGCTTTTGGTGCCCATCCCGATGATGTAGAGTTGGGCTGTGGAGGTACTTTACTCAAAGAAATTTCCTTTAATAAAAGTGTGGGTATTATAGATCTCACAAGAGGTGAATTGGGGACTCGAGGAACTGCAGAAATCAGAGATAAAGAAGCCGCCCAAGCAGCTGATATCCTAGGGGTAAAGCTTAGGGAAAATCTTGGCTTTAGGGATGGTTTTTTCAAAAATGATGAAGCTCATCAAATGGAAGTGATCCGTGTAATTCGAAAGTATCGTCCCCGTTGGGTGTTATGCAATGCCCAAAACGACCGACATATCGATCATGGCCGTGCGGCAGCTCTTGTTCATGAAGCTTGTTTTTTGAGTGGGTTGCAAAAGATTGAATCCCATGACGGTGGAAAGTTTCAAGACCCTTGGCGTCCAAAACAAGTCTATCATTATATGCAATGGAACAACGATGCTGTTGATTTTGCTGTGGATATAAGTGGTTTTATGGAGCAAAAATTAAAAGCAGTTCAGGCCTATGCGTCTCAGTTTTACGATCCAAATTCAGATGAGCCTGAAACGCCTATTAGCAGTAAGAATTTTTTAGAAAGTATTCGCAACCGTGCAGCCGATTTGGGTCGCTTGGTGGGTGTGAATTACGCCGAAGGTTTTACCACTCAAAGACAATTGGGAGTGGGTAGTCTTTCAGATTTGATATAGCTGTAAAATTTTTTGAAGCAAATTGTAAAAACCCGTACATTTGCGGCCAGTTATGGTGGTTGTAGCTCAGTTGGTTAGAGCGCTAGATTGTGGTTCTAGAGGTCGCCGGTTCGAGACCGGTCTTCCACCCATCAAAAACCCTTCGAGATATCGAGGGGTTTTCTTCTTTAAACGCCCTGAGTTATTTATTTAGATAGTTTAGAAATGGAGCTGTCCAAAAAAACAAATAAGGCATTTATCGCACCTCATTATCAAACACTTTTAGGTAGGGTGTGTTAGCAAGCTGCCATCAACTGTATACCTGCAAATAAATAATCATTACACACAATAGGATATAAGCAATGGCAGGCAAAATGTCAGAGATGTTGTCTCTAATTCGAATTCTCACAACAATAGCAACAAGCATCATGACAATGATGAAAAGCGTACTGATGATTACAGCAATGTCAAATTCAAACCCGAGCATTAAACCTAGACCGCCAATAAATTGACACGCACCAATTTTTTTTCGTTGATCTGCCAATCCCCAGCGTTTAAATTCACGAATCATTCTTTTTGAAATAAAAGAGTTGATCCCATAGGCAATAAAAGAGACGCCTGTAAAGGCAGAAATAATGGTAATTAGCTCCATTGACTAGATTAAACCACAATCAAAAGCAGCAACAAACAACGACATCAATAGAAATACCAACGAGGGAAGCCGCTGTTTGAAGGGGTTTTTAACCCTAAGATGGGTAATCTGGGCGCTTAACATGAAAAAAGCCATTCCAATAGCCGCATATTGTGTTATGTCATTATACCACAGCCCTATAATTAGAAGTGCTGAAATAGACATTTTAGCTGCTCCAACAAAATTTCTAAATACATCTGAATAGCCAAACTGTTTGAATTCAGCAACCACATTATGGTATCTAAAAATCCACACAAAATATACCGAAACCGATACTATGATTTGAAATAATAAAGAAACGTGATCCATATTAGAATTTTACTAAAGTTACAAATAATTCCTATTATGGAGATTTTACACCAAACTTTTAAGCAATCATACGGTCAAATTCAATCCGTTTTAGTGAATTTAAATGTTTTGTTTTGTGTAATGGTTTATTAATGAAAAGTCACGTGTCGATTTTTTTTTTTACTTTTAGATACTAACAAAAAACAAACTAACATGTTACCACAAATTATCATTGCTTCGTTGTGTATTCTCATTACACTTATTGGAGTACTTAAAAAAAACAGGGTTTATTTTAACATCGGCTATTTTGTATATGGTCTTCTTGTTGTTTTTTCAGAACTCGGTTTTTATGCTGACAACAGTGAGACAATCCACTTAGCTGTTGCTTCTTTATGGGTGATCCAAAGCATTTTGACAATCCCCAACAAGTTGCCATATGATGGCGGAAAACTTGCCAAATCTGCTGCTGTTAAAATTTACAGCTCTTTGGCCGTCATAAATTTATTTGGCGCTTACATTGTATGTGCGAGCGAAATCCCTGACTTTGTTTCTTATTTCCATATCGTATTGGCTGTCTTGCCAATTGTGGCTATATATATGGTTATAACTGATAAAGTAGCGATTAGTAAGTAAGAAATTCATTTGAATTTCAAAACAAAAGGCGGTGTCTTTGGCACTGCTTTTTTTGTTTTCCTAAAAAGAAACCTCCACCAAGACTTCGTTGCGTCGGTTGTAGAACTTGTAGGGGCTGTCATATGATAATACAACAACCTCACCTAATGTTTTGATTTCTTCCTTTTGCAACTCATTTAGTAACTGTTCGGTATGCATTTGAACCTTGGTTTCATTGCTATACCCACCATATCTTAGGGCAGCAAAGTAACCAGATTTGGAGGTGTATATTTTTATGTTTGAGTCTGTGGGTATGGGTGCAGTATTTTGATTGTATTTTTTAGGCAATACAAATGCCATACGGTTGTTTTTTTCATCACTTTGCATGTGAACCGGTGTGGTCATTGCAATTTCTTCACTTCGAGCATTATTCCCTGTAATGTATCTAAACAAATCAGAAAAATTATTATTGGAGTTTTTAGCTGATTGTACCTCAGCCATGACAGCAGGTGGATAGTAGCGAACTTCCACGTTTTCAAGATTTTTTACTACCTCGTAAGATTGTGATTCGTATTTCTGACCCATTACAATAGCACTAAAAACAAAACAAAAGATAAAAGTTTTCATTTGATTACATTATTTTTTTTGTCCAATCGAATGCGGTCTTCTCTGTTTGCGATCGCCCATGCTGTATGGAAAATCAATTTTGTGCGTCTTTCGAGCAGATGATAATCAATTTTTTCGACCGTATCTGTGGGAGCGTGGTAATCGGCATGGGTGCCATTAAAGTAGAAAATAGCAGGAATGTTGTTTTTGATAAAATGGTAATGGTCTGATCGGTAGTAATAGTTGTTTTCACGATAGCGACCTCGCTCCCAAACCAAAGTGGTAGGGTCGTTGTATCGATAGTCTAAATTGAGTTGAACATACGCTTGGTTGGCAGCCTCAGAAACCTCGTGTAAGTCATCAGAAAGTATGTCCGAGCCAATTAAATATAGATAATCAGGTTGGTCCAGATGCAAGGAATCAACACGTCCTATCATGTCAATGTTAAGGTTGGTCACGGTGTTTTTGAGTGGATAAACTGGGTGATCTGTGTAATATTTAGAACCTAACAATCCTTTTTCTTCTCCAGACACATGAAGAAATAAAATGGATCTTCGCGGCCCATCTCCGTTTGCAACGGCTTCTTGAAAAGCTTCAGCAATTTCCATCATGGCGACTGTGCCCGAGCCATCATCATCCGCACCGTTGTTGATTTGTCCATCGGGTTCAACCCCTATATGATCTAAGTGTGAGGTGATCACTAAAACCTCATCTTTTTTGTCACTACCAGGAATATATGCCAATACGTTGGTGCCGTTTAGGGTTTTCCCTCGTCTTGTGGAAAGCACCATGTTTTGAAAATAAGTCTTGTTGTTGTTTCCTCCTTGTACTCCAATAGACTGGTAATAGTCTTTTAGAAAATGGATGGCTTTTTGCTCACCTTCCGTACCAGTTTCTCTGCCTGCAAACTCATCTGAAGCATACACATATAAATGTTCTTTTAGTTCTTGAAGTGTAATCGACGAGGCATAATCAGCTGGGTTTTGCGCAACAACATAAGTGATGTTCATTAGCCCAATACAGAAAGGTAAAAAAGATCGTTTTTTCATGTTGATGAAAGTTTAAGAACCCTAAAATATGATTTTTTAGCCAACAATTTGGACCGGAAGCAGTTCATCTGCAATACCATCCCACAGATTAATTCTTGCTTCTAGTGCCTTACATGCTGCATCCATCGCCTCTTGATGACGTGCAGGATCATCCCCGCACAATTCATCTATCATCTGCAACGCCATGGGGCCATGTGTGTCCCCATCAACCTCAATATGGCGCTCTAAGTAATAGAGTAGGGTAGCAGCTCCTGACTCGGCCTCTTGCGACAAACTTCGAACCAGTTCTATAAAAACGTCTGGAATTAGATCCTCTCTCCCAAACGTAAATACACCAGCAACCACGTGTACCTTGCCTTCTTCGACACACTCCATTGTTGACGTAACAAAATCCACGGCTGCTTTAGGGGCTTTTGAGATTGTAAGCGCATCTTTCCATGACACCCCTTTTTGGATTTGGCTAACGAAGTTTTTTATCGGTTGGGTGTCAGCACCAACATCTGACATCGCTTTCAAATACAATTCAAAGTGACTTATTGGATTTCCTTGCGCATCTACATCACTTTCTTCTCCCCAGACGATCTCATTGATCAATCTTCGAGTGGATGGGCTTCCAACGGGCACCCACGGAATTTGTACGCAAGTAAGCTCACGTTGTAAAAACTTGACAAGGGTCATAAAGTCCCATACCGCAAACACATGTATCTCCATAAAAGACCTGATGGCATTGAGACTTCGAAGTTGACTGTAGAGAGGGTGTTGAATAAGTTGTACGCTCAGTGATTTGAGCTTTTCATTGTGATAGTCCATTAATTTTCCTTTTTCGCTTACAAAAATACGTAGAACGATTCAATCTTAAAAACCACCATCATTCGAATGAAAATAATTACATTTGATGCATGTCTTCCCCAAAAATCATTGAATGTCCAAGAGATGCCATGCAGGGGATAAAAACCTTTATTCCAACCTCAAAAAAGGTAAGCTATTTGCAATCACTTTTAGATGTAGGTTTTGACACCTTAGATTTTGGGAGTTTTGTCTCACCTCGTGCTGTGCCTCAAATGCAAGATACTGAGGCCGTATTGAACGACTTAGATCTATCTAAAACAAACACCCGCTTGCTCGCCATCGTTGCCAATCTTCGTGGAGCTCAAAAAGCTTGTAGTTTCAAAAAAATTGATTTTTTAGGTTATCCATTTTCTATCTCAGAGAATTTTCAAATGCGAAACACCCACAAAACCATTTCGGAATCTCTTATAGTTCTTGAACGTATTTTGGAGTTGACTCGCTTACACAATAAGTCTCTGATAGTGTATCTGTCGATGGGTTTTGGCAATCCCTATGGTGACCCTTGGAACGTTGATATTGTTGGCTCTTGGACCGAGACACTAGCTAAAATGGGGGTAAAGATTGTTTCGCTTTCGGATACCGTAGGCACTGCACGTACCGATGACATTTCGTATTTATTTTCAAAACTGATCACCCAATTTCCGGGTCTTGAGTTTGGCGCCCATTTTCATACCCACCCAAAGCAATGGTTTGAAAAGGTCGACGCTGCTTTTAACGCAGGTTGCCTTCGTTTCGATGGAGCTGTTCAAGGATATGGAGGTTGCCCAATGGCCAAAGATGATCTTACTGGCAACATGCCCACCGAAAAATTGATCAATTACTTTTCAGAAAAACAACTTTCTACCGGATTAAATCTTGCTCATTTTGAGTCAGCCTACAACAAGGCTACCCAGGTGTTTTCATCTTACAAATAACTTTATTTAAAATAATTCTAAATAAACTTGTGCTAATGAGGGTTCAAGTGTATATTTGCCATTATTTTTACTTAATCTAAATAAATTAAACATGAGGTTCCTTACCTACACTTTTCTTTTCATCTTTACTCAAGTTATGTTTGCCCAACAAGATTTCAATAGCGCCCAAACTCAACTAGACAATCTTTCTAATCAGTCATCGGGATTAAGCATAGGGGGTTATGCTGAAATCACTTACAACAATGTCAACGGATCCGAAACAGCTGCTGAACTGGATGTGCAGCGTTTGGTCATGTTGTTTGCGTATAAGTTTGACGATCGCACCCAGTTTGTTACCGAAATAGAATACGAACATGTTCAAGAAGTGTTTGTAGAACAAGCATTTTTAAATTACAGCATTTCTGACGGAGTGAACCTTCGCGGTGGTTTGATGCTGGTGCCAATGGGTATTATAAATGAATATCATGAGCCTACGACTTTTAACGGAGTAGAACGTCCTAGTCTAGATGGTGAAGTAGTTCCAACCACTTGGAGAGAAATTGGATTTGGTGTTTCTGGGCGTTTGAACAGTGCCTCAGTTCGTTACCAAGCTTATTTGATGACAGGTTCGGCTTCTCACTTAAACGATGCTTATGTTTTGCGAGGTTCAGATGGACTGCGTAAAGGCCGTCAAAAGGGTGCTCGTTCTGTAGGGTCTGATGTTAATTTTGCTGCCAAAGTAGAATACTACGGAATTCCAGGATTGAAGTTGGATGCGTCTGCATACTTAGGAAACACTCAAACGGATCGCCCAGACTTGGATTCTACCCAAGTAGGTTTGAGCATGTTTGGATTGGATTATCGTTACACTCGGGGGCGTTTTTCTTCCAGAGGACAGTATATAACCAGCACATTGTCTGATACTGAAGAATACAACACAGCTGGGAACAGTGATTTAGGGTCTGCCATGCAAGGTTTTTATGTAGAGGGAGCTTACAATCTATTGCCTGTAAATAAAAAACAAAAGTTAGATGCTTTTGTCCGTTACGAAAACTTTGACACTCATGCAGATACCGCTGGTTCCTTGGCTGTAAATGACGCATATCACAGAGATGAATTCACCTATGGTTTTTCATATCATCTAGCCAATGGCGCCGTGTTTAAAGCGGATTATCAGTCCAAAGGAAATGCCGTTGAAGGTGCTGATCGTGTTGGTCAATTCAACATGGGAATCGGAGTATTCTTTTAATATATTTGCCGCGTGATAGGAAAAATACTTGTGCAACTGTTTTTATGCGTATTCACTACGGTGGTAGTTGGCCAAACACCCAGTCCATCGTTGGTAAAAAAGATGAGCAAAGCAGTTGCACAAAACTTTCCTGAAAGTCAAATACAACTCAGGGATGTTTCAGGTGATGTCAACTTTGAATACGGTCAGTTGTTCCAAGTTCTCGGCCAAAATGAATTGCTTCTAGGTTATGCCTTTTTAGGTAATGCCCCGAGCAAAACAGACACGTTTGATTATTTGGTTGTATTCGACAAAACATTTATCATTAAAAATATTAAGGTATTGGTCTACCGTGAAGATTACGGAGGAGAGATTGGCAGTAAAAGATGGTTAAGGCAGTTTACTGGAAAAGACCTGAGTGCCCACTTTGATTATGGTCAAAATATTGCAGCCATTTCAGGAGCTACCATCTCTGTTCGTTCCATGACTCGAGCCATTAATTCCTTATTGTCTGATATCCTAAAAAGTCCTTTGTACTAATGAAATCCATCTACATAGGAGATTTGAGTTACGCACTTCGGTTGATGATCGGCAGTTTTTTAGTGGTCCTTTCAGTTGGTTTTTTTACAGGAATTTCGTTTGTTGGACAAACCGATAGTATGACACCCGAAGGCATGGTGGAAAACTATAATGGTAATGCTGATCAAGACGATACCATGGTGATGAAATTTAAAAAGAGCCCTCGTGAAATGCTCACAATTATTCACACACATGTATTGAGCTTGTCTTTTATCTTTTTTCTTACAGGTATCCTCCTAGGATTTTCTAAAATCAACAGACGCATCCAGATTTTTTTAATGGTTGAGCCTTTTGTTTCAATCTTACTCACTTTTGGGGGTATTTACTTGGTTTGGTTGGGTTACGAATGGGTAAAATATATAGTCATTATTTCTGGAATTGCCATGACGATTGCCTATATAGCGAGTGTGCTCATTCTTTTTTCGAGACTAAATCTTCACAAAGGGGATACTTCCTCTTAAATTTGTATCTTTGCATGCAACTAATTTTAAAACGGTTGCCATGTCATCATTGCCTTCAAAAATCAGCTCTTTAGGACTCACTTACGATGACGTCTTGCTCGTCCCGAACTACTCTGAAGTGCTTCCACGTGACGTAAGTATTAAATCTTATTTTTCTCGAAACATACCATTAAATGTTCCCATTGTTTCTGCAGCCATGGATACGGTAACAGAGAGTCAAATGGCCATCGCCATGGCACGTGAAGGAGGAATTGGAGTGTTGCACAAAAACATGACCATTACGGCACAAGCCGAAAAAGTGCGCAAAGTAAAGCGTTCGGAGTCTGGTATGATCATCGATCCAGTTACCTTACCCACAACCGCCTTGGTTGCGGATGCTAAGCAACTTATGAACGAGTATCGAATAGGTGGAATACCAATCGTTGATGATCATCAAAAACTAATCGGTATTGTTACCAATAGAGATTTGCGTTTTGAAAAAAACGACGCCCGTCCATTGATGGAGGTCATGACGACAGAAAACCTTGTTACTGCCAAGGAGGGTATTTCTATGGATGATGCTGAAAGTATTTTACAAGCTCATAAAATTGAAAAACTTCCTGTTATAGACGATAACAACCGCTTAGTAGGCCTGATAACCTTTAGAGACATTACCAAACTTACGCTCAAACCCAATTCAAACAAAGATCGATATGGGAGGCTAAGAGTTGCAGCTGCTATTGGTGTAACTGCTGATGCGGTTGATCGTTGCGCTGCATTGGTGCAAGCAGGTGTAGATGCGGTAGTCATTGATACAGCTCACGGACATACAAAAGGGGTTGTTGAGGTGCTCAAAAAAATTAAATCAAAGTTCAAAAGCTTAGATGTAGTTGTCGGAAACATCGCAACTGCTGAAGCTGCTGCTTTTTTAGCCGAAGCTGGCGCTGATGGGATTAAAGTTGGGATTGGACCAGGTTCAATATGTACAACTCGCGTTGTAGCCGGGGTTGGATACCCTCAATTATCTGCTATTTTGGAAGTTTCCAAAGTCCTAAGCAAGCACAACATACCACTAATTGCTGACGGAGGTGTTCGCTATACAGGCGATATTGTTAAAGCGATTGCTGCTGGTGCACAGGCTGTAATGTTGGGCTCTATGTTGGCTGGTACAAAAGAATCCCCGGGAGAGACCATCATTTTTGAAGGTCGAAAGTTTAAAACCTATCGTGGAATGGGTTCAGTAGAAGCCATGAAAAAAGGGAGTAAAGATCGGTATTTCCAAGATGTTGAAGATGATATTAAAAAATTAGTTCCCGAAGGAATTGTAGGTCGTGTTCCTTACAAAGGGGAGCTTTATGAAAGCATTCACCAGTTTGTGGGGGGGCTTCGTGCAGGTATGGGTTATTGTGGCGCCAGTGACATCCCTGTTTTGCAAAAAAACGCAAACTTTGTTCAAATTACTTCCTCAGGTATACAAGAAAGTCATCCACACAACGTTGCTATTACTAAAGAGGCACCCAATTATTCTAGATAATTCATGAAAGGACTGGCACTGTTGACATTTGTTTTTTTATCTACATGTAGCTTCAATGGTGATACATCCGAAGATGTCGTAGCAAGAGTTGGCAATGATTACCTTACAAGAGCCGAACTTTCTTATCAAATAGGGGCTCAATACTCTTATGCAGACAGCGCATTGATTGCTTCAAATTATATCAATGAATGGGCCAAACAAAAACTATTGCTTGAGAAGGCTGTTTTTAATTTGTCTGAATCAGAACAGAACACTTTGGACGAATTGGTTCAAGCCTACCGTAGTGATTTGTATATCAAATCGTACATAGAGAAAGTGGTACAATCACAGATTGACACTCTGTTAACAGACTCTCTCATAGCACAATATTACAACCTTAATAGAGAAAACTTTAAAACAAACAGAGATCTTGTCAAAGGAAGATATATTAGAGTACGTAAAGAAAACTATAACCTCAGAACCATAAAAAGGAGTTTTAATAGATTCAACAGCTATGATGAATCCTTGTTAGACTCCATAGCTTTGCAGTTTACCACATATTCTTTAAACGACTCCATGTGGATACAGGCGGACCAATTTTTTGAAAAGATTTTGCCTCTGAAAAATAGTTCTAAAAAGAATTATTTAAAAAAGAATAAAAACTTTGAATTAGAAGACTCTTTAGAAGTATATTTGGTTGCTGTAAATGAGGTCATCAAGCGAAATGAAACCGCACCCTTGTCCTATGTGCGCCCAACGCTCAAACAGATTCTCATTAACAAAAGAAAATTAGAGTTAATGCAACAGTTTGATAAGGCTGTCTTTGAAGAAGCCGCTCAGAAAAACATTTTTGAAGTCTATGAATAAAAAAAGATTGATACATATTGTTTTTTTTGCGTTTCTCTTCTGTGGTCCATATCTTATGGGTCAGGCTGGTGCTAACCAAAGAATCAAAATCGATGGAGTGGCTGCTGTAATTGGGGATTATGTGATTCTAGAATCTGATATTGATAAAGCCTATGTAGATCTTCAGTCACAGGGAATTCCTATCAAAAACATAGAGCGTTGTAGCCTCTTGGGTAAGTTGATGGAAGACAAACTGTACGCCCACCATGCAGAGCAAGACAGTCTACAAGTAAGTGATGCAGAAGTCAACGATTATGTAGGCAGAACAATAGATTATTTCGTTCAAGAACTTGGTAGCATGGAAAAAGTACTTGAGTTCTACAAAAAACCAAACGAACAAGCCTTTCGAGATGAGTTATTTGACATCAACAAAGTCCAACAACTGTCTCAAAAAATGCAGGCAAAAATTGTTGAGGAAATTGAAATCACACCCGACGAGGTACGTCAATTTTTTGACAACATACCAGCAGATGAGCTTCCTGTTTTTGGTGCAGAGTTAGAGATTGCACAGATTGTAATAGAGCCTATACCCACTTCTGAAGAAGAAGACCGCATCGTTAGGCAGCTCGAAAGCATGCGCAATGATGTGTTAGAAAATGGCTCGAGTTTTTCTTCAAAAGCCATTCTTTACTCACAAGACCCTGGTTCTAGGTCTCGTGGAGGTCGATACACATTGGACCGTAAAAGACCTATGATGGTCAAAGAATTTAGAGATCAAGCCTACAGACTCCGTGAAGGTGAAATATCACAACCATTTAAGACCGATTTTGGCTGGCATATTGTGACTGTTGATAAGGTTCGTGGCCAACTCCTCGACGTAAGACATGTGTTGTTAGTGCCTGATGTAACCAATGTGGAGCTTGCCAAAGCTAAAAGCGAGCTAGAGTTGATTCGAAAACGCATTCAAGATGGAGAGATTAGTTTTGATCAAGCCGCAATAGAGTTTTCTGATGATAAGGATACACGTTCTAACGGAGGAGTTCTTATCAACCCAGCGACGGGAGACACTCGGTTTGAGTTGACTAAATTAGACCCAACCCTATACAACCAAATATTAAAACTTGAAGAGGATCAGATATCTATTCCACTTCTAGATGAAGAACGTTCGGGTAAAAGAAAATACAAAATCATCAAAGTCACCAACCGTTTTGATCAACATGTAGCGGATTATGCTCAAGACTATGTGAAAATCAAAGACTTGGCTTTAAAAGAAAAACAATTGGATGCGATTCAAAAATGGATGGCTGAAAAAATCACAGACACCTATGTCAGTGTCAATAGAGTACATAAAGCATGTGATTTTGCTAATAAATGGATAAAAGAATAATTTAAGTTTGAACATGATTTTTAATTTTGACATGATAAAAGAGGTGTATGCACAACTATCAGAGAAAGTTGATGCAGCACGAAAGCTCACTAACAAACCTCTAACTCTCTCAGAAAAAATTCTTTATGCCCACTTATGGGACAATGCAGACAAAGCTTTTACAAGGGGAGAGGACTATGTAGATTTTGCTCCTGACCGCATTGCTTGTCAAGACGCGACGGCTCAAATGGCGTTGTTGCAGTTTATGCAAGCAGGAAAGTCAAAGGTAGCCGTACCTACAACAGTGCATTGCGACCACTTGATTCAGGCCAAAGTTGGTGCTGACAAGGATTTACAGTCAGCCTTAAACAGCAGCAACGAGGTTTTTAATTTTCTTGAATCTGTATCAAACAAGTATGGCATAGGTTTTTGGAAGCCTGGAGCTGGAATTATTCATCAAGTTGTATTAGAAAACTACGCATTTCCAGGGGGTATGATGATCGGAACGGACTCGCATACAGTAAATGCTGGAGGTCTTGGTATGCTCGCCATCGGAGTTGGGGGAGCAGATGCAGTTGATGTCATGGCTGGTATGCCTTGGGAGCTTAAGTTTCCAAAGCTTATTGGCGTAAAACTTACAGGTAAATTGTCTGGTTGGACTGCGCCCAAAGATGTTATCCTTAAAGTAGCAGGTTTGTTAACTGTTAAGGGTGGAACAGGGGCTATTGTTGAATATTTCGGAGAAGGCGCACAAAACCTGTCATGTACTGGAAAAGGAACCATTTGTAACATGGGTGCCGAGGTTGGTGCCACTACATCGACGTTTGGTTACGACGCTGCTATGGAACGTTATTTACGTGCCACAGGCAGAGATGCTGTAGCCGATGCTGCTAACGAAGTCAAAGAACACCTAACGGGTGACCCTGAGGTCTATGAAAACCCTGAGCAATATTTTGATCAGGTAATAGAGATTGACCTTTCAGAACTAAAACCACATCTCAACGGTCCGTTCTCACCAGATATCGCAACGCCTGTACAACTTATGAGTGACAAAGCTGCTGAAAATGATTGGCCTTTGAAAGTAGAGTGGGGACTTATAGGATCATGTACGAACTCTTCCTATGAAGACCTGTCTCGTGCGGCATCGATTGCGCAACAAGCCGTAGACAAAAATCTTAAAACCAAAGCTGATTTTGGAATCAATCCTGGCTCTGAGCAAGTTAGATATACCGCTGAGCGCGACGGGCTGTTATCTATTTTTGAGTCTTTAGATGCTAAGATTTTCACCAATGCCTGTGGGCCATGTATAGGTCAGTGGGATCGTGAAGGAGCGGATAAGCAAGAAAAAAACACCATTGTGCATTCTTTTAATAGAAACTTTGCTAAGCGTGCTGATGGCAATCCGAATACGCATGCTTTTGTGGCTTCGCCCGAAATGGTGGCTGCAGTGGCAATCGCAGGTCGTTTAGATTTTAACCCTATGACCGACAAGTTGATCAATGAAGCAGGCCAAGAAGTAATGCTTGACGAGCCAACCGGATGGGAGCTCCCTCCAAAAGGTTTTGATGTCAAGGATAACGGATATTTAGCACCTCTTTCAGACGGCAGTGGAGTAGAGGTCAAAGTAAGCCCTTCTTCGGAACGTTTAGAGCTTTTAACGCCCTTTTTGCCTTGGGATGGTCAAAACATAATGTCTGCAAAGTTGCTTATCAAAGCGCATGGAAAATGTACTACAGACCACATCTCCATGGCGGGTCCTTGGTTGAGATATCGTGGTCATTTGGACAATATTTCTAACAACTGTTTGATCGGAGCGGTCAATGCATTTAATCAAAAAACAAACTTTGTCAAAAACCAGATGGATGGTCAATATGGTGGAGTTCCTGACACCCAACGCCAATACAAAGCCGCAGGTATTCCGACGGTTGTTGTAGGTGATCACAACTATGGTGAAGGTTCATCCAGAGAACATGCAGCAATGGAGCCACGTCATTTAGGTGTTAAGGTGGTTTTGGTGAAGTCTTTTGCCCGTATTCACGAGACCAACCTTAAAAAACAAGGGATGTTAGGTCTAACTTTTGCCAATGAGAATGATTATGATCTCATTCAGGAGGATGATACGTTCAATTTTGTTGACCTAGTCAACTTTGCTCCTGGCAAACCCTTAACTATTGAATTGGTGCACGGCGATGGATCTATTGACCAGATTACAGCCAACCATTCTTACAATACAGCACAAATTGAATGGTACAAAGCAGGTTCTGCGTTGAACCTGATCAAAGAGCAAAACGCTTAGAAACAATAGGAAAATACCCTTTTATACGCTAATTTTGAAAAAAAATTAGCTATGATCCGTCTTCATAATTGGGTGCGTATTTTATTCTCTACTCGCCTGACAGCGGTTCTGTTTATTGTCTTTTGCGTGGCCATGGCCGTAGGTACTTTTGTTGAGAGTGTCCATGATACGGCGACCGCTCGAATTTGGATCTACAATGCTTGGTGGTTTGAGGCGATTATGGGGGTATTTGTACTCAATTTTTTAGGCAACATCAAGCGTTACCAGCTTTTAAGCTTTCAAAAATGGCCTGTTCTTTTGCTTCACTTATCCTGGATTTTAATCATATTGGGAGCTTTCGTTACCCGTTATTTTGGATATGAAGGGGTGATGCCCATACGTGAAAACACCAGTAGTAACACCTTTTTTAGCGAAAAAACCTATTTGACCATACTCGTTGATGGTGAAATGAATGGGCAAGCCATGCGGAAGAAATTGCAAGACGATTTTCTGCTAGCTGAGCCTACAAACAATGATTTTAAATGGAAATCAGATTTTAATGGACAAGACCTGACCATTTCATATGTTGACTTTATGACGAGTGCTTCTGAAGGGCTGATTGAGGATCCGAATGGGGAATATTTTTTAAAAATAGTTGAAGCAGGAGATGGTAACCGACATGAGCATTACATACAGTTTGGCGAAGTTGTGAGCATCCACAATGTGTTATTTGCGTTTAACAAACCTACCCAAGGCGCCATTAATGTTCAATGGGACGAAGACGATTTCTCGATATCATCACCTTTTGAGGGGACAGTCATGGCGATGGCTACTCAAAACATGACAGAGGTGGCTATCGATCAAGAACTCCCGCTTCAATTTAGATCCCTATACAATCTTGCCGGAATGCAATTTGTTTTTCCCGACCCCCCCTTGAGAGGGTCTTACGGAGTGGTCTCCGACGAGGATTCTCCGCAAGATGCTTTAACCGTAGCTATTTCGACGGCAGGTGAAACGGAAACAGTTCAAGTTTTAGGAGCCAAAGGGGTCACCAACGATCCAAAAAAAGTATCAGTTGGAGGTTTGGACTTTTGGGTTCAATATGGTTCCCTACAAAATGAACTTCCTTTTGCCATTCAGCTCGATGATTTTATTGCTGAAAAATACCCTGGAACCGAAAAGAGCTACAGCAGTTTTATGAGTAAAGTTCGTGTGATTGACGAGGCTCCCTTTGACTATGACATTTACATGAATCATATTCTTAATCATAAAGGGTATCGCTTTTTTCAAGCTTCTTTTGATCCAGACGAAAAAGGCACCATTCTTTCTGTAAATCATGATTTTTGGGGTACATGGATCACTTACCTTGGTTATTTTTTACTTTACGCAGGTTTGATGGGCATATTGTTTTTTGGTAAAACTAGGTTTAGAAGCCTCGCAACTACATTAGAAAAAATTCGTCAAAAGAAGTCGGCACTCACTGCCTTTGTTTTATTTTTCAGCCTTGGATTGTGGGCACAAGATCATCAACACAGTTCCTCTAAAACTACCCAAAACATAGACTCTTTGATCCAAAACCAAGCGATACCTGCCCCACAAGCTGCTAAGTTTGGCAAGTTGGTTATTCAAGACTTAGGAGGTCGAATGAAACCAGCAAATACATTTGCTTCGGAACTGGTGCGTAAGGTGAGCAAATCGGATCATTATCAGTCATTAGATGCCAATCAGGTGTTGTTGTCCATTCAACAGAACCCTTTGTTATGGTATCAAGTACCCTTTATTTATCTCAAGCGAGGCAATGACAGCCTTCGAGCATTGGCAGGGGTTGCTTCAAAAGCGAAGTATGCTTCTTTTGTTGATTTTTTTGATGGAGCAGGAAATTACAAACTTGCCCCTGTTTTGGAAGAGGCTTACAGGTCTTCGACTCCAAATCAATTTCAGAAAGACTTTATTGAAACCGATCGCAGAGTCAATTTGCTCTACAGTGCTCTGGAAGGGAAGGTGTTACGAATTTTTCCAGTCCCAAATGACCCCAACAACAAATGGATTTCTGTGCCCGAGCTGTCTGACTTCTCCTTTGAAGGGGTAGATTCTCTTTATGTACGCAATGTAATGCCCTTGTATTTAGGTGCGTTACGCCAAGGCACATACGATCAGGCGGATCAATTACTGGAAAGTATTTCAGGTTTTCAGCATAAATATGGCTCGGATATAATGACTAGCGAAAAAAAAATTCAAGCGGAGGTTTTATACAATGAGTATGACATCTTCAAGCGTTTGTTTTCTTGGTATATGTATGTCGGAGCAGTGATGTTTTTGCTCTTGATTTTAAAAATATTATTTGACTATAAAGGACTCAAACTTATAATCAACCTTTGTACAGCTGCCATCGTTGTGTTGTTTGTAGCTCAAACGGTAGGAATGGGTGCTCGTTGGTACATATCGGGTCATGCACCTTGGAGCGACGCCTATGAATCGATGCTATACGTGGCCTGGGCTACAGTGGGTATGGGCTTGGCGTTCGGACGAAAATCCAACCTCACGATCGCTGCCACTGCCTTTGTGGCGTCTATGATTTTGATGATTGCCCATTGGAACTGGATGGATCCTGAAATTGCCAATCTTGTCCCTGTTTTAGATAGTTATTGGCTGATGATTCATGTTGCTGTCATTGTTGGTAGTTACGGCCCTTTTGCTTTAGGTATGATTTTAGTTGTGTTTTCTATGTTACTTATGATTTTGACCAACTCAAAAAACAAAGCACGTATGAAACTCAACATCAGCGAACTCACCGTTGTTAATGAGTTGGCACTTACTGTGGGTGTAGTCATGCTCACCATTGGGAATTTTTTGGGCGGTCAATGGGCTAATGAAAGTTGGGGTCGTTATTGGGGCTGGGACCCCAAAGAGACTTGGGCCCTAATTAGTATTCTGGTATATGCTTTTGTTATCCATATGCGCATCATACCCGGGCTTAGAGGCAAATGGCTTTTTAACTTATTGTCTGTAGTCGCATTCGCAAGTATTATAATGACCTATTTTGGTGTCAATTTTTATCTGGTTGGTTTACATTCATACGCCAGTGGCGACAAGGTGATCACTCCTGACTTTGTTTATTATTCAATAGGGGTAGTTTTTGTTCTTGGCTTGTTGTCTTATTATCAAAACAAAAAACACTACGGTGGCTAGTCTTCAAAAAAAATGGTTCTGGTATGCAATACTCGGTCTTGTTTTGGTAGGATCAGGATTAAGTGTTTTGGGAGAGGCAATCATATCCAAATATGAAGGACGGGCATGGTTTTTGTTTGGTACTATTGCATTGATTTTGGTAAATTCGGGCTTATGTTTTTTTGGAACCGGTGTAGTTTTACGTTACAGCAAGTCAGCTTAACTCTATTAAGCTTATTGTGTACAGCACTCTTGTACTCACAAGAAAACTCATTCGAAAACCCATTTGAAACGCCAAACAAACCGATTTTAGGGTTGTTAAACTCAGGCAGTTCAGTTGAAGATTATTCTTTTTTAGACAAAAAAGAAGAACCAAAATCTACTCTTTTTGATCAAGAACGATTTATCGACAACTCCGCGCCATATCTAAAACGCCTACGCGAACGCGAAGAGTCAAATGCCAATTTGGGTTACTTAGGGGATACTTACTTGGGAGATGTTAAAACCAATTCTAAAACCGCTGTGATAGTTTGCAGGGACTTTGAATATGAGGATGGAGATCGTGTGGCGATTTCACTGAATGATGAAGTTTTACTACCCAATTTGTATTTAAAAAATAAATTTTTTGTCTTTGAAATAGAGCTAAAACCAGGCTTTAATAAATTCGACTTTCAAGCACTTAACCAAGGATCCTCTGGCCCGAACACTGCCGAACTACGAGTCTATGACGAGCATAAAAAATTGTTGGCCTCCAATCAATGGAACCTCTCCACAGGTGCTACGGCTACTTTCATAGTGGTAAAACAAATGTAGTTTCTATCTTCTTCTTCATTCGAATAATGTTTTTTAACATTGAAACTTAAATAGATAAATAACTTAAAGGCTGTTTGAAAACCTCTGGATTATAGTAGGATTCAATACAAATACTTAAATTAGTGTCGAAAAACTAAAAGTACTCAATTGAACTATCAATCCAACACTCATTTTCTGTGTCTAATCTCTATATGGCTTTTAGCGCCTTTCCTTCATCAGTCACAAGCACAATCCCATTGGGAAACAGTCGTATCTCCTGGAACAACCTGGGATTATGTGGTGCCATCTGACCTAATGCTCAACAGTTGGAAAGATCAAGGTTTTGATGCTTCATCTTGGAGCCAAGGCCCGTCAGGCATTGGTTATGGTGACGGAGATGACGCCACAATCATTGATCCTGCCATTTCTGTTTACATGCGAAAAGAGTTTCAAATAATAGATTTGTCTCAAATCAACAGAGTTGTTTTAGACATCGATTATGACGATGGTTATATTGCTTATTTGAATGGTGTAGAAATTGGCAGAGACCAATTAACAGGAGATAACATCTCATACAACACATCAGCTGACTCGTACCGCGAAGCCATGCTTTATCAAGGTAATACACCAGAACGAATTTTTGTTGATTTGTCTCTTTTACAAAACGGAACCAACACTTTGGCGGTTCAGGTTCATAATTATGGTGTAGATTCGTCTGATATGACTGCACTGCCCGTGCTCTCAGTGGAAGTTCTGGGAAGTGATCAAGTATATGACCAAACCCCTGTTTGGTTTCAAGACCCTGATCCTGCTCCTGTTCAATATAATTTTACCTCTTCTAATCTACCCATTGTACTTCTTGATACGGATGGAAGTCAAGTCATACCCGATGAGCCTAAAATTGGCGCCCAGATGAAAATCATCAAGCGCCCCAATGGTGAGCGTAATCTGGTATCTGACGCAGACAACCCAACGTATTTTGATTTTAATGGTCCTATTCAAATTGAAATTCGGGGATCCAGTTCACAATATTTTTCTAAAAAACAATATGCATTGACCACCTATAATAATTTAGGTGATAAAGAAAATGTGAATCTTTTAGATATGCCCAAAGAAAACGATTGGATTTTAAGTGGCTTGGCATTTGACACCGCCTTTGTACGTGACTATGTTAGCTATAAATTGTCCAATTCATTAGACCAATACGCAGCCAGAGCGGAGTATTGCGAACTTGTTTTAAATGGTGAATACAAAGGAATTTATATGCTGTTGGAAAAACTGAAAGCAGATGACAGCCGCATTAACATAAAAAAATTAGATATAATTGATAACGAATTACCCAATCTCAGCGGTGGGTACATCTCTAAGTCTGATAAAATTGAAGGCGAGGAAATTTTAGGTTGGACCATGGATGGTTATGGATGGGGCCCAGCAAAATTCGCCCATGAACAACCCAAACCTACTGAAATTACTAATCAACAAGATCTTTACATTCAAGAGGTTTTTTCTGATTTGGCATCAACCTCTTCTTTGAATAACACATCGCTTACAGAGGGCTACCCTTCTTTAATCGATATCCCTTCTTTTGTTGATTTTATTATCATGGCAGAATTGACATCAAACCCAGACTCATATATGTTCAGTACTTTTTTTCATAAGGACAGAAGAGGAAAGCTACGCGCTGGCCCTGTATGGGATTATAACCTGACTTTTGGGAATGATCTACTGCTTTGGGGATTTGACCGAAGCAAAACAGATATTTGGCAAATTTTCAATGGAAATATGGGGGCTACTTTTTGGCAAGATTTGTTTAACGACCCTTACTTCAAATGTTATTTGACAAAACGTTGGTACGAAGTTATTGCACCGGGTCAGCCCCTTTCTGAGAACAAAATCCATGAACTCATAGATCAAACTGTTATCCTTATTGATGAGGCTGTTTCCAGACAAAACGAACTATGGACAGGTGTTGATATAGAATTTGACACCAGAATTGCGAACATGAAAAACTTTGTCTCTCAACGTATTGCGTGGATATCATCTCAATTAGCAGATACATCTTTATGTGATCAAATAACAACCCCACCTCTTGTTATTAGCAAAATCAATTATCATCCAAGTATTGTAGACGATGACAATTATGAATTTATAGAAGTTACAAACAACAGCAATTCTCAATGGGACCTAACAGGGGTTTATTTTGGAAGGAAATTAGGTTTGTCGTATCAATTTCCTGCAGGATTCAATATCGCACCCTACCAATCTGTTGTCATTGCAAATAATGCAGAGGTTTTTTCATCTCATTATGGGTTTTCACCTTTTGATGAATATTCTAGAAAATTATCTAATGGCAGTGAAGAAATCACTCTACTTGATGGTTTTGGCAATCTTATTGATATGGTTGTTTATGATGATGAAGCACCATGGCCCACACAAGCTGATGGGGGAGGTGGTTATTTAAATCTTTCGGATTTAGATGCAGACAACAGCTTGCCTACAAGTTGGACAGCCTCTTTTGATTACAACAGTCTTTCTCTTGATGAGGAAATTGATAGCCGACTGTTTGTTTACCCTAATCCGGTAAACAAGTACGCTCATGTAAGCCTAACAAATGGTAACATTATTCAAAAAGTCAATGTATATAGCATGACAGGTAAGTTGGTAGCATCTTATCAATCATCTAAAAACAGGGATGTTTTTAATTTGGAGAGTTTGGCTAAAGGTGCCTATTTTATGGAAGTGATAACAGACTCACAGACGTTTACAAAAAGAATCATTCGTAAATAATTCATACGAACAACCAAAAAGAACTTACATATACACTTCAAGAATTTCTGATTCTTGACTTGGAGTAATTTTTAAATGATTCAGACTAGCTGGCAACAACAAAGTCTCTCCTTTTTTTAGTGAGAAAGAACCCTGATCGGTTATAAGCTCTAGAGCACCATCTGTACATAAATAGATAACAAAAGAGTCTATACCTGAGTAATCCTTTTTTATACTTTGATCGATTGTAAGGATGTTAGACCTAAAGTAATCGGTATGTATCAGCTGATTGCTGGTATTTGGTTTGTTGTCATATTTGGTTTTATAACTATCATGGACAGCAAAATCAATGACATCTAGGGCTAAATCGTTATGTAACTCTCGGGTTTTCCCAGTGGCTTTGTCAACCCTGTTGTAATCGTATATCCGATAGGTCACATCGGAGGTTTGTTGTATTTCTGCAAGCAATACCCCAGCACCAATGGCATGTACCCTTCCTGTTGGGATATAAAACGCATCTCCTGCTGAGGTTTGCTCTTTGTTGAGTACCTCCAAAAGGGTTTCGTTTTGAAGTTGTTCGGCGTAGCTTTCTTTGGTGAGTTCTTTGTTAAAACCTACAATAATTTCAGCATCATCATCAGCATCCATGATGTACCACATTTCATTTTTCCCAAAAGAATCATGACGCTTTTTGGCAATGTGGTCGTGTGGGTGTACTTGAATAGAAAGCGGTGTTTTGGCATCAATAAACTTAATCAGCAAAGGGAAATCGGCACCAAATTTGTCATAGACATTCGTTCCTACCAACTCTGATTGATAAGTTGAAATCAATTCCTTAAGTGTTTTTCCGCTCAGTGATCCGTTGGCAACAAGAGTTTGTTCCCCTTTGACATCCGATATTTCCCATGATTCGCCGACTTGTTGTTGGTCGAATTGTTTGTTTAGAACCGTGTTTAGTTTGTCACCACCCCACATACGGTATTTAGAAATTGGGGTAAACTTTAAAGGGTAAAGACTCATATCCTGTATTTTTAAGGGCGATAAAGTTATAAAATTGTGAGGTGGTCCAACAACATTCAAAGGAATAAAATGGTTCTCTTGAATAGACTGTTGCCGTTAGAGCGCTCCGCGCTGAAAATCAACAAAAGAGAAATATAAGCTTCCCTCAAAAAAAGCAAGCTTTTCATTTGAGCATACTTTATTTCAATTTTTTGTTGATCTATTCGTGATTCAAACTTTCAGCACTTATAACTTTTTGGATGAAATCAATAAATTAATTCAAAAAAAACTAATTTAGTTAATTATTAGCTGAACCAACTTGAAACTTGTTTATACGTTCGGTGTGTTGAGGGTTAAGAAGTCAAACTCAACTTTGGTCTATCGTTTAGGCTCCCGAAATTTAAAGCTAACTTCTGTTATTACTCAAAGGCTTTTTCCTTTTGAAGCCTTTAATTCCCAAAACCCCGATTATTATCGTAGGGTTTAGTTTTTTCATATTCTAACCAAAGCTATTTATTTGACAGTTTACTTAAGAAATATGAAAAATGAAAACAAGATATATTGATTTAATCGAACAAACATTTGACTTCCCTCAGCAAGAGTTTAAGATTTCAGGGAGTCATCTTACATTTCACAATATTGATTTAATGAATTTAGTTGAAACCTATGGTACTCCTCTAAAATTCACCTATTTGCCTCAAATTTCCAATAACATTTCCAAGGTAAAACTTTGGTTTTCAGATGCTATGGAAAAACATAACTATCATGGGGGATACCAATATTGTTATTGTACAAAAAGTGCACATTTCAAATTTATACTTGATGAAGTCTTAAACAATAATGTAAATATTGAAACCTCCTCGGCTATAGATATAGACATCGTAGAAAGCTTAAAAGTATCTGGTAAAATAACCGATCAAACCTTTGTGTTGTGCAATGGATTTAAGCGCGAACAATACATTTCCAACATAGGAAGACTGATTAATAATGGACATAAAAATTGTATTCCCATTGTAGATAATTTTGAAGAGTTAAATCTTCTTTCATCAGCTATTTCAAATACATTTAAAATTGGAATTCGTATAGCCTCTGAGGAGGAGCCTAAATTTGAATTTTACACCTCAAGATTAGGGATTGGATATAAAAACATTGTACCTTTTTTTAAAGACTACATACAAAACAACCCGAAAGTAGAGTTGAAAATGCTTCATTTTTTCATCAATACAGGCATCCGAGATAACGCTTATTATTGGAATGAGTTGCAAAAATGTCTTAAAGTTTACACTGCTTTAAAAAAGCTGTGCCCCACACTAGACAGTTTAAATATTGGAGGTGGTTTTCCAATTAAAAACTCATTAAATTTTGATTTTGATTATAGTTATATGATAGATGAAATCATCAATCAAATTCAAATCACTTGTACAGAAGAAAATGTACCAGTTCCCAATATTTTTACTGAATTTGGAAGTTTTACTGTTGGAGAAAGTGGTGGGTCTATTTTTGAAGTGCTGTACCAAAAGCAACAAAACGATAGGGAAAAATGGAATATGATTAATTCTTCATTTATTACTACCCTGCCCGATACATGGGCCATTAACAAACGCTTTATTTTACTTCCCATTAACAGATGGGAAGACATCTATGAGCGCGTACTTTTAGGCGGACTTACTTGTGATAGTGATGACTATTATAATAGTGAACAACATATTAATGCCATTTACCTTCCAATGTTTAATTCCAAAAAACCACTATATATTGGTTTTTTTAACACAGGGGCATATCAAGAAAATATTGGAGGTTTTGGCGGATTGCAGCATTGCCTGATTCCAAATCCAAAACATGTGTTGATAGAGAGAGATGAACAGGGTGAGATAAAGACACGTCTTTTTCGTCCACAACAAACAAAAGAAGATTTTTTTAAAATTTTAGGATATGAATAATTCCAAAACCTATGCAGGAATTCCCGAAAAATATGCAAAACTAGACAGTGCCGAAATTGTACTTATTCCGGTTCCATACGATGGTACAAGTAGCTGGCAAAAAGGAGCAGATAAGGGATTTGATGCCTTTTTAGAGGCTTCTGAAAATATGGAACTTTATGACATTGAAACTAATAGCGAAGTTTATAAAAAAGGAGTTTTTATTGCCGAAATCATTGATGAAAACATCTTTCCTGAAGCTATGGTTGAGCAGGTTCATAAGACAGTAAAAAAGTACATTCAAAAAAATAAGTTTGTAACCATTTTTGGTGGAGAACATTCCATTTCTATTGGAACGATACGTGCCTTTAAAGACTCGTTTAAAAATCTGACGGTTCTTCATTTAGATGCTCATGCAGATTTAAGGGAAGCCTATGATGGATCCATATGTAATCATGCTTGCGCTGTTTATGAAGCAAGTAAAACCACTAATTTAATACAAGTAGGAATTCGTTCAATGGACAGTAGTGAACGTGATGCTATGAATACAGATAAAGTATTTTTTGCAGAGCAAATGATATACGATGATTCTTGGCCAGATCGTGCTATCGAATTGATGACAGATCAAGTCTTTATCACATTTGATGTTGATGTTTTTGACCATTCTATAATGCCTTCAACAGGCACTCCCGAACCTGGGGGATTGTTATGGAATGAAACCATTGAGTTTCTCAAAAAAGTATTTATGGAAAAGGAAGTTGTGGGCTTTGATATTGTTGAGTTGTGTCCAAACCCAACAAACAAAGCACCAGATTTTATGGTTGCCAAACTTTATTATAAAATGCTATCCTATAAATTTTCAAAAGATAGTTTTAATTTCTTTTAGAAAGTTTACAAACACATTGTTGAGGCAAGTAAAACGAAACAGTAAAAAAATAAAACGATGACGAATAATAATAAAGGAAACATTTCACAATTTATTGATACCTATTTTTTGCACTTTAATGCTGCGACATTGGTAGATGCTGCTAAGGCCTACAATGAACAATTGGAAAATGGTTCAAAAATGTTGGTTTCATTAGCTGGTGCTTTGAGTACCGCTGAAATTGGAAAAATTTTTTCCGAGATAATTCGAAAAGACAAAGTTCATATTGTGTCTTGTACTGGTGCTAATCTGGAAGAAGATATAATGAATCTAGTAGCCCATTCACATTATAAGCGAATTCCAAACTATAGAGACTTAACGCCTCAAGACGAATGGGATTTACTCGTTAAAGGATTAAATCGAGTTACAGACACATGTATTCCCGAGGATGAAGCTTTTAGGAAATTGCAACGACATATTTTTAAGATTTGGAAAGATGCTGAAGAAAATGGTGAACGTTTTTTTCCTCATGAATTTATGTACAAACTATTGATGTCTGGCATTTTGGAGGATGCTTATGAAATTGACCCCAAAGATTCTTGGATGTATGCGGCTGCACAGAAAAACCTTCCCATGGTTGTTCCTGGATGGGAAGATAGCACCATGGGTAACATTTTTGCTTCTTATGTGTTGAAAGGTGATCTCAAAGCTAGCACTATGAAATCCGGTATTGAATACATGACTTTTTTGGCTGATTGGTATACTATTAACTCCATAAATGGGATTGGGTTTTTTCAAATTGGCGGCGGTATTGCCGGAGATTTTCCCATTTGTGTAGTCCCCATGCTCTACCAAGACATGGAAAAAGAAGATACCCCTTTCTGGAATTACTTTTGTCAAATTAGCGACTCCACAACGAGCTACGGTTCCTACTCTGGTGCTGTTCCCAACGAAAAAATCACTTGGGGAAAACTTGATATTAACACCCCGAAATTTATGATTGAAAGCGACGCTACAATTGTGGCGCCATTGGTTTTTGCGTATATATTAAACATGTAATATGAAAAGATTAATTGTAGATTACAAAAAACTTACTGAAACGATTTTAGAACTTTTGGTTTCGCAGTATCCATATGGATATGATGGCGATGATATTATAGAGTTTAGTTTAGCTTCTGATGAAATTGTAGAAGCCATTGAAGTACGCTCGGAAGACACAATTTATTTGGTTAAAATTGGAAGTAAACTCAAGCAAGTCATTAAAAAATATGAAGATACTGTTTTTGAAAAAGAAGATGATTATGAAACCTTTAAAGACGAATACGTAGATGATGATAAAACCTTACAGGATGATTAAGCAAGTACATCTAATCAATTAAAATAGATATTTTGAACTCGTTATTTCACGTATCACTGCCATGTGCCAATATTAAAAAAACATTTTTAGTGGGTAAAAAAGGAGAACATTTATCATTTTTTGTAAATGACCCTGATGGATATAGCCTAGAGTTCAAGTCATTTAGAAATGAAAATGAAATCTTTGCTTTTTAAAAGGGTATAATTTATTTTTCAAATAAACAAGATCTAAGGGTTACTTTGCGAGTGGAATAAGTAATATGTATTAAAAATAAATATTCCCAGAATAAAAAATTATTTTTTGGAATAATCTGTGGCCCATGGAGTATGGTTTTTAATCAAAGCGCTGCGCACTGAAAATTCCTAAAGGAAAATGCAAGGATTACCTTGTTATCCTCCAAAGCTCCGCTTTGAAAATCACACAAACAAAAAAACGCTCAAGCAAGCTTGGCGTTTTTTCTTATTGTGCGATTTATTCGTGACCCAAACTTACGGGAGTTCGAACTTTATAAAAGAACTCAATTTAATTCTTGACGGAAATTTTGGGTAGAAAAAAAACAGCAACTTCATGAAATGTGGGTTAGTCTGTATACCAAACTTTTAGTAGATCGAATTTTTTAAGTAGAATAATTGAAATTAAAAAAAACAGATTTTATTTAACGAACCAAAAAAGGTTATCTTAAAATATCCCAAAAAATAGTTTAAATGTTCTTTTTTAAGTTGCATATGTTTTTCAAATTAAATGATATTAAATAGTTTATTATCTTGAAATTGAATAAGAAAAAACTAATGTTTTCAAATAAAATATTAAGCTTGCATATTCCGAATGATTCGTTCGCGCAAGTCTTGCTCGTTGTCCACAAAATCATAGATATTTTGTCGATCATTGACATGCAATAGTTCTGTAGGTAGCTTTGGCGATTTAATTTCCTTTTTTTCTTTGTAATATTTTGGTAAAGGAATTTCTTTGTCACGATATAAGGTTTTGTAGGTTTCGGGATCGGTCGGATGCATCTTCATCGTACTGGTGCTTGCACCGTGGGGCAAGTTAAAATTGATGCTCATACAAAAGGGCTTGTCTTTTGGAATACGTGTTAAAAAGTGCTTTGCGCCTTGAAGCTTGTGTTCGTTAGTTAAAAAGTCTGTTACTCCCTCACCTAAAATCTCAACTTGCGTATCATTTACAGCACCATTAAAAATCTCGTGTCGTTCTTTAGGATAAAACAAAAGATGTCCGTGGGCCGCATACCAATAGTCAAACGAGGCTTCCATAACCCCCGATTTATATCCGCCAACCCCGATGGGAACGTGATTTTTCCCAATGTATCCTGTATAATACCCGTTTTTTCGCAACACGACAGGGTATGAATCACCCCAAGCATCTGCTGACACACTCGTTCCTGAATTAAAATTTACTCCATGTTTTCGTTCAAATTGGCTCAAAAAAATAGATGCCCTACTTGGTGTGCAAATGGCGCTTGTTACATGGGCATTTGTAAATAGTATACCATCTGCTGCCAGTTTATCTAAATGTGGGGTTTGAATGATCTCATTTCCAGTACAGCCCAATAAATCGTAGCGATGATCATCGGTGAGAATAAAAATAATATTTGGACGTTCAGTTGATTTATTTTGAGCGTAAATCTCTTGATTTGACAACACAGAAATCAAAATCAGGATACATAATTGTAAAATAAAACGAAAGGCCTTAGTGTGGTAAATACGTAATTTTTTATTCATATTGAGGTTGTTCTTTCTTGGACAGTGACTTTCTTCTGTAATTACGTGTATTCGCTTCCTCTTTTTTCACATTGTCCATGTGTGGATCGGTCCACCTTGGTATAGCTAATCCAGCATTCCAACTTTGGTATAAGGTAATCATTTCATCTACAACTTCCGGGTTTTCAGCCGAAATATCATGAATCTCTTGGTGGTCTTGTTCTAAATCAAAAAGCATGGTTTTATTTTTATACGCACTTTTGATCAGTTTAAAGTTTCCTTTTCTTATCGCGTATTCTTCGCCATTTGCCACACGCCAGTAAAGCGTTCTTTCTCTTTTTTGGGTGTTATCTTCATTTAAAAGTGGTATTAAATTAATGCCATCCAGCTTGTCGGTTTCACTCACCTCAATACCTGCCGAAGCTATGCATGTAGCAAACAAATCAAGTGAAATAATAGGGTCGTCGTATATTTTTCCTTTTGGCAGCTTTGCCGGCCAAGATATTACAAAAGGCACCCGAATTCCCCCTTCAAATAGCATTCCTTTATGACCACGATAAGGACCATTGTTTGCAGCATCTAAACGTCCTCCATTGTCACTTAAGAAAACAATCATGGTATTGTCTCGAATATGCATATCGGTAAGTAAATCTACCAATTGACCTATCCCTTTGTCAATTCCTGCAATCATGGCTCCGTAAACACTTCGCTTACCAAACTCTATGTGCGCTGTTTTGTTTAAGTGCTCAATTGTAGCGTGGTCTGGGCTATGGGGTGCATTGTAAGATAAAAACATGAAGAAAGGGCTATTCCCATTATTCTTGATGTTCGATATAGCTTCATTGGTAAAGTCATCAGTCAAATAAGTTAACTCATCAGGGCGTATTTTAGTGTCATTGCGCTGTATGTGCATACGGTTTTCTTTTTGCGGAAAACCCCAATAATTCATATTTCCTCCCGAAAAACCAAACCACTTGTCAAAACCTCTGTTATGTGGCAACAGTGAGGGGTGGTTACCCAAGTGCCACTTCCCTATAGCATAGGTATTATAACCTGCTGCTTTCATTTTTTGTGAAAGAAAAATTTCGGTTAGTGGTGTACCCATAGTGCTATCTTCAGGGTCAAATGGAACATTGTGTTCATGCCCAAAACGTTGCTGATAGCGACCCGTCATAATACCAGCTCTTGATGGGCTACAATATGGATGTGAAACATAACCGCTTGTAAACACAATTCCTTGCTTTGCAAGATTATCGATATTGGGCGTCAAAATATCCTCTGAACCATTAAAACCAACATCCTTAAAACCCATATCATCAGTCAGTATAATGATAACATTGGGTGGGTTGTATATGTTTTTGTTTTGAGCAGGTTTTTGCGCGTAGCAATTCATAAAGAAGGCACAAAAAAACAACGCCTTTAGATTCATTTGGTTAAAATTATTTCAAAAAAAGTTCTATAACAGGAATCTCAACCTTAGGTGCACGAACTGGAATTGTAATTTTAAGACCATCGTCTTCATTATTTACATCATCAAGCCAAGCTCCTTTTTGTATTCCTAGTTTGAGCTCAGAGGCGTCATTCAAAATCTGTGCATATTTAACTTTACCTGCCAAACCAGGAAGGTATAATGTTTTAAATGGCCACTCCAATACATGAACATACAATCTGTTTGTTTTTGGATTATATGTCAAAAGACAATTATCGGGTGTTTCAAACTCCTCTGGTGCTGCCGTGCACCCATATATTGAACGACTGTTGTATTTCATCCAATCGTGAGTAGCCTCTAAACGTTCTACAGCTTCTTCTTGAATAAGGCCACGGGCAGTTGGCCCTACATTTAGAAGCAGATTTCCTCCTTTACTTACTGTCTCAATCAACATCACTATTGTCTGTCTAATGCTTTTCCATGTATATTGGTCTCTGTGATAACCCCATGAACCAGAAAAAGTTTGACATGTTTCCCAGGGTACTTTTTCCCCTTGGTAAGTAACCCAGTTCTTAGGCATAAACTGTTCGGGGCTTTTATAGTCCCAGCCACCTTCTTCTTCTAAATCTAATCGATCATTTAGAATAATATTTGGTTGAAGCTTCCGAATTTGCTTGTAGAGTGCCTCTGAGTTCCAATATGATTTTCCCTTACCATTTTTCTTGTGTGGATAAGAAAAATCTGCAAACAAAACATCGATTTGACCATAGTTAGTCATCAGCTCAGTTATTTGATTCATAAGAAAAATTTGAAACTTCTTCTTGTCTCTATTTTTATCTTTTGCTAATTCCTCTTGGTTGTTACGCTCTGGATGTATGTGTTCGTTAACTAAGAAATCAGGGTGATGCCAGTCAATTAAAGAGTAATATAAGCCTATCCTGATATCTTCAGCCCTAAACGCATCAATCAATTCTTTTAAAAGATCCCTTCCGATAGGAGAGTTCGTAACTTTAAAATCTGAATATTTTGAGTCATACATTGAAAATCCATCGTGGTGTTTAGCAGTAAAAACTACATATTTCATACCCGCATTTTTTGCGAGCTTAGCCCATTCTCTTGGGTTATAAAGATCTGGGTTAAAGTATTCTACATAATTTTCATAATCCTTCTTGGATATTTGCTCTTTGCTCATTACCCATTCGTGACGGGCAGGCAAGGCATACAAACCCCAATGGATGAACATACCAAAGCGTGCCTCACTCCACCATTGCATTCGATCAACTTTTTCTGATGGAATTGCAAATTCATCAATATTTTGTGAAAATAAAGGGGTTATAAAAATTAAAAGCGTAACAAATAGACTGTATAGATATTTCATTTTATTAGTTATTAAAACAAATATAAATTGCATACCCTATAAATTAATGAAGAAATGTTTCATGTTGTGTTACAAATGGTTTTTAAAAAAAATTAATTCGATTTTATAGCATAGTTTTATAAAAATCATTTAATTCATGTTCAAATCACAAAACGTTGTTGTTAAATCCCCCGGTCGTATCAATTTGATTGGCGAACATATCGACTATAACGGCGGACATGTGCTGCCTGCAGCGATAGATAGAAAAGTCACCATGTGGTTTAGAAAAAAGGACAACAGCCTTTGTAAGGTAAACTCTGAAGATGAGGGTGCTTTTACTTTTGATATCAACAGGCCTTTACAAATCAGCGACACCCACTGGGAGAACTACGTACTTGGTGTTGTCGATGGCATTGTAAAAGCCCGCCCGGGAAAGCTTGGAGGTTTTGATTGTGTGATATCCAGTGAGCTGCCTATTGGCGCTGGTATCAGCTCATCTGCTGCGCTGGAGTGTGGGGGACCCAAGCTTTTGGTAGTCCGAACTTTGTAGAAATTGTTCCGTGGACTTATGATTATTAATTTTTCCCTCAAACTCCATTTCACTAAAATTTATATTTTGTTTATTGAAATTATTTTAAAGTTAAATAACCACTTATAAAATATTTAGAGTTTCAATACTTTTCATTTTTGAAAAAAATTAAAGGTGAATTATTTTAATTATACAATAACCTTGTTAATTTTTTCTTTAACAAGTTTTTTATGTACTCAAGAAAAGCTGCATAACAAAAACTCAAAAAAACCAAATTTTTTATTCGTACTAGTAAATGATCAACCATTTAATGCAATAGGGTATTCCAAACGTTACCCTTTTCTGAGCACACCAAATATGGATCGCCTCAACAGAGAAGGCGCGATTATTTAAAATTTTTTTGTTATACAATCAATTTGTTCTACCTCGAGAGCTAGCTTTTTTACCGGTATTTTTGGCTTTTTGTTCTAATGTGAAATTAGATTTCAATAAGAAATAATCAAATTTGTAAATGAATTCATTAGATTCACAGAAATTTTTTTGTGAGCCATGTTTATAATTGAGAACTACAACACTGCAATATTCTTTTGTTTCATAACCATGTTATGTTGGGGATCATGGGCAAATACGCAAAAGTTATCTAG
>JADHML010000006.1 GCA_016780065.1 Flavobacteriaceae bacterium
AGTTGACTCAACTTCTTTTTGTTTTTACGTAACAAAGACAAGGCACGTTTGTACTGACTTTCTACGATTTTAGATATCTCTAAATCAATTTGTTTGGCCGTGTCTTCGCTATAAGGTTTGGTGAAGCCATATTCACTTTGACCATCGGCATCATAATAAGTGATATTACCTATTTTGTCATTCAATCCGTAGATAGTAACCATTGCACGAGCTTGTCGGGTTACTTTGACCAAGTCGCTTAATGCCCCTGTTGAAATTTTATTAAAGACGATTTGTTCAGCGGCACGCCCTCCGAGAGTTGCACACATTTCATCCAACATTTGTTCGGTGCGAACAATCTGTCGTTCTTCAGGCAAGTACCAAGCGGCTCCTAGAGATTGACCACGGGGTACAATGGTGACTTTAACGAGCGGAGCTGCATGTTCTAACATCCAACTCACCGTAGCATGACCTGCCTCATGGTAAGCAATGGTTTTCTTTTCACCTGGCGTGATGATCTTACTTTTCTTTTCAAGCCCTCCAACGATACGGTCGACTGCGTCTAGAAAATCTTGACGCCCTACTTTTTTATGATTTTTTCGAGCCGCAATCAGCGCAGCCTCGTTGCATACATTGGCAATGTCTGCACCAGAAAACCCTGGAGTTTGTTTGGCTAAGAAATCCACATCTAATTTGTTGTCTACTTTGAGAGGCTTGAGATGAACTTCAAAGATTTCTTTTCGTTCTCTTAAATCGGGTAAGTCCACATAGATTTGACGATCAAAGCGCCCGGCCCGCATCAACGCTTTATCCAAAACATCCGCACGGTTGGTAGCGGCTAATACAATTACATTCGTATCGGTGCCAAAACCATCCATTTCTGTGAGGAGTTGGTTAAGTGTATTTTCACGTTCGTCATTAGATCCAGTAATGTTGTTTTTTCCACGTGCACGCCCAATGGCATCTATTTCATCTATAAAAATGATGGCAGGGGACTTGTCTTTGGCTTGTTTAAAAAGATCTCGTACACGAGAAGCACCTACCCCAACGAACATCTCCACAAAATCAGAACCTGACAATGAAAAGAAGGGGACTTTAGCTTCTCCTGCTACAGCTTTCGCAAGGAGTGTTTTACCAGTTCCTGGAGGACCGACCAATAAAGCTCCTTTCGGAATTTTACCCCCAAGAACTGTGTATTTAGAAGGATTTTTTAGAAAATCAACAATTTCTTGTATCTCTTCTTTGGCTCCTTCTAATCCAGCAACATCTTTGAAAGTAATTTTAATATCCGACTTTTCATCAAACAATCGAGCTTTGGATTTTCCAATATTGAATATTTGCCCACCAGCACCTCCAGCGCCACCACCCGACATGCGGCGCATCAAAAAGATCCATACAGCTATGATCAGTATCAATGGTAAAAACCCGATAAGCACATCTAGCCAACGGTTTTCAACGGTTTTGAATTCGTAAAAGAAATTGATGCCTTTTTGTTCTGCAGACTCCAGTTTGCGTTGAAAAAGCTCTAGGTTTCCAACTTCAAATTGGTAATGAGGCCCTTTTTCGTTTGATCTTCCAAAAAAGTCTGAAGATCGTGCGTTTTTGTGTTTGGGCGTTTGAAGCGCATCAGGGTTTAGGGTTACTTGGGCTACATTTTTGTTGATGACCAAAACACGTGCTACGTCTCCATCGTTCAGATATTTTTCAAAAGTAGAGATGTTAATTTGCTGTCGGTCAGAGAGACTGCCGCTGTTGTTAAAATATGACATGCCAATAAAAAATGCCGCAATCAATGCATAGAGCCAATAGGAGCTTATACTGGGTTTTTTATTGGGGGTTTTATTGGGAGTTTTTTCTTTTTTAGCCATTTTTTTTTATTAGATGTAATCTCAATTAGACATTAGAAGCAATCTCTGTCACTTTTGCATCTCCCCAAAGAGATTCAATGTCATAGTGATCGCGAATGTGACGCTGGAAAATATGAACCACGACGTCGACATAGTCGAGCAAAACCCATTCGCTGTTTTCAAGACCCTCTGCCTGCAAGGGTTTTTCCTTTAAAGCTTTACTGACCTTCTTTTGAACCATTCCTGCTAGAGCACTTACCTGAGTGTTGGAGGAACCAGAACAAATGATAAAATACTGGCAAACGGTGTTTTCGATATCACTCAAGTCCATAACACAAATATCTTCCCCTTTTACATCTTCCAAAGCATCTATGATTTGGGTGATAAGGTTGTCTGGACTGCTGTTTTTTACCATATTTTAGCCGTTTGAGCAAATCTATTACAAATTCATGTAATACATTGAGATATACTTAATTTTGTTTTATGCATGTAATCAAACTTAGTGCCACTGCTTCCACAAATGATGATTTGCGCAATTATGTCAAAAACATGCGACCTAAACAAGTAACTGCCATGTGGACTACCAATCAATTTAATGGCAAAGGGCAGGGGGGTAATACATGGCATAGTACTCCCAATCAAAACCTGACTTTCTCTCTTTATATCCCTGATTTAAGACTACCCATTGATCAATCTTTTGAGTTAAATAAATGGATTTCTGTTTCGATAGCCAAATGGCTTGAAAGCCTCAATGTTCCACAAGTACAAATAAAATGGCCGAACGACATTTTGTCATGTCAAAAAAAAATTGGAGGTATTTTGGTTGAGTCTAGTTTAAAAAACAACTACGTGTACCCCCTAGCCATTGGTGTAGGTATTAATGTAAACCAAGACCATTTTGCCAACCTACCCAATGCAACCTCAATGTTTTTGCAAACTCAAAAGACTTTTGATGTAGAAGCACTATTTAATTCTTGCTCGCAGTCCCTTATTGCTGCTTTGACATCCCCGATGAAAGGCTGCGACGAAGCATATTTTCAACGTTTGTATTGGTACCTAAAAAAAGGAAATTTCATCCAAGACAACAGGCCTTTTGAAGGTGTTATTGTAGGCGTTCACCACGATGGACAATTGATTATTGAAACAGATGATAATCAAAAAAGGATGTTTGCCCCGAAGATGTTAGAGTTTGTGCATGTTGCCGATAAGGACCTCTAAAAACTGTGTAAGAGGTTTTTTGACCATCATCGCCATCATAGGATTTAGATTTCCTTTGAATTGCAATTGAACTTGGGTTTGATTCTCATTCATGGCTTCGAGGAGGCCAATCAGCTCAAATTCTACCTTCCCACCCGAAGAAGCCAAAATGATGGTGTCAGGCGCAATACATTCCTTGATACGTAAGCTTAGCTCGGGCATCCCGCCCAACTTGAATCGAAAAGAGTCATTTTCTTCCACTGAAAATGTAGCTCCTTCGGGCATAAGTTCTTTATAATTTTCAGGACTACTTAAGCTTGAAAAAATCGCACCTATAGGCTGACTAATCTGGGTAAATGAACTATTGATTTCCATGGTAAATTTAAGGTTTCCAATTTTGAGGTGCTACACGCCATTTGGTGAGCATTTCTGCCTCAGCGCTGGTAATGAGTCCCGATTCCAGTGCTTGTTCTAGTAAGTAATCATAATTACTAAGGGTGTTTAGCTCCACCTTGGATTCTTTAAAATTGTCTTTTGCTATGGCAAAATTGTAGCTAAACACAGCCAACATTCCTTTTACCTGAGCGCCAGAACTTCGCAATGCGTCCACTGCTTGAAGACTGCTTTTGCCAGTGCTTATTAGGTCTTCGATGACAACCACTGTATTATTGGGTTCAAGTCGGCCTTCAATTTGATTCTGTCTTCCGTGGGATTTAGGCTTAGGACGTATGTACACAAAAGGTAAGTTGAGTTGTTCAGCTACTAAGGCACCCAAACCAATAGCTCCCGTTGCAACCCCTGCAATCACCTCTGGCTTGCCATAGATGTCTTCAATCTGCTTGGCCATTTGTTCTTTTAGGTAATTTCGAACAACAGGATAAGACAACGCAATGCGATTGTCGCAATAAATTGGCGATTGCCAACCACTAGCCCAAGTAAATGGATTTTTGGGTTCCAACTTTATTGCATTTATTTGTAGAAGAAATTCAGCAACTTTTTTTGCTGTGAAGGAGTCATGAATCATGGGGCAAAAGTATAAAGTTTTTATCAATGCAAAACAGCTTGTCCTCACTAATGAAAAGCCCACTTCCACAAAAGATCACGTTTTACCTCTTCAGCATACATCCTTTGCTGATATCTTGAGCTATTTTATGAAAACCGGCGCCAAAACAATTTATTTGCATGGTGATGATCCACTCACTTTAATGCACTATTTCAAAACCAAATTGCCTGTAACTCAGGCCGGTGGTGGTCTGGTTACCAACTCTAAGGGAAAAACTTTGTTTATCTATCGTAAAGGCAAATGGGACCTACCCAAAGGAAAAATTGATCGTGGAGAAACCATTGAAAAGGGTGCTGTACGGGAAGTCAAAGAGGAAACCGGAGTAAAGAAACTTAAAATCAAAGGTCTTGCAGGGATGACTTATCACATATTTAAACGAAACGACATCTATCAGCTCAAGGAGACTTTTTGGTTTCACATGGATACTACCTACGATGGGGATTTAAAACCTGAAATCAAAGAAGAAATCACCAAAGTGCGTTGGAAAAGTCATAAAAAGACCAAAAAAGCTTTGGAAAAAACATACCCAAACATCAAGCACTTATTTGACAAGTTGGGGTTTAAATTCTGACACAACTAGGAACAAGCTGTGTGTAGTCACCTTTGTTTCGAATAATTTCTCTGACGATACTACTGCTTATAAATGATGTCTTGGCAGAAGTCAACAAAAAAACGGTTTCAATATCTGATAGTTTTCGATTGGTGCGTGCAATGGCTTTTTCAAATTCAAAATCTCCATTATTGCGTACACCTCTTAGGATATAGGAAGCCTCAACAGTTTTGCAAAAGTCAATGGTCATACCTTGATAGGAAACCACACGTACTTTGGGTTGATTTTTGAAGCAGTTTTCAATAAAAGCTTTTCTTTGATCTAGTGAAAACATATATTGTTTTTCAGTGTTGATCCCGATGCCTACAATAATTTCATCAAAAATAGTTGTACCTCTCATTACAATATCTTGATGACCAAGAGTGAATGGATCAAAAGAGCCAGGAAAAACCGCACGTTTCATATCACAAATGTATTTATTTTTTAAGGGCTTCCATCACAGCAGCTCCAAATAAATCGCTCAGCGGGATGCCTGCATGGCGTGCCTGTTGTGGCAGTAAACTGGCTTCGGTCAGCCCGGGAACAGTGTTGATTTCTAGAAAATAAGGAGTGTCTCCTACAAAAATAAAGTCACTTCGACTGAGCCCTTTCATGCCCAGTGTGGTATACACCTTTAGCGCTGCTTTGTTGAGGTTGTTTAGCTGTTTTTTGGTAAGGCGAGCGGGAGTAATTTCATCTGACTTCCCTTCGTATTTAGCTGAATAATCAAAAAAATCAGAAGAACTGACAATCTCAGTAGGTGCTAAAACACGAATTTCTCCTTGGTAGGTCAACACCCCGATAGAAACTTCTTTGCCGTCTAAAAAAGATTCTATCAATACTTGATCATCTTCTTTTAAAGCTTTGTTAATTGCCCCTGAAAGTTCGGAAATCTTATATACCTTACTGACACCAAAACTACTACCTGCTGAGTTGGCTTTTACAAAACAAGGTAAGCCAATATTCTTTACAATACCCTCAACATCGATTTTTTGACTTTTAGACAACAGTAATCTTTTAGCCATAGCAACCCCGTGGGGTTGTAAAAAATCCAAGGTTTTACATTTGTTGTACGTAAGAGATGAAACCTCAGCTGAACATCCAGTGTACGGGATGTCTAAATTGTCGAAATAGACTTGTAATTCTCCATTCTCTCCTGGTGAACCGTGAACCGAATTAAACACTACATCAAAAGTTAATTTGCCACAACTAAAATCTTTTCGATTTATTGGCAGCCATTCATCATCTACACACACTTCCCAAATCGAAGGATTGATGCGAACTGGATAGACATTATAATTATTTTTATCCAAGTTTTGAACCACCACTGAACCACTTTTAAGTGAGATTTCGTATTCGGAGGTGTATCCCCCCATGATGACTGCGACTTTCGGCTTCATGCTGCAAAAGTATTATTTATTTTTACCCTTATGGTTTTATTATCTTTGTGTCCATAATATTTGATCATGGGTTGGTTGCGTTTTCTGTTTAGTTTCACCTTTGTCAAGCAGCTTGTTAAGGCTCTTGTGATAGCGGCTGTTTTTCTGGTTTTGTTACTTTACAGTTTAGGTTGGCATACACGTCAAGGCCAGTTTGTTGAGGTTCCAGACCTCAGCAGACAAACTATAGATCAGGTTGTTGAAATTATGGACGAGGTCGATTTGCGTTTTGAAGTCATAGACTCTGCCAATTACAATCCCAATTTTGAACCTTTTGCTGTGATTGAACACCTACCTAAGGCAGGCGAAAAAGTAAAAATAGATAGAAAAATTTACTTGACATTAAACCCCTCTAACTTTCGAGAAATATCTGTTCCAGATGTGATTCAAATCACCTACCGAAATGCCGCTTCGACTCTGCGAGCTATAGGTCTTGAAATTGGTGAAATTTCATACCGAGACAACATTGGCAAAGACATGGTCTTACAGTTACGATACAAAGGGGAAGCAATCATTCCAGGAGTCAAAGTCCCCAAAACATCTCCTATCGATCTGGTATTAGGTAATGGAAAAACACCAGAATGATTGACGCCAATATGCAGGATGACGAACTTTACGAACACTTTTCTTTTACCGCAGATGAAGGTCAGACCGCCTTGCGCGTAGATAAGTTTTTGATGAACCGCATTGAAAATGCTACTCGAAACAAAATTCAACAAGCAGCCAAGGCAGGCAGTGTTCATGTAAATGGCTCAATAGTAAAATCAAACTATAAGGTCAAAGGTGGCGACACAGTTCAAGTGTTGTTTGCGCACCCACCACACGAAAATCTTCTTGTAGGCGAGAACATTCCAATAAATATTGTTTATGAAGATGACGCTCTCTTGGTGGTCGATAAACCAGCGGGTTTGGTCGTACATCCTGGCCATGGAAACTACAGTGGTACTTTGTTAAATGCTCTGATTTATCACATTGAGAACCTGCCCACAAATCGCAACGATCGCCCTGGATTGGTGCATCGTATCGATAAGGATACAAGTGGTTTGTTGGTTGTTGCTAAGACAGAACATGCGATGGCTCATTTGGCTCAACAGTTTTTCGATAAGACATCCGAACGAAGCTATTTGGCTTTGGTTTGGGGCGAACCGACGGATGATAAAGGAACGGTTGAAGGACACTTGGGGCGTGATCCAAAAAACAGACTTTTGATGACTGTCTTCCCTGAAGCTGATCAGGGAAAAGAAGCGGTTACCCATTATGAGGTTGTGGAGCGATTTGGTTATGTTACCCTTTTAAAATGTCGTTTGGAAACAGGGCGGACACATCAAATTCGTGCCCATATGAAATATATTGGACACCCTCTTTTTAATGATGTTAGATACGGAGGAAATAAAATTCTTAAAGGCACCACTTTTACCAAATACAAACAGTTTGTAGAGAATTGTTTTAAAATATTGCCGCGTCAAGCGCTTCATGCCCAAAGTTTAGGCTTTGTCCACCCAGAGACTGGAGAAAAATTGCAATTTCAATCTCAACTACCTGAGGACTTTCTAGCGGGTATTGAAAAATGGCGTCAGTACGCTCGCCATCGTTTAGAATAAAACATTCGACTTCACATCTCATTTTGACCGAGAGCATTTGCCTATGCCAAAAAGCCTTTTTATTTTTGTTAAAAGCACGAAAATGAAAATCTTGGTTTCTCCTGCAAAATCACTCAACTATGAGCGTATGTTGCCACACAATAAATGTAGCCAGCCTGTTTTTGTAGACCGCGCCCAACAAATCAATAAATCTTTACGTCAAATTAAACCTGCTGAACTCCAAAAATTAATGGGGATATCACAAAAATTGGCTGATCTCAATTGGAGTCGAAATCAGTCTTTCTCCACCCCATTCACTGCAGAGAATGCACGTCCTGCTGCCTATGCTTTTGATGGCGATGTTTACAGTGGTTTGGATGTATATTCCATTGAGCAAAAAAACTGGGATACCCTCAATAATAGCTTACGTATTTTATCGGGTCTTTATGGGTTTTTAAAACCTTTTGACCTTATGCAACCCTATCGGCTAGAGATGGGAACTACTTTTGCAGTAAACGGGAGCAAAAACCTTTATGATTTTTGGAAATCTCTTCTGACAGATCAGCTAAACAGCGAGCTTCAAAATGATGAGTTGGTTGTCAATTTAGCTAGCAAAGAATATGCTTCTGCTGTTGATTTTAAATCATTGAATGCTCGGGTTGTGTCGCCGATTTTTAAGGATTTCAAAAACGGAAAGCTCAAGATTATTTCCTTTTACGCCAAAAAAGCTAGAGGGCTGATGGCTCGTTTCCTTATCGATAATCAAGTGCAAACTGCATCCGACCTATTGGGGTTCTCCACAGGGGGGTATGTTTTTAGTTCAGAACACACGACGGATTCTATGGCGCCAGTGTTTGTGCGTTAGCGTTTTTTTTCTTTTTGATACGTGGTCTACGTACACCGAAACTACCGTTTACGATTTTGCCACGGCGTGTTTTTTTGTCGCCTTTGCCCATGATTTTAAGATTTGGTTTATTAAAGATAGTAAAACTAAAAACAATCTAATTCAGCATATCATCTTATAGCGGGCAATAGGGACTAATCTCTGATTTGTTTTATGAAATTCGCAACACTATCAGAGCCATGATTTTTTAGATGTTTTATAAATGCAGAACCTATAATAGCTCCTTTGCTGTGGGCCACTGCTGCTTGATATGTGGTACTGTTGCTGATACCAAAGCCGACCAATAATTTGGATTTCAAACCCATGCTTGCAATGCGTTTAAAATAAGCCTCTTGTTCGTCGCCAAAACTACTTTTAGCCCCCGTAGTAGCCGCACTGCTCACCATGTAAATAAAGCCCTCAGAAACCTCGTCAATATATCTGATTCGTGAATCAGGCGTTTGTGGCGTGATTAAGAACATATTCATCAGTCCGTGTTGTTGAAAAACAGATTGATATTGTTCATGGTATACATCGACAGGAAGGTCGGGAACAATTAAACCATCGACACCAACCTCTTGACAACGCTTACAAAAACGTTCGACCCCATACTGCATCATAGGGTTGAAATAACCCATGACAACAAGAGGAACATGGATTTTATCACGAACCCCTTCTAATTGTGAAAACAATTTTTCGGTAGTCATGCCATTGTGTAGGGCTTGGGTTGAGCTTTCTTGTATGGTAGGTCCATCGGCCAAAGGATCAGAAAATGGCAATCCCAACTCAATCATGTCAACTCCAGAGTCTTGTAGCTGTTGAAGTACTGGTATGGTGTCCTCCAAATCTGGATACCCAGCAGTAAAGTAAATCGACAAAAGCTTTTTGTCTTTCCCAAGGGTTTGTGTGATTCGATTCATTAGAGTTTAAAATAATCTATGTAGGTAGCAAGGTCTTTGTCACCTCGCCCCGAACAGTTAAACAATACGACATCATCTTTTTCAAAAGATCGCTGATCAAGAATGGCAAAAGCATGTGCTGTTTCGATTGCTGGTATAATACCCTCCATTTGCGATAGGGTAAGTCCCCAGTCCATAGCTTCTTGGTCAGGGATTGACACAAATTCAGCTCTTTGACTGCGATAAAGATGTGCATGCATAGGTCCCACTCCTGGATAATCAAGTCCTGCAGAAATAGAGTAGGGTTCTGTAATTTGCCCGTCCTCTGTTTGCATCAATAAAGTCTTGCTTCCATGAATAATCCCTTCTTTTCCAAGAGCAGAGGTGGCTGCGCTTTCTCCTGAGTCGATGCCTTTACCTGCTGCTTCGACTGCAATGATATTGACACGTTTGTCGTCTAAATAATGGTAATAAAGACCAGCTGCGTTGCTGCCTCCACCCACACAGGCTATTACATGATCGGGGTAGTCGCGGCCTTCTACGTCTTGCAATTGACTTTTACATTCTTCACTAATCACTGCTTGGAAACGCGCTACCATGTCGGGATAGGGATGAGGCCCTACCACAGATCCGATGATATAATGTGTATCCACAGGGTTGTTGATCCAATCGCGAATGGCTTCGTTGGTTGCATCTTTGAGTGTTTTACTTCCGGATTGGGCGGGTCGGACTTCAGCACCTAACATTTTCATACGTGCTACGTTAGGAGCTTGGCGTTGAATGTCGAGTTCACCCATATAAACAACACACTGGATGCCCATCAAAGCACATACAGTAGCCGTGGCAACTCCGTGTTGCCCAGCGCCGGTCTCAGCAATAATTCGATTTTTACCCAATCGCTTGGCCAATAAAATCTGTCCAATCGTATTGTTGATTTTATGAGCACCCGTATGGCATAAATCTTCCCGTTTCAGATATATTTTGGTGTTGTATTTCTCAGAAAGTCTTGATGCAAAATACAAGGGAGTTGGCCTCCCCACATAATCACGTAGCAAAGCATCAAATTCTTTTTTAAAATCTTCCTCGTTGGTGATTTTTAAATAGTTTTGTCGCAGTTCTTCTACGTTCGGATATAGCATCTCAGGGATAAAAGCACCCCCAAAATCTCCGTAATAACCTTTTTCATTCACATGATAACTCATAATGCTAATTTTTCTTTAAACAATTTAATATCATCGATATTTTTTAGCCCTGGAACCACTTCAAACTTGCTGTTAATGTCTAGCGCATGAATGGGCAAACCCACGCGGCGAATTTCGTTAATCTTTTCAATACTGTTCAATCCAATCCCTCCACTTAAGAAAAACGGATGGTCGAGAGTGTAATTTTTTAACACACTCCAGTCAAAGGTGGTGCCGTTACCGCCTGGCAGAGGACCTTGGGTGTCAAACAAAAAATAATGACAATGTTTTTTGTAATCTATCAGGCTGGAAAAGTCAAAATCAGGACCAATTTGGAAGGCCTTAATCACTTGGGTCTGCATAAAAAGTGCCTCGCAGAGTGCAGGTGTTTCGGTTCCATGGAGTTGAACCGCTTGTAAGTTGTGTGACGAAATTACGTTTTCAATCTCTTCTAGGGTGGAATCAACAAAAACTCCCACTTTTTGAATGTGATTGGGAATGTTTTTTGGGACTTTATGGCAATAGCGCTTGGAAGGTTCCCAGAAAATAAAACCCATGTAGTCGGGCTTTAAATCTTTTAAGGCCTCTATGTTTTGCGCCTCGCGCATGCCACATACTTTTAACTTCATTGCTGTAATTCGGTTATAAATTTATTGGCTGCTTCCCCTGGATTTTGAGTTTTCATAAAATGCTCTCCCATCAAAAAACCTTGGTATCCAAATTTTTGAAGTTTTTTCACCGCGACAGGTTCGCTGATTCCACTTTCGGAAATTTTAACAAACTCACTTGGGATTTCTTCTGCCAACGCTTTACTCGTCTCTAGACTAACTGTAAAGCTTGTGAGGTCTCTATTGTTCACGCCCAACATATCTAGAGAAGGCATCAGGGATTTGTTTAGTTCTGCGAGGTTGTGAACCTCCAGCAAAACTTCTAATCCAAGTGATTTAGAAAAAGTAGAAAGCTGTTCGATTTCGTCCCGATCTAAACAGGCTGCGATCAATAGAATTGCATCCGCACCATAAGCTTTGGCTTCTAAAATCTGGTATTCGTCTATAATAAATTCTTTTCTCAATAGTGGTAAATTACAAGCCGCACGTGCTAATAATAAATCTTCAAGCGAACCTCCAAAATACTGTGAATTCGTAAGTACTGACATTCCAGAAACACCCGCTTTTTCGTAGCCTTGAGCAACATCAGTTAGCCTTAAACCAAAATTGATATGAGGCTTTGAGGGTGAGCGCCGTTTGTGTTCAGCAATGATGCCGGTAGAAGTATTTCGAATCGACTTACTTAAAGAAAGGATGTCTCTTTCGAACAGTGGCATCTTCTCCAAATCAGATGGCTTGATCTTTTCTTTTTTAAAGTGCAGATCTTTTCGAATGTCCCCTACAATTTTTTCTAGAATATTCATTGAGCACTAAGTTTTTGAAGGGTTTTTAGGGCAGCTTTTGCACGACCCGAATCGAGAGATTCTTCAGCAGAGGCATAAGCATCTTGCAAAGAAACATTGTTGGCAGTAGAGATGGCAATCGCTGCGTTGGCACAAACTACCTGTCGCTGGGCTTCCGTGCTTTGTCCGTTGAGTACATTATTGAAAATTTTGGCGGCGTCCTCTACAGATGTTCCCCCTCCTATTTCAGAAGCTTGCAATGGCTTCAAGTCAAAAGTATTTGCGTCAACCAAGAAAGTTCCGTTGTTAGTGGTTACTTTGGCATCTGAAGTTAGAGAGATTTCATCATACCCATCTAAAGCATGAATGATGCTGTAGCGCTGATCGGTCTCTTCCAATAAGTAGCTGTAAACACGAAGTAATTCAAGGTTAAACACACCAACCATTTGTTGTTTTGGAAAAGAAGGATTGACCAATGGCCCCAACATGTTAAAAAATGTTTTTAGTCCAAGATCACGACGAATGGGCGCCACATGTTTCATGGCAGGATGGAAAAGAGGTGCGTGTAGAATACAGATTCCAGCTTGGTCGATACATTTTTCTAAAAACGCCGCATTGTTTGAAAATTTAACACCCAAATACTCCATTACATTACTTGATCCACACGAAGAGGATAAGCCATAATTACCATGTTTGGCTACTTTAACTCCAGCACCTGCTGTGACAAAGGACGCCAAGGTGGAAATGTTAAAAGTGTCTTTGCCGTCGCCTCCGGTGCCACAAAGGTCAATGGGGTTATAAGCACTTAGGTCAATGGGTAAACATAGATCCAATAAAGCTGCACGAAACCCTGAAAGCTCCTCTACAGTCACCGAACGCATCATAAAAGTGGTCAAAAAAGCAGCAATCTGATGATTATTACACTTCCCATGTCCAATGTCCGTCAAAGCGGATTTTGCCTCTTTTTTCGTCAAGGTTTCGTACTGAATAAGTTTTTCTAAAATAGCTTTCATACTACATATTTATCCAGTTATTTAACATTTGTTTTCCAGTGGGGCTAAGGATGGATTCAGGATGAAATTGGACTCCATACAAATCATATGTTTTATGACGCATTGCCATGACTTGGTTGTTACTTTCTTTAGCCAACAACACCAATGATTCTGGCAAAGGAGATTGAACGACCCATGAATGGTAGCGACCTACCTCAAAAGAGGTGCCCAGCCCTTTAAAAAGAGGATCGTCTTGAATGATTTCGATAGGTGTAGCCACGCCATGATATACCTTGTCGAGGTTGATCAATGTTCCGCCAAAAACTTCTCCGATGGCCTGATGTCCCAAGCAGACCCCCAAAATGGGTTTAGTTTCGGCATATGCTTCAATGATAGGTTTGAGTAAGCCTGCCTCATCCGGAACGCCTGGCCCAGGAGATAATACGATTTTGTCAAAGGGCTCAATGTCTTTAATTTCAAGTTGATCGTTGCGCTTGACGGTTACACTACACCCCAAGTCCTCTAGGTAATGAACCAGATTGTAGGTAAACGAGTCGTAGTTGTCGATGACGATTACTTTCATAGTTTTATTTTTTCAGCTTCTTCTAACGCTTTATTAAGCGCCCCTAATTTGTTATATACTTCTTGCAATTCGTTTTCTGGAACGGACTCTGATACCACGCCGGCACCCGCCTGAAAATGTAAGGTTTTGTTTTTACTCAAAAATGATCTAATGATGATCGCATGGTTGTAGTTTCCTTCAAAATCCATAAAACCAATGGCGCCCCCATAGAACGCACGACTCCGATTTTCATAGTCTTCAATAAGTTGCATGGCTCGATGTTTGGGTGCCCCGCTCAGAGTGCCTGCAGGGAAAGTATCTGCAACAATCTGCATGGTTGATGTGCTTTCTTTTTTGACTCCAGTTACCTTGGAAACTAAGTGAATCACGTGAGAGTAGAATTGAATTTCACGATCTTTTTCGACGACAACTTGATTGCCATGTCGGCTTAGGTCGTTGCGTGCCAAGTCGACAAGCATAACATGTTCGCTGTTTTCTTTGTGGTCTTGTGCTAACTTGCCCGCACGAGCAGCATCCTGAGCGTCATTTCCAGTCCTTCTAAAGGTGCCAGCGATCGGGTGAATTTCAGCCTTACCATCTTTAACAATGAGTTGTGCTTCCGGGGAACTGCCAAAAATCTTGTAGTCTCCAAAGTCAAAATAAAACAAATAAGGCGATGGGTTGACAGAGCGCAACACCCTATATAATGTAAATTCATCTCCCGAGAAAGCTTGAGAAAAACGTCTTGAAAGTACAATTTGAAACACGTCTCCACGGTGACAATGGTGAATCCCTTTTTTGACCAACTCAACAAACTCCTCGTCAGTTAGGTTGGAGGTAGGGCTCCCTTTACGCTTAAATGAATGGGTGCTAATGTTTCGGGACTGAAGCAAAGAAACTACTTCATCTAAGTTGTTTTCTTCGTTGTAACAATGAGCATACAAATCGGCTTGGTTATTGAAAACATTGACTGCAATAACGTTCTGAAATAGAGCGTAGTAAAGATCTGGAATATCGACATCTGCTTCCTTCTTGGTAAGTGTAATATCCTCAAAATATTGAACCGCCTCATAAGATGTAAAACCAAAAAGTCCGTTTGAAACAAAGCGGTCGCCATCAAACTTACCCTCAAATTGTTGGGCAAATTCCGAAACACGATGGGCAATTTTAGTGTTAGGTTTGATCGATTCTTGTGTGCTCTTTCCATCGGGATACCGACATGTTAAAAGACTGTTTTGCAATTTGATATCGGCTATTGCATTAAAACAGATGTAAGCCACACTGTTGTCGTTGGCGCCATAATCTGAACTCTCTAAAAGCACACTGTTCGGAAAACGATCCCTTATTTTTAGGTACATGTTGACCGGTGTCATGGTGTCAACCAAGAGTTTCCGGTGGTGTGTTTGCAGTTTGTATTTCATTTTTCCAAAAATAAAAAAGGCTTGTCGCGATGACAAGCCTGTTTATAAATTGTAACATACAAGGTGTCTGCCGCGATAGTTAATCACAGTTAGACCACCAATTGTTTGTATTCGTCATTTTCATTGGGTCAAATATATAAAGCTCTGTCTAGATAGCCAATATTTGAACTGAAAAAATTATTTAGCATTATTATGCGACCCGTCGCAGTAGCCGTTTGGGTCTTGGGTGTTGCCACACCCACATTTAGGTCTATCAGTAGTTCTCATATTTAAAAATTTAGTGTTACTTCAATGTCAAATTCGTTGTCTATGGCTTTGTTACCTAGGTTGTCAAAAAAGCTGCCCGACCCATAGCGGATGTTGTAAAGAGTACGGTCTATCTTAACTTTAGCTGTAGCGCTGTTTTCCTCAAGCGTCATATCAAAAACTACCGAATGCGTTTGGCCTTTGATCGTAAAGTCTCCAGTAACCGTATATCCACTTGCATCACCACTCACTTGGGTGATTGTCATGTGAGCTTCGTTGTGGGCTGCTACACCAAAAAAGTCGTCTGACTTTAGGTGTCCCTCAAGGTTGGCTTTGCCTTTTCCCTCGATATCGGTAACTGTCAGACTGGTCATGTCAACGACAAATTCGCCCCCCAACAATTGTCCGTCTTGAATATTGAGTGTGCCGCTTTGAAGGGCAAGGGTTCCAGAGTGTTGGCCAGTTACTTTATAGCCTGTCCAGTTGATGGTGCCTGATTTGACAACAATCGGGTTGGCAAATGCCACAGAGATGGTTGCCAGGAATAGCAATAATAAGGGTGTTTTACTCATAACAATTATATTAAAGATTAGTATTTAGATTGAATTTTTCTGTAGGTAGCCAAAAGCTGATGGATCTCAGCTGTCTGGATCCCGTGTGTTATTTCTTTTTCTTTTTCGTCTATGATGGAATCGAGGGTATTCAACAACGACAAACCTTGCGTAGTGATAAATAAATCGATTTTACGACGGTTTTCTGCGCATTGCTTACGAACCACAAGATTTTTTTCGATGAGTTTGTCTACAATCCGTGTGGTGTTGCTCATTTTATGAATCATACGTTCGGTTACATACTGCAATGACGCGGCTTCACCATTAGATCCCCTTAGAATCCGTAAAACGTTGAACTGTTGAATCGTTAATCCATGGGGGTGTAATGCGCATGTTAACTCTGCGGTGATCATTTGAGAAGTCCGCATGCTTTGCACTACAAGTTCTCTAGCTAATTTTTGCTTATCGTTTGTCATTACAACATTTGTAGGTACAAATATATAAAAAAATTATATTTATAGTTTAAATATTTATTTAATTAATGCGTGGATTCATATGGCTTATTATTTTTTTTATGACGAGCTGTACGTATCTTCGTCCCAAACAAAACAGCATGTCTAATCTTACACAGAATGAATGGGTCGAACAATTGGCTGCGCACCCCCAAGCCGTTGTTCTTGACGTGAGAACTGAAGAAGAGTTCGAATCTGGTTACATTCCCAATGCCCAAAACATTGATTTGCGTATGGGTCCTGGGTTTATTGAAGCCATCGAATCTCTTGAAAAAGAAAAACCCTATTTTGTTTATTGTCGATCTGGTGCTCGCAGCGCCCAAGCTTGTCAATTAATGAGTCAATTGGGTTTTACAACTACCTACAATTTGATGGGTGGAATCTTGGAGTGGGAAGGTGAAGTGATAGAATAGCGGCGTACCCCAACGTCATGAACGAACTTATACTGGCATATTTATGGCAACACCCTCGTTGGTGGCGGTCTCCAATATCGACTGTTTCAGGCAATCGCATACAAATACATAAGAAGGGTCAACCCAACAAGGACAGCGGCCCTGATTTTTTAAATGCCCAAATTCAAATTGATGATTTAAAATGGGTTGGACATGTAGAGTTGCATGTTTGCAGTTCAGACTGGTACGCTCACAATCATGAATCTGACAGCGCATATGACAATGTGATTTTGCATGTAGTTTGGGAATATGACGTCCCAGTATTTGACCCCAAAGACCGACCTGTTTTTACCTTAGAGCTTCGTCACTTTATCCCATCTAATTTTATGGAACGATATCGTTCATTTACAGAAACACCCCATCAATGGATTCCTTGTGAGGCTCATTTAATAAATTCTGACACAACTACTCAGCGTTTATTTTTTGATCGACTGTTTGTCGAGCGTCTCTCTGAAAAAACAGCGGTTTTTCAAGACTGGCTCGACCAAACAAAAAACAATTGGGAGGCTGTCTTGTTTGTGGCTTTGGCGAAAGGTTTTGGTTTGGTGCTTAATGGTGCTTCTTTTGCTCAAATGGCCTTGTCTATTCCTTTTAGTACTCTACGCCACCTGCGTGGACAACCCCCAGCACTCGAAGCTCTTTTTTTGGGACAAGCAGGGATATTGGATATCGACACAGAAGATGCTTACCTGAGTCTTTTAAAAGAAAAATATCTATTTATAAAAAGAAAACACAACCTGAAAGAATCTCGTCCAGTTGCTCGTTTTTTTCGTTCTCGCCCGATTAACTTTCCCACAATTAGGTTGTCTCAATTGGCGCAACTATATGAAAACAAAACCCGATTATTCGATCGATTTGTAGAAACAACATCTCTTTCAGACATATATGAATTGCTCGATGTAGGGGTCTCTGACTATTGGCGCACACATTTTGTGTTTGGGAAAACTGCCCATACCAATCCAAAAAAATTGAGTAAGCCCTTTAAGTCACTCTTGATTATCAATACGATTATCCCTTTTTTATTTTGTCATCACAAGGCTTATGCTACCGCTAAGACAGATCTTTTGATGGACTGGGCCCATTCGATTAAAGCAGAGCAAAACAGCCAGGTTGCTAAATTCAAATCTTTAGGTTTGAAGATACAATCTGCTTTGGACAGTCAGGCGGTATTGCAGTTAAAAACTCATTATTGTAAGCCCAGAAAATGTCTTCAATGTGCATTTGGTCATCAGTTTTTTCAAACTTAATATATTTGTGGAATGAGGATAGCGCATCAAGTTCGTCATCGACTAGAACGCCACGGATACAGTGTGTGTTCGCGTCTCGCTGAACGCCTTGGTATGCGCGCCAAGCCAGTGCGCTTATTTTTTATATATACCAGTTTTTTTTCGTTGGGTATTGGTTTTGTCTTGTACCTAATACTGGCTTTTTGGTTGCGTCTAAAAGATTTGATTTTCGCCAAACGCACCTCTGTTTTTGATTTATAGATAATCTCACACATATGAAACGTTTTATACTGAGTACGCTTTTTGTCTTTATGAGTTCAATCACTTTTGCACAAGACAAGGGCTTGGACGATCGCATCAACGAAGCTTTTACGCCCATTGCCGATTGGTGGGGTGGAGTAGTTTTGCATAATTTTCCAGGCACCTCAGTGCCTACGATTATTTTTTTACTAGTAGGGGGTGCCTTGTTTTTTACTCTGTATTTTGGATTTATAAATGTACGACGCTTCCCGACCGCCATAGGTGTAGTTCGAGGTAAATACGACGACATAGACCATCATGAGGTTGTGGAAAAACCCGCAGTCAGTGTCGTAGAAGGTGATTTGCCCGACACCATCAAAGATGAAAGTCAAGATGGGGAAGTAAGCCATTTTCAAGCGCTGGCCACGGCGGTTTCTGGAACGGTTGGCAACGGCAATATTGCAGGTGTCGCACTTGCGATTGCTGTTGGAGGTCCGGGTGCTACATTTTGGATGATATTGTGCGGTCTTATCGGTATGTCAACCAAGTTTGTCGAGTGTACACTGGGAGTCAAATATCGAGATGTTGGTGAAGATGGAACGGTCTATGGGGGGCCGATGTACTATCTAACAAAAGGTCTTAAAGAAAGAGGATTTGCCCGATTGGGTAAGTTTTTGGCTGTGGTGTTTGCCGTATTGTGTATAGGAGCCTCTTTTGGTGGTGGCAATGCAGCCCAATCCAATCAAGCGGCCATGCAAATTGTAGACTCCATAGGAATGACAGGAGGCAGTGCTAGAACCATCATCGGAGTTATCATGATGGTGTTTGTTGGAATCATTATTATTGGTGGTATTAAGAGGATTGCTTCTGTAACCGAAAAAATAGTTCCTTTTATGGCTTTGATGTATGTAAGTGCTTGTCTCTACATCATATTGACCAATTTTTCTTTTGTAGACAATGCCTTTGGAATGATCTTTACTCAGGCTTTCAGTCCACAAGCTGGATTGGGTGGATTGCTTGGGGTTCTGATTACTGGCTTTCGCCGGGCAGCATTCTCAAACGAAGCAGGTGCTGGATCGGCCTCCATTGCGCACTCTGCTGTAAAAACCAAATATGCCGCATCTGAAGGTCTTGTGGCCTTGTTAGAGCCTTTTATTGACACCGTGGTCATTTGTACTTTGACGGCCTTGGTAATTATTATTTTTAACGGAGATCAAAGTGTGTTTACCTATGGAGGTGAAAATGGTGTTGTAGTAATTGATGGTGTAGGTGTGGAGGGTGCTGGAATCACGGCTGCTGCATTCGCTGAATACATCTCTTTTTCTGGTCCTTTTTTAACCATAGCAGTTGTGTTGTTTGCAATCTCTACAATGATTTCATGGTCATATTATGGCTTACAATCATGGATGTTTGTCTTTGGAAAAAACAAATGGTCAGACTTAACATATAAGTTGTTGTTTTTGAGTTTTATTGTCATTGGTGCGGCAGGAGATATGTCAGCGGTATGGACTTTCTCTGACGCGATGATCTTAGCTCTTGTATTCCCCAATATGATCGGATTGTTCTTCCTGTTCCCGAAGGTCAAACAAGAACTAAACAGGTATCTAAAAGCCATTCGAACGTCATGATATAGTCTCTTGTAATGCGCCCCTTATTTCGTTGGACACGTCCGTTGCGGCGTGGGCTATTTTTTGTTTTTGTATTATCTATATTAGGCCATTTGACAGTATTTTACTTGCTTGATCACTCTATCTCAATAACTGTATTAACCCCTTTGCCTAGCGATGTTTTAGTAAGACGAGATTCGCTCCTAAAACTCCAATCGACAAAAGACACTTTGTATCCTTTCAATCCAAACTATATGACGAGCTATCACGCTTACAGGCTGGGATTGCCCAAGTGGATGTCTGATTCAATTAAAAACCGAATTGCCCGCCGCGAATACTTTAAAACAACAGACGAAGTGCGTCGTTTTTTGGCACTCAACGATACTGCTTGGTTGAATGTATTTCCCTATATCAAACTGCCTGAATATGTTTTAAAAAAAAGAAAAAAAGCACCCCTGAAAAACAAATTACAGCTAAACACAGCCACTTTAGAACAACTGCAAAAAGTACACGGAATAGGTCCTGTTTTGGCCACCCGCATTCTTGACATGCGTAATGCTCTTGGGGGGTTTATGAGCCCCAATCAGTTGGAAGATATTTGGGGTTTGAATAAAGAAGTCATAGATCGGGTTTGGCATTTGTTTTCGTTAGATTCTTTTCCTGTTGTTACTCCTCTAAATATCAATACGGCAACCATAGACGAATTGGCCTCAAATTACTACATTAACTACGGGCTTGCCTCTCGTATCGTAGCCTATCGCAGCCGACATGGGGAAATTGACGACTTAAATCAGATGGCACAAAAGCTCGAAATTGATTCTGTACGGATTTCAAGAATTGCCTTATATTTGAATACAAAAAAATTGCTAGAATGAACATTGATTTAACCTTAGATAGGATGGACACTCATACCCTTGAAACAAGACAGATGGTGGCTGATTCTGCACGCGAGTTTGCACTTCAGTACCTAAAGCCTCATGTTATGAAATGGGATGAGGCGCAACACTTTCCTGTCGATGCAATGAAACAGGCTGGATCGCTGGGTTTTTTAGGGATGTTGGTTCCTGAAACCTATGGTGGTTCAGGGCTGGGTTACCATGAATATGTAGCCATGATTGAGGAAATCTCTAAAGTAGACCCTTCGATTGGGCTTTCCGTCGCTGCACACAATTCACTTTGCACAAATCACATTCTAAAGTTTGGAACAGAGTCCCAAAAACTTCGATGGTTGCCCAAATTGGCTTCTGGAGAATGGATAGGTGCTTGGGGATTGACGGAGCACAACACCGGATCAGATGCAGGAGGGATGAATGCTACTGCAAAAAAACAAGGGAATGAATGGGTCTTAAACGGTTCAAAAAACTTTATAACCCATGGCATTTCTTCAGACATTGCGGTTGTGATTTTTCGAACAGGAGAAAAAGGAGATAGTCACGGCATGAGTGCATTTGCTATTGAGCGTGGCACACCAGGTTTTAGTTCAGGAAAAAAGGAAGATAAAATGGGTATGCGTGCTTCTGAAACCGCTGAAATGATTTTTGATAATTGCCATATTCCTGAAGAAAATCTTATAGGAGAAGTGGGTGAAGGTTTTATTCAATCCATGAAAATTTTAGATGGAGGGCGCATTTCGATTGCAGCCCTATCTATTGGGATTGCCAAAGGTGCTTATGAGGCTGCACTTCAGTATTCAAAAGAACGTGTACAGTTTGGTAAGCCCATAAGTAGTTTTCAAGGGATCTCATTCAAACTTGCTGAAATAGCGACCAACATCGAAGCTGCGGAACTACTTACTCAAAATGCTAGTCAACTGATCAACGAAGGCAAAAAGATGACCAAGCAAAGCGCAATGTGTAAGTTGTTTGCCTCAGAAATGTGTGTTAAAACTACCAACGAAGCGCTACAGATTTTTGGGGGCTATGGCTATTCTAAAGAATTTCCTGTAGAAAAATTTTACAGAGACGCCAAGTTGTGTACCATTGGTGAAGGTACCTCAGAAATCCAAAAAGTAGTTATATCCAAACAATTATTAAAGTAAATAGTTGTCGACTGATAAAATGTAATTATATTTGACCCCATTTTAAAAGAGAGGAGGTTAAGGCATATGCTCATTATACCAATAAAAGACGGAGAAAATATCGATAGAGCGCTTAAACGTTTTAAACGTAAATTCGACAAAACGGGTACCATGCGTCAGCTGCGTGAGCGCCAGACTTTCACAAAGCCTTCTGTCGCACGACGAGCCGTCGTACAAAAAGCACAATATATTCAGCATCTTCGCGATCAAGAAGAAAACTAAGGCTGAATTTAACCCTACAATATCTTGCATCGAACGTGAGTTTTTATTAACTTGTGTTCGATGCTTTTTTTTTGTGCTATGCCCTTAACACCTTTCTTAGATTATTTAGCGTTAGAGAAAAAATTTTCTCCCCATACTTTGAAGGCCTATAAGAAAGACCTAGAGTCATTTCTTTCTTATTGTATGCAAGAATATAAAATCAAGGATTTGTCCGATATAAGCTACCCGATGATTCGTCGTTGGATTGTGATTTTGTCGGATAGAGGTTTAGAAACAAAAACCATCAACAGAAAATGCTCTAGCTTAAAAACATATTTCAAATTTTTACAAAAAATTGAAGTCTTAAGCGAATCACCCATGCAGGGTCATAAACAACTCAAATCTACCCCTAAGTTAGTGGTGCCCCTAACTGAAGATGAGTTGCAGAACTTGATGTCAACGTATGATGACACAAACTACGAAGGATCCAGAGATGCATTAATTCTGGAGCTTTTGTACAACACAGGCATCCGGCGGGCAGAGCTGATTTCCATTGCGATTGATGATCTAGACTTTGCGAATGCACAGCTAAAGGTCATTGGTAAGCGCAACAAAGCGCGTTTGATCCCTTTATTACCTAACGTTGTCAATCGGATTCAAGCTTATCTCAACTTTAGAAGTCAACAAATTGGTGCCAATCGGAGCCAATATTTGTTTATCAATGCTCAAGGACAAGCAATGAACCCCTCTAAAATTTACCGATGTGTAACAAAATTTTTGAGTACGGTTTCAACAAAAAAGAAATTGAGTCCACATGTACTGCGTCATTCTTTCGCCACTCATTTACTGAACAGAGGGGCCGACATCAATACCATAAAAGAGTTGCTGGGTCACAGTAGTTTGTCTTCTACTCAACTCTACACCAAAGTCCAGCTGCCCAAAATCAAAACAGAATATAAATCAGCCCATCCTCGTGGGTAACCACGAAAGGGCATAAATCTTAAAGCACATGAAATTAAATATTCAAACTGTAAACTTCTCTATGAAATCTCCCCTAAGTGCATACATTCAAAAGCGAATCAATAAGTTCTCAACCTATTATAATCGTATTATTGGTGTAGACTTGTATTTAATATTAGACAACCAATCTGACCAGCAAAACAAGCGGGTTGAAGTGCGTGTTCAGATACCAGGAGATGACATTATTGTGACCAAGCAAAGTGATACATTTGAGAAAGCCATTGACTTGGTAGCTTCGGCTGCGGAAAGGTCACTCGTGAGTAGAAAAGAAAAAACTAGATTGGTTTAATTTTTTATGACAAAAATGCTTTGAATCAAAAAAAATAAATTGATACATTTGCAGTCCGCTTGAAAGAGCGGACTTTTTTTTGCCGATGTAGCTCAGTTGGCTAGAGCAGCTGATTTGTAATCAGCAGGTCGTGGGTTCGAGCCCCTCCATCGGCTCCATCTGTTTTAAATGACATCGTGCATAAAAACAGTAGGTATCGGACTTTTTCGATAACCGTTCTTTGAAAATTCGGGGAGATACTCAAGCGGCCAACGAGGACAGACTGTAAATCTGTTGGTTTTTACCTTCGCAGGTTCGAATCCTGCTCTCCCCACACAAGTTTATAATGCGGGAGTAGCTCAGTTGGTAGAGCGTCAGCCTTCCAAGCTGAATGTCGCCGGTTCGAACCCGGTCTCCCGCTCCAAAAGTTGTTGCACTTCGATTTTGATTATTTATGATGATCGATCAGGTAACAACGCAAATAGAGAGTGAGAACTTGCCTGCCCTAAGGCAGGGTTTATGCCGCATTAGCGGTAAACCCGGTCTCTCGCTCAAAAGGTCTTCCGAATGACCTGCATGCCGATGTAGCTCAGGGGTAGAGCGTTTCCTTGGTAAGGAAGAGGTCACGAGTTCAAATCTCGTCATTGGCTCTTTTCTCGGTCAATTTTCCGTTTTTTTTACTTGATAAAGTTGTTGATTTTCCCCTTGAAGCAACTCAAAAAATCAACCTATGTGGTGGTGTGTGTGGTATAAGTAAAAAATATGGTGTTATTTATCAATATTTATATTATATTTGCGCTCATTTTAAAAGCATAAACAAAACATATTATGGCAAAGGAAACTTTCGATCGGTCTAAACCCCACTTGAATATCGGAACCATTGGGCACGTCGATCACGGAAAAACAACCCTTACGGCTGCGATCACTAAAGTATTGGCTGATGCCGGACTTTCTGAAGCTAAGAGCTTTGATCAAATTGACAACGCACCCGAGGAAAAAGAAAGAGGTATTACTATTAATACTTCACATGTTGAATACCAAACAGTTAACCGTCACTACGCTCACGTAGATTGTCCTGGTCACGCTGACTATGTAAAAAACATGGTTACAGGTGCTGCACAGATGGATGGAGCGATTTTGGTGGTTGCTGCGACAGATGGTCCTATGCCACAGACTCGCGAACACATCCTTTTGGGACGTCAGGTTGGTGTTCCACGCATTGTTGCTTTCCTAAACAAAGCAGACATGGTGGATGACGAAGAATTGTTGGAATTGGTTGAAATGGAAGTTCGTGAATTGTTGAGCTTCTACGACTATGATGGAGACAACGGTCCAGTAGTACTAGGTTCTGCTCTTGGTGCTCTTAATGGTGAGCAAAAATGGGTTGACTCAGTGATGAAACTCATGGAAGAAGTTGACAACTGGATTGAATTACCTAAACGTGATGTTGAAAAGGACTTCTTGATGCCAATCGAGGATGTTTTCTCCATTACTGGACGTGGTACAGTTGCAACGGGTCGTATCGAAACAGGTGTTGCCAACACTGGTGACGCTGTTGATATCATCGGTATGGGTGCTGAGAAATTGGATTCTACCATTACAGGAGTAGAAATGTTCCGCAAAATTTTGGATCGTGGTGAAGCAGGAGACAACGTAGGTATCTTATTGCGTGGTATCGAAAAAACAGATATCAAGCGTGGTATGGTTATCTGTAAGCGAGGTTCTGTAACTCCTCACGCTAAGTTTAAGGCAGAGGTATACATCTTGAAAAAAGAAGAAGGTGGTCGTCACACACCATTCCATAACAACTACCGTCCACAGTTCTATGTACGTACAACTGACGTTACAGGTAACATTAACTTACCTGATGGAGTTGAGATGGTTATGCCTGGTGACAACCTTACCATAACAGTAGATCTTATCCAGCCTATCGCATTAAGCGTTGGTTTGCGTTTTGCTATCCGTGAAGGTGGTAGAACAGTAGGTGCTGGTCAGGTAACTGAGATTTTAGACTAAATTAGTTTTAGACGATCATTATAAGGTGTCGTGCTTTTTTTGCACGACACCTTTTATAACAATAATTATTAGGTGTTTCGGACTTCGACGAGCAGGTAAACAGGAGCGCGTACACCAACAGAGACGGGTTTAGCTCAGTTGGTAGAGCACTGGTCTCCAAAACCAGGTGTCGGGAGTTCGAGTCTCTCAACCCGTGCAAACAGGACATTTTGCTATGATACAGTACGTAAAAGAGTCATTTGAAGAATTAAAAAAACACGTCACATGGACGGCTTGGCCTGAATTACAAAGGCTAACGACTGTAGTTTTGGTGTTTTCAATTCTTTTTTCGCTAGCCATTTGGGGTGCTGACTCCGTACTTTCCCGTTTTATTAAATTTTATTTCCAGTTAATCCAATAACCTCATGACAGACACAGACGTTAAAAAGTGGTATGTGGTTCGCGCGGTGAGCGGGCAGGAGAATAAGATTAAAACTTACATTGAATCTGAAATATCACGTCATGGACTTTCGGATTATGTCGATGACGTCTTGGTACCTACCGAAAAAGTTATACAGATACGTAAAGGCAAAAAAATCAACAAGGAACGTGTGTACTTTCCTGGGTACATCATGGTGAAAGCTAATTTATCTGGTGAGGTACCTCACATCATCCGTTCTATTACCAATGTCATCGGTTTTTTAGGTGAGACAAAAGGGGGAGACCCTGTGCCGCTACGGCAATCTGAGGTAAATCGCATGCTCGGTAAAGTAGATGAATTGGCAGTGCAATCAGAAAATGTATCCATTCCATTTACGATTGGTGAAACCATCAAAGTTATTGATGGACCTTTCAATGGGTTTAATGGTTCGATTGATAAAATTAATGAAGAAAAACGCAAGTTGGAAGTGATGGTGAAAATTTTCGGTAGAAAAACACCGCTCGAGCTTTCATACATGCAAGTAGAGAAAATATAAGTGTTACATGATACGATTTCAATGCAGCTTCCATGCGGCGAGGTCAATATATTTTAACAATGGCAAAAGAAGTAAGTAAAGTAGTTAAGCTACAAGTTAGGGGAGGTGCTGCGAATCCGTCGCCACCGGTTGGACCCGCTTTAGGTGCCGCTGGAGTGAACATCATGGAGTTCTGTAAGCAGTTTAATGCTCGAACTCAAGACAAAGCCGGTAAGGTTTTGCCTGTTGTGATCTCTGTCTATGCAGATAAGTCATTTGACTTTGTTGTAAAGACGCCACCTGCAGCCGTTCAACTGTTGGAAGCCGCAAAGGTTAAAAAAGGATCTGGAGAACCCAACCGAAGCAAAGTAGCCAGTGTGACTTGGGATCAAGTACGCACAATCGCTGAAGATAAAATGCAGGATTTAAATGCATTTACGGTTGAGTCAGCCATGAAAATGGTTGCTGGAACCGCTCGATCTATGGGTCTAACCGTAAAAGGTCAGACGCCTCTTTAACCTTGATATTGAAATACAATGGCAAAAATTTCCAAAAAAAGAAAGGAAGCGCTGTCTAAGATAGACCGTGCGACCATGTATTCCTTAGCGGATGCTGCATCTTTGGTTAAAGAGATTACCTCTACCAAATTTGATGCTTCTGTAGATTTGGCTGTACGTCTAGGCGTAGATCCTCGCAAAGCAGATCAGATGGTTCGTGGTGTAGTCACACTACCCCATGGAACTGGTAAAGAAGTCAAAGTATTGGCCTTAGTAACTCCGGATAAAGAATCCGAAGCTCAAGAGGCAGGTGCTGACTTTGTTGGTCTGGATGAGTATTTACAGAAAATCAAAGATGGATGGACAGATGTGGACGTCATTATTACCATGCCAAGCGTAATGGGCAAGCTCGGACCTTTGGGTCGTGTGCTCGGACCGCGTGGTTTGATGCCTAACCCTAAAACCGGTACAGTGACTATGGATGTCGCCAAAGCCGTACGCGAGATAAAGGCTGGTAAGATTGACTTTAAAGTGGACAAGACCGGTATTGTACATGCCGCGATTGGTAAAGTATCTTTTGATGCAGATAAGATTTTAGGAAATGCAAATGAGTTGATGCAAACATTGGTCAAACTCAAACCTGCTTCTACTAAAGGAACGTACATCAAAAGTGTCTCTTTATCAAGCACCATGAGTCCAAGCATTCCAATCGAATTCAAAACTGTTTAACGGGTAGCCAAATGTAAATTATGACAAGAGAAGAAAAAGCACAAGCTATCGAAAACTTAACTGTACAGCTCGGTGACAGTACCAACATCTATTTGACAGATGTTTCTGGACTAGATGCGGCGAAAACCTCAAATTTGCGTCGTGCCTGTTTCAAAGCCGGAATTGAGCTTACTGTAGTTAAGAACACATTGTTAGCCAAAGCCATGGAGGCCTCTGATAAAAATTTCGGAGATCTAACCGATGTACTCAAAGGAAACACCGCGATGATGTTTTCTGAAGTAGGCAATGCGCCTGCCAAAGTCATCAAAGATTTTCGTAAGAAATCAGATCGACCGATTTTAAAGGGAGCCTACATCGAGGAAGCTATATACTTGGGCGATGACCAAGTTGAAGCCCTGGTTAATATCAAGTCTAAGGAAGAACTCATCGGTGAAATAATTACACTGTTGCAGTCTCCTGCTAAAAACGTGGTTTCAGCCCTTCAATCGGGTGGTGGAACCCTCGCTGGAATTATTAAAACGCTATCCGAAAAGGAAGCATAAATTTTTTGTTTAACACAACTCTATTATAAATACGTTCAAAATGGCAGATTTAAAAGATTTTGCAGAACAATTGGTCAACCTTACTGTTAAAGAAGTAAATGAATTGGCCGAAATTCTTAAAGAAGAATATGGTATCGAGCCGGCTGCTGCTGCAGTAGCTGTCGCTGGTCCTGCTGCTGGAGGTGGTGACGCCGCTGGTGGAGAAGAAAAATCAGAATTTGATGTAATTCTTAAAGCAGCTGGTGGTTCAAAACTTGCCGTCGTTAAATTGGTTAAAGAGCTTACTGGTCTTGGTTTGAAAGAAGCCAAAGAATTGGTAGACAACGCTCCTAGCCCAATCAAAGAAGGTGTAGCCAAAGACGAAGCAGAAGGCTTAAAGTCTTCTCTTGAAGAAGCTGGCGCTGAGGTTGAATTGAAGTAACCCTCACTGATTAACTCATTCTAAGGCCACGGATTTTTCCGCTGGCCTTAGCTTCGTTTTGAAAACGAAAGCAGCTCTTAGCTGTTCATTTATTCTAAAATAACAACTGTTGTCTATGTCAACACATCCTGAAAGAATCAATTTCTCCTCGGCCATCAACACGCCTGAGTACCCCGATTTTCTGGACATTCAAATTAAATCTTTTCAAGACTTTTTTCAACTCGAGACCAAATCTGACGAGCGTGATAATGAAGGCCTTTTTAACACCTTCAAGGAAAATTTTCCTATTTCCGATACGCGCAATCAGTTCGTACTCGAGTTTTTAGATTACTTTGTGGATCCACCTCGATACTCCATTATTGAGTGTATTGAAAGAGGGCTTACCTATAGTGTGCCGTTAAAAGCTCGATTAAAACTATATTGTACTGACCCAGAACATGAGGACTTTGAAACCATCGTTCAGGACGTTTTTTTAGGAACCATCCCTTACATGACCCCTAGTGGTACTTTTGTTATTAATGGTGCCGAACGAATCGTTGTTTCTCAATTACACCGCTCTCCAGGAGTGTTTTTTGGTCAATCCTTCCACGCAAATGGCACAAAACTTTATTCTGCTCGTGTAATCCCTTTCAAGGGTTCATGGATAGAGTTTGCAACGGACATCAATAGTGTGATGTATGCATACATTGACCGAAAAAAGAAATTACCTGTCACTACGCTTTTCCGCGCGATTGGATATGAGCGTGACAAAGACATTTTAGAAATTTTTGATTTAGCAGAAGAAATCAAAGTATCCAAGACTGGACTCAAAAAAGTAATGGGCAGAAAACTCGCTGCTCGTGTGTTGAATACTTGGTTTGAGGATTTTGTAGATGAAGACACTGGTGAAGTGGTCTCTATCGAACGTAATGAAATTGTATTAGATCGAGATACTATTCTTGAAAAAGAACACATCGATCAGATAGTTGAGGCCAATGCCAAAACCGTCTTATTACATAAAGAGGATTTGGAATCTGCTGATTATGCGATCATCCATAATACCTTACAAAAAGATCCTACCAACTCCGAGAAAGAAGCGGTAGAACACATATACAGACAGCTGCGTAATGCAGAGCCACCAGATGAGGAAACGGCTCGAGGCATTATTGATAAATTGTTCTTTTCTGATCAGCGTTATAACCTCGGCGAGGTGGGGCGCTACAGGATGAATAAAAAGCTCGGTCTTGACATTGAGATGGACAAACAAGTCTTAACAAAAGACGACATCATAACCATCATTAAGTATTTAATCGAATTGATTAATTCTAAGGCAGAGATTGACGATATCGATCACCTTTCGAACCGTCGAGTACGTACGGTTGGTGAGCAATTGTCATCTCAGTTTGGTGTGGGTCTTTCTCGAATGGCACGTACGATTCGTGAACGTATGAACGTCCGTGACAATGAGGTCTTCACACCGATTGACTTGATTAACGCAAAGACTCTTTCATCGGTAATCAACTCATTTTTTGGTACGAACCAATTGTCTCAATTTATGGATCAGACCAACCCATTGGCTGAAATCACCCATAAACGCCGACTTTCTGCATTAGGCCCTGGAGGTCTATCGCGTGAACGTGCTGGATTTGAGGTACGTGACGTACACTATACCCACTATGGTAGAATGTGTCCAATCGAAACGCCTGAAGGACCCAACATTGGTTTGATTTCATCTTTAGGTGTATTTGCCAAAGTCAATAATTTAGGTTTTATAGAAACTCCCTATAGAAAAGTAGAAAACGGAGTTGTTGATCTAAACGATATGACATATCTGTCAGCTGAGGAAGAAGAAGGCAAACTGATTGCTCAAGCCAACGTTGAAAAAGACGACAAAGGAAAAATCTCTATCGAAAAAGTGATTGCACGATCTGAGGCAGATTACCCAGTTGTTGAGCCAACTTCTATTGATTATACAGATGTAGCTCCAAACCAAATTGCTTCGATTTCAGCATCTTTGATTCCTTTCTTGGAGCACGATGATGCCAACCGTGCACTTATGGGATCTAACATGATGCGTCAGGCTGTACCGCTTCTGCGCCCACAGGCGCCTATTGTAGGTACTGGTTTGGAGCGTCAGGTAGCTAGAGACTCTCGAGTGTTGATCAATGCTGAAGGACAAGGAGTGGTTACCTATGTAGATGCAGATTTGATTAAAATCAAATACAAAAGCACAGATGAGGAAAAACTCATCAGCTTTGGTTCTGATGAAAAAGTGTATCCTCTGGTCAAGTTTAGAAAAACCAACCAAGGAACGACCATCAACCTCAAGCCTATCGTTCGTGTGGGAGATAGAGTTGAAAAAGGACAAGTATTGTGTGAAGGCTATGCTACCCAAAATGGAGAGTTGGCACTTGGTCGCAATATGAAAGTAGCCTTTATGCCTTGGAAAGGATACAACTTTGAGGATGCGATTGTGATTTCTGAAAAAGTGGTTCGTGAAGACATATTTACTTCAATACACATTGATGAATATGCCCTAGAGGTACGAGACACAAAGCTCGGTAAGGAGGAGTTAACCAACGACATCCCCAACGTGAGCGAAGAGGCTACAAAAGATCTTGATGAAAACGGTATGATCCGAGTTGGCGCAGAAGTCAAATCAGGGGATATTTTGATTGGTAAGATCACTCCTAAAGGAGAATCAGACCCCACTCCTGAAGAAAAACTTCTTCGTGCCATTTTTGGTGATAAAGCAGGTGACGTAAAAGATGCATCTTTGAAAGCACCTCCATCACTCGAAGGAGTAGTAATAGACAAAAAGCTATTTACACGCATTGTTAAAGACAAGCGTCGTCGTTCACAAGACAAAGAAGATTTAGAAGCTTTGGATATCAAGTTTGAAACCAAGTTTGAAGATCTAAAATCTTTATTGGTTGAAAAGCTTTTTACCATCCTTAGCGGAAAAACTTGTCAAGGAGTGTTCAACGATTTGGGCGAAGAAGTTCTGCCAAAAGGCAAGAAGTTTACCCTTAAAATGCTTAATGGTGTTGACGATTATGCACACCTTGTTATCGGTACATGGACCGTAGATTCTAAAATCAACGCGACAGTAAACAACTTAATGCACAACTACAAGATTAAAGAAAACGACTTGCAGGGAGCATTGAGGAGAGAGAAATTTACCATATCCGTAGGAGATGAATTGCCTGCAGGTATCTTAAAACTTGCTAAGGTCTATATCGCCAAAAAACGCAAGTTGAAAGTGGGTGATAAAATGGCAGGTCGTCACGGAAACAAGGGTATTGTAGCCCGTATTGTTCGTGAAGAAGACATGCCGTTCCTAGAAGACGGAACACCTGTTGATATTGTACTCAATCCTCTTGGTGTACCATCTCGAATGAATATCGGACAGATATACGAAACCGTACTGGGTTGGGCTGGGCAGAAGTTAGACAAAAACTTCTCTACACCTATTTTTGATGGGGCTTCAAGTGATGAAGTCGCTGCCCTTATCAAAGAGGCTGGCATACCACAGTATGGACACACTTATCTTTATGATGGTGGTACAGGTCAGCGTTTCGATCAACCTGCTACAGTAGGGGTGATTTATATGCTCAAGTTGGGTCACATGGTAGACGATAAAATGCACTCACGATCGATAGGTCCTTACTCGCTTATCACTCAGCAACCGCTTGGTGGTAAAGCACAGTTTGGTGGCCAGCGATTTGGAGAAATGGAAGTATGGGCTTTAGAGGCCTATGGTGCTTCCAGTACCTTACAAGAAATACTTACGGTCAAGTCGGATGACGTGGTCGGACGTGCTAAAACATACGAATCAATTGTCAAGGGTGAAGCCATGCCAAAACCTGGTTTGCCTGAGTCATTCAATGTATTGATGCACGAACTTAACGGTCTTGGACTCGACATACGACTAGAAGAATAATATTTTAATCCATTCAGTAAAATGGCTAGATTTAACGACAATCAACAACCTGTAAGCTTTAACAAAATATCCATAGGATTGGCCTCTCCGGAGTCCATTCTTGCGGCTTCACGTGGTGAGGTGCTTAAGCCCGAAACCATCAACTACCGTACGCACAAACCTGAGCGTGATGGACTGTTTTGTGAGCGAATTTTTGGACCTGTTAAAGATTTTGAATGTGCCTGTGGTAAATACAAACGCATCCGCTATAAAGGAATTGTTTGTGACCGATGTGGTGTAGAAGTAACCGAAAAGAAAGTACGTCGTGACCGTGTAGGTCACATCAGCTTGGTGGTGCCAGTAGCCCACATATGGTATTTCCGCTCTTTGCCAAACAAAATTGGATACTTACTTGGATTGCCATCCAAAAAGCTCGATATGATCATTTATTACGAGCGCTATGTGGTCATTCAACCAGGTATTGCAACGAACGAAGAAGGAGAACCTCTCCAGAAAATGGATTTCCTAACTGAGGAAGAGTACCTAAATGTACTCGAAAAAATCCCAGCTGAAAACCAATATTTGGAAGACTCAGACCCAAATAAGTTTATTGCTAAAATGGGAGCTGAATGTTTGATAGAATTATTAAGCCGAATCGATTTAGATGCTCTTTCATACCAATTAAGAGATAAGGCCAATAATGAAACTTCTAAACAACGTAAGACAGAAGCTTTAAAGCGTTTACAAGTAGTGGAGGCGTTGCGCGAAGCCAATCAAAACCGCGACAATAATCCGGAGTGGATGATCATGAAAGCTATCCCGGTTATCCCTCCTGAGTTACGTCCATTGGTACCGCTAGATGGAGGACGTTTTGCAACTTCTGACCTCAACGACTTATATCGACGTGTGATCATTCGAAACAACCGTCTAAAGCGTTTGATTGAGATAAAAGCACCAGAGGTAATTCTGCGAAATGAAAAACGTATGTTGCAAGAATCTGTTGACTCACTTTTTGACAACACTCGTAAGTCTTCTGCTGTTAAAACAGATGCCAATCGTCCTTTGAAGTCACTTTCTGACTCTCTTAAAGGAAAGCAAGGTAGATTCCGTCAAAATCTTTTAGGAAAACGCGTTGATTACTCTGCACGTTCTGTAATCGTTGTGGGACCTGAGCTCAAATTGTTTGAGTGTGGTCTTCCTAAAAATATGGCAGCAGAACTTTATAAGCCTTTTATCATCCGTAAACTTATAGAACGCGGAATTGTAAAAACCGTAAAATCTGCTAAAAAGATTATTGACAAGCGAGAGCCTGTAGTATGGGATATTTTAGAAAATGTTCTTAAAGGTCATCCAGTTCTTTTGAACCGTGCCCCCACACTACACAGACTTGGTATTCAAGCTTTTCAACCCAAGCTTATTGAAGGAAAAGCCATCCAATTGCACCCATTAGCATGTACAGCATTCAACGCTGACTTTGATGGGGACCAAATGGCGGTTCACCTTCCTTTGGGCCCTGAGGCCATTTTAGAAGCTCAGCTTTTGATGCTTGCCTCACACAATATATTGAACCCTGCAAATGGTTCTCCAATTACAGTTCCATCTCAAGACATGGTATTGGGTCTATATTATATGACCAAAGCCAGAAAGTCTACAAAAGAGGTGACTGTTAAAGGTGAAGGATTGACATTTTATAGCCCAGAAGAGGTGACCATTGCCTTCAATGAAGGAAGTGTGGAATTGAACGCTGAAATCAAGGTTCGCACCAAAGATTTCAATCAAGAGGGTGAGCTTGTGTTTCAGATCATAGAAACTACTGTTGGTCGCGTATTATTTAATGAAGTTGTACCTGAAAAAGCAGGATATATCAATGAAGTACTGACTAAGAAATCACTTCGTGATATTATTGGAAACATCCTTAAAGCGACTTCAGTTCCTGAAACCGCAGCTTTCTTGGATGAAATTAAAGACATGGGTTACAGTTTTGCTTTCAAAGGTGGATTGTCCTTTAGTCTTGGAGATATTATTATCCCCCCTGAAAAGGATCAGCTTATTGCAAGTGCCAATGAACAGGTAGATGGTATTATAGCCAATTATAACATGGGTCTTATTACCAATAATGAGCGTTATAACCAGGTGATTGATGTTTGGACATCTGCCAATGCTACATTAACCGAATTAGCTATGAAGCGTATCCGAGAGGATCAACAAGGGTTCAACTCTGTGTATATGATGTTGGATTCTGGTGCTCGAGGATCTAAAGAACAGATTCGCCAGCTTACTGGTATGCGCGGTCTGATGGCGAAGCCTAAAAAGTCTAACGCAGGTGGAGGAGAAATCATCGAAAACCCCATCTTATCTAACTTTAAAGAAGGGCTTTCCATTTTGGAATACTTTATTTCAACTCACGGTGCTCGTAAGGGTCTAGCCGATACGGCATTGAAAACGGCTGATGCGGGTTACCTAACGCGTCGTTTACACGATGTTGCTCAAGATGTGATCGTCAACACTGAAGATTGTGGTACACTTCGAGGCATCACAGTCGAAGCCTTGAAAAAGAATGAAGAGGTTGTCGAGAAATTGGGAGATCGTGTTGTCGGTCGTGTGGCTCTGTTTGATGTGATCAACCCTTCTGATGGCACTGTCATCGTTGAAGGCGGTCAAGAGATCTTAGACCACCATGTCAAGCTGATAGACGCCTCACCTATTGAGCGTGTGGAAGTTCGTTCGGCGCTTACATGTGAAGCTAAAAAAGGTATCTGTGCCAAGTGTTATGGACGCAACCTTGCCAATGGTAAAATGGTTCAGATAGGAGAGTCTGTCGGAGTGATTGCAGCTCAGTCTATTGGGGAGCCAGGTACACAGCTTACGTTGCGTACATTCCACGTAGGGGGTATTGCAGGTAACATCTCTGAGGAAAACAAATTGGTTGCCAAGTTCGACGGTAAAGCCGAATTGGAAGACCTTAAAACTGTTGACGGAAAAGACGGTGATGGAAATGACGTAAAGATTGTCATTTCTAGAACTACTGAACTTAAATTGGTCGACAAAAAGACAGGTATTACGTTGAGTAATAATATCATTCCTTACGGTTCCTTTATCCATATCAAAGATGGTCAAGCAATCAAAAAGGATGATGTCATTTGTAAGTGGGATCCTTATAACGGTGTGATTATCTCTGAATTCTCAGGAAAAATCGGATATGAAAACATCCAGCAAGGCGTAACCTTTCAGGTTGAAATCGACGAGCAGACTGGTTTCCAAGAAAAAGTGATTACTGAGTCGAGAAACAAAAAAGTCATTCCTACCTTATTGATTCAGGATAAAAAAGGAAATACTTTACAGTCCTACAACCTCCCAGTGGGTGCCCTCTTGATGGTCAATGATGGAGATGCTATTGAGGCCGGTAAAATTTTGGTAAAAATCCCGCGTAAGTCAGCCAAATCAGGTGATATTACGGGTGGTTTACCGAGAGTAACTGAGTTGTTCGAAGCACGTAATCCTTCCAATCCGGCGGTTGTTTCTGAAATCGACGGTGTCGTGTCGTTTGGTAAAATCAAACGTGGAAACCGTGAAATTATAATCGAATCGAAAACAGGAGAAATCAAAAAGTACCTAGTCAAATTATCTAACCAAATTTTGGTACAGGAAAATGACTTTGTCAAAGCTGGTATGCCGCTTTCGGATGGCGCCATCACTCCTAACGATATTTTGGACATCAAAGGCCCATCTGCTGTTCAGCAGTACTTGGTAAACGAAGTACAAGAAGTATATCGATTACAAGGAGTGAAAATCAACGACAAACACTTCGAAGTGGTTGTTCGTCAGATGATGCGTAAGGTTCGAATCGAAGATTCAGGTGATACAACTTTCCTTGAAGGACAACTTGTTCACAAAATTGATTTCATTGACGAAAACGATGCCTTGTTTGGGTCTAAAGTTATTACCGAAGTAGGTGATTCTGAGAATCTCAAAGCGGGTCAGATTGTGACAGCACGTCAGTTGCGCGATGAGAATTCGTTGCTCCGACGTGAAGACAAAGCTCTAGTAGAGGCTCGCGATGCTGTGAACGCAACTGCAACACCTATATTACAGGGTATCACTCGAGCGTCGTTACAGACCAAATCGTTTATCTCTGCGGCATCGTTCCAAGAAACGACCAAAGTACTCAACGAGGCTGCTGTCAACGGTAAGATTGACACCCTAGAGGGACTCAAAGAAAACGTAATTGTAGGACATAAAATCCCTGCAGGAACGGGCAACCGTGCTTACAATGACATCATTGTGGGCTATACGGATGAGTACAAAGAGCTATTGGCTAAAAAGGAATTTAACTTGAATGCCTAATGAGCGACAATAAAGCTAAAAAAGAGGGCAGCATCAACATTGAGTTGGATCTGGAAACCGCGCAAGGCACCTATACCAACTTGGCGATCATCAATCACTCGGTATCCGAGTTTGTGGTTGACTTTATCAATGTGATGCCAGGCGCTCCTAAAGCCAAAGTACGTTCGCGGATCATACTTACCCCTCAGCATGCCAAACGCTTTTTAAAAGCTCTGGGCGATAACGTCCAGCGCTTTGAAGCGGCACATGGAGAGATCAAAGAGTATGATCAGCCCTCCATTCCGCTCAACTTCGGACCTCCCGGAGAAGCCTAACAAAACAAAACCCTCCATATGGAGGGTTTTTTTATGGATTGGTTTTGTGCTTGATTTAAACTTCCGTTTCTTTTTGGCTCGCGTCTGCCTGTCGGCAGTCAGGTTTTGGATGCGTATAAAAATAGGTATGCGTTGCAAATGCGCACTAGAAGGTTCTTGGAGGATTTAAATCCCTTGAAATTCTATTAAAACTCTGAAGTCGCATGGAACTCAAGGGCGGCGTATTTGTCTTGTGTCATTTGTAGGGAAAAAGCAGAGTCTGCCAAAAAGACCAGTTGTCCTTGTTTGTCTTTGGCCAAAAACTTGGCTTTCACACGGGAGAATTCTTTAAAATCGGGGTGTTGTGGATCAGGGGTTTCCACCCAGCAGGCTTTATGTACGTTCAGGTTTTCGTAGCTACACTTCGCCCCGTATTCGTGTTCCAAGCGGTATTGAATCACCTCAAACTGTAGTGCGCCCACGGTACCGATCACTTTACGTCCGTTGAGTTCAAGGGTAAAAAGCTGAGCCACCCCTTCATCCATAAGCTGGTCGATTCCTTTGGCCAGTTGTTTGGCTTTCATGGGATCGGCATTGTTGATGTATCTAAAGTGTTCAGGTGAAAAACTAGGAATCCCCGAAAAGTGCAACACTTCCCCTGCAGTCAAGGTATCACCAATTTTAAAATTACCCGTATCGTGTAGGCCTACAATGTCTCCAGGATAAGAGACAGAAACAATCTCTTTTTTATCCGCAAAGAAGGCATTGGGGCTGCTGAATTTTAGTTTTTTTCCCAAACGTACATGCAGATAAGGCGTATTGCGTTCAAAAGTCCCTGACACCACCTTTATAAAAGCCAGGCGGTCGCGGTGCTTGGGATCCATGTTTGCATGTATTTTAAAAACAAAGCCACTAAAGTTGTCTTCTTCGGGCGCAACGAGGCGTTCTACACTGCTTTTTGGTCTTGGTGTGGGGGCAATTTCGACAAAGCAGTCGAGCAGCTCTTGCACGCCAAAATTGTTTAGGGCAGATCCAAAAAATACCGGCTGTTGTTGCCCTGCCAAATAGGCTTCGCTGTCAAACGCTGGATAGACTTCTGTCACCAATTCGATCTCTTCTCGTAAGGTCGCTGCAGCTTGTTCGCCAATATGCGTACTCAAGGTAGGATCATTGATGTCATCAAAATCCATGGCATCTGCTATGCGGGTTTTGTTGGCCTCATCAAAAAGACGCAAACGTTTGCGCCACAGGTTGTAAATCCCCTGAAAATCATAACCCATTCCAATGGGGAAACTCAATGGAACCACCTTAAAACCTAATTTTTGTTCGACCTCGTCTAATAGGTCAAATGCATCTTTTCCTTCTCGGTCAAGTTTGTTGATAAACACAATGATAGGAATGTTGCGCATTCGACAGACCTCTACCAGTTTTTCAGTTTGTTCTTCAACTCCTTTGGCTACGTCGATGACTACAATCACACTATCCACTGCAGTTAAGGTTCGAAAGGTGTCCTCAGCAAAGTCTTTGTGTCCAGGAGTATCTAAGATGTTAATTTTTTTATCACGATAGTGAAAAGCCAGTACGGAAGTTGCCACCGAAATTCCTCGTTGTCGCTCAATCTCCATAAAATCACTAGTCGCGGATTTTTGAATCTTGTTGGACTTTACCGCCCCTGCTTCTTGGATGGCTCCACCAAAGAGAAGAAGTTTTTCTGTCAGAGTGGTTTTTCCTGCATCTGGGTGAGATATGATGCCAAATGTTCGGCGGCGAGCGATTTCGTTTGTAAAACTCATGATGGCGCAAAAATATCTGCTTTTTTGGGATTATAGCCTTTCTGAGCTGCAATATTTGTATTTTTGAGTCATGGGGAATCAATTTGAAGAACAAGTGGTGTTAGTTGATGAGTATGACAACCCTATTGGCTTGATGCCTAAGTTGGAGGCACACCAAAAGGCCGTGTTGCATCGTGCTTTCTCTGTATTTGTGTTGAATGACCAAAACGAATTGATGCTTCAACAACGTGCGCTTCACAAATATCACTCCCCAGGCTTATGGACCAACACTTGTTGCAGTCACCAACGCAGTGGTGAGTCTAATATTCAAGCTGGTACGCGTCGCCTTCAGGAAGAAATGGGTTTTACAACCCAACTGACTGAACTGACCTCATTTATATACAAGGCTCCATTCGATAACGGACTCACAGAACACGAACTCGATCACATCATGTTGGGACGCTACAATGACAACCCAACCATCAATCCAGACGAGGTAGCCAATTGGAAATGGATGCCCATAGAGGAAGTTAAACTAGATGTGTCAGCACATCCCGAACGCTACACCGTTTGGTTTGTGATTATTTTTGAACGTTTTTATAAAGATCTTTTCACCATATGTCAGTAACTGTCAGCCGTAAGGCTCATTTTAATGCCGCTCATAGATTGTATCGCCCCGATTGGGACGATGCTGCCAATGAGGAAGTGTTCGGCAAGTGCGCCAATCCATATTATCATGGCCACAATTACGACCTGATTGTGCATGTCACTGGAACTATCGATCCAACAACAGGGTATGTTGTGGATATGAAAGTACTCAAAGACCTTATTAAATCAGAGATTGAGGATGCTTTTGACCATAAAAACCTGAACGAGCAAGTCCCTGAATTTAAAAATCTGATTCCTACGGCAGAGAATATTGTGGTTGTAATTTGGGACAAGCTTCGACCTCATATTGATTCTGACAAAAAATTAGCGGTTACTCTTTATGAAACCCCTCGCAACTATGTTCACTATGAGGGCTAATCTATTGAGCTTTTTGCAAGTTGCATTAAGATGACATTGGTTATCTTTGATCTGATATGAATGTATGACTGTGAAGACAGTTATTTAAAATGAAAAGACTATGGCAAGTATACGTGACTTAAAAAAAGATTTAAACTATGTGTTGGGTGAAGTAATTCAGCAAGCTTTGGACTGGGAAAATGCAAAGCCTGATGCTGACCATAAAGAAAGTCAAAAGATTATTGATGATGCGGTGGATCTTTTCGATACATTGACTGCCAGAATTTACCAAAACAAAGGTCAAAACTCACAAGCACACTTCAAACAAATCGCCGATGATTTGCTTGAAAAAGGGAATGCATTATTGGATCGAGTTATTGCTTTGTAAGCTCTTCTACATATTCTGTTAACAAACTGCCGTATTTTGTAGAGGCGACTTCGAGAGTCATAGATTTGGAAATGGTGTCTAGTAAACTAGGTTGCACGTTATTGAGTTCTGTAAGGGCCAAATAAGGCGCCAATACACTCTGTCCGTTATTGACCGCAAAATTGACCGTAAACAATATTTTTCGTTTAGCCAATTGTGCTGACTGTTTTTCCAGAAGAGCCAAACTGTCTGGGTTGTTGTTTTTTTGAAATCGTAAATATTGAGCAATCAAATCGAGTTCTTCCTCGTTGAAACGTTTCACAATACGCATGTATGAATTGTATAAATCATGGGTTTCAGATCCTTTAACAACCGCATCAGTGGCAAAACGATCCAATAGCGTATTGATCTCAATCGTTCCATGGTCGCCAAAAAAAGGAATTCGGTTGTCCTCGTCATTACCTCCATTTTTGTTGAGTACCAAATAAAACAATTCGGCATGGTCTAGGTTGGCTGTTAAAGTCACAGCTTCCTCACGGGCTACTTGAGCAGAGTCAATGATTACCAAAAGAGAGTCTTGAACCTTTTCCAGAAAAAGTGTTCCCTTTTTAAGTTCTTTGACCGACACAATTACTTTCATGTCTGGCTCAGGAGGTGTACAGGCTGCAAAAAACAACAAACCAAGAGTGCTAATTACAATATTTTTCATCCTTACAAAGATGCAGTTTTTAAGTTGAATCCAAAACTTTCCTAAAAGTCAAATTTATACGAGTACCAATCTGTTTTTTGGTTTTAGGAATATGGTGTAGCCAATGATGTTGGGTTTGTCCAGACATCATTAGAAGACTGCCATTTTCCAACAACATTTGGTGTGTAAGGTTTTTATCGTCTCGGTGTTTGAGTTTAAAGATTCTTGATGCTCCTAAACTCACTGAAGCAATGACTGGATTTTGACCCAATTCTTTTTCGTTGTCAGCGTGCCAACCGTTGCTGTCATTTCCGTCTCTGTACATATTGAGAAGGACAATATTGAAATTCGCGCTGTTAAGTTGGTTGATTCGAATCATCAAATCAAGCATTTCGGGCATCATGGGTTCGGGATACATCCTCAGGTTTGAATATCCGTAACTTTGTTTGGTAGTTCCGTGCAGGGAAGTGAGTCGTGGCTGCATAAAGGTTTTCCCAAATACTTTCACGGGGTCATGTCTCCAAGGAATCTTGTTTTTAAAAACTTCGAAAAGATTTGAAGCAAATTGAGGGGTTAAAAAGTTCGGATAAAGCTGAATATCTGCATCTGGGAGATTAGGTGTAATGCAGGTATGAGGATCTTTTAAATTCATTTCCTTTTGTACCGATTGTCGGCATAGTGACGATAAACCGTGTTGACAAATCCCAAAATCAGTCCTACACCTACCAGTATGTAAACCATGGTAAAAATTTTACCTGGGACTGTTTGAGGTGATAAGTCACCATATCCAATAGTGGTCAGCGTAATGATGCTAAAATAGATGCTATCGAGCCATGACCACCCCTCTACAAAATGATAGACCACCGTGCCGATCGCTAAAACGACATTGGTAGTTAACATCAATCCTCTGTATTCCTTGTCTTTTAAAAAGGAGGAAATGGTTCTAAAAAACCCCATGACATCGATTTTACTAAAGATAAGGTTATTGACAGTGATTTCAAAACGATCTACTCGTTTTCAGCTCAAAAGACCTTACTTTATCTTAGCCAAAATATGCGACAATTTTTGAGGTGCCGAAAAATTTGGAGTATGACCTGTTCCCAATACAAATGTTTTTTGCACTTTCCCTTTGTGCATACTTCGTTGCACTTCAATTGGGATGGCTTTGTCTTCGGTGCACTCGATATAGTATTTGGTTATTTTTCCAAACACCTCATCGCTGACTTCGAGCTTGTATCCTAGGGGTGCTGCAGGCTCAGGGACGATAAATGCCGCAGCTTTCTCAAATTCTGTTAAAGGTACATCGTGAGCAAAGGCTTCATGTATTGCCTCTTCTTTTACAAAAGCTTTGGTTTGATCCTCGGATAAGTAAAAATTTTCTACTGCTTTGGATCCCTGTACTCCTTGTACTGCGTCAAAAAAAGATACGCCGTTGGGGACTAAAAAAGCGGTCAGATATACTAGGCAGCTAATTTTTTCGGGTCTGAGTTCAGCAACTCGGCTGATGGTGATGCCATTAAAACTATGACCCACCAATACAACAGGTTCTGATTGCTGATCTAGAATGTCTGTAAGAACCGCTACATAATCATCCATAGTGATGTTTTCAGCAGGAGTAGGATCACTTCCATGCCCTGGAAGGTCTGGAGTGATGACCGTATGGCCTAGTTGAGTGAGAGATAATGCAACTTGTTCCCACTGCCAGGCGCCAAGCCACGCAGAGTGTACCAATACATAGGTTGTTTTCATGGGGATATCAGATTTTGGGGTTAATAAACTTGATGAGGAAAAAAGGATAACTATAAGTAAAGAAATAATCTTGTTCATGTTTGTTGATTTAGGGTGAACCAAACTTACAAAAAATAAAAAGCCATTTCTAGCAGAAATGGCTTTTTAACACTTTTTTTAAGATTAGTCTATTTGATCAATTCATAACTTCTGTTTATAAAATTGGTCAGTGCTTCGCCTTTTAACAGGTTTTGGGCGAGTCGCGCAAGGTCTAAAGACTGCTTAATGAGCCTCTCTTGCTTCTTTTGGGTTTTGGTGCTAAGAATTTGTCCAATTAACTCGTGATTGACATTAACGACCAAATTGTACATTTCAGGAAACCCACCTCCAAACATTCCACCACCGCCGGTTTGTTGCATTTCTTTCATTCGACGCATAAATTCAGGCTGTGTAATCATCAATGGAGGTGCATCGCTAGCCATAGGTTCAAGCTGTACGGTATATGCGGCTTTATCGACATGACTCTCAACAAGCTCCTTGAGTTTGGTTTGTTCTTCCTCACTTAATTTGGCTGGTGTAGTATCCTCCTTAGAGATTAATTTATCAATATGATCGGCATCTACTCTAGTGAAACTCACTCCTTCATGGGTGGTTTCCAGCTTCTGGATTAAGTGACCAACAATTGGAGAATCAAGAAGCAACACTTGATATCCCTTGGCTTTTGCTGTTTCGATATATGCATGTTGTGCTTCTATATCCGAAGCGTATAGTTGAACCAGTTTGTCATCTTTGTCAGTTTGTAAATCTTTGGTTTTTTCTTTGAGTTCTTCAAAAGTCAGGAAGTCTCCGTCTGTTGTTGGAAATAAATTGAAGGCTTGGGCCTTTTCAAAGAACTTATCCTCGGACAACATACCATATTCAATAACCACTTTGATATCGTTCCACTTATGCTCAAAAGCCTCACGATCTTTTTTAAAGAGTGAATTGAGTTTGTCAGCAACTTTTCTAGTTATATAATTACTGATTTTTTTGACAGCTCCATCTGCCTGCAGATAGCTACGAGATACATTCAAGGGGATATCAGGTGAATCAATTACTCCGCGAAGTAAGGTTAAGAATTCAGGAACAATCCCTTCTACATTGTCAGTGACAAACACTTGGTTTTGGTAGAGTTGAATTCTGTCCTTTTGAACATTCAGATCTTGTGAAATTTTTGGGAAGTATAAAATCCCAGTCAAATTAAAAGGGTAATCAACGTTTAGATGAATGTTGAAAAGCGGCTCTTCAAATTGCATAGGATACAACTCGCGGTAAAAACTCTTATAATCTTCATCTTTTAAGTCGCTTGGTTTTTTAATCCATGCAGGTTGTGGATTGTTGATAATGTCATCAACAACCTCCTTTGTTTCCTGGGCTTCCTCGCCCTCACCTTCTGTATGTGTGATTTCTTTCGTCCCCATTTTTATGGGAATGGGCATAAACTTGTTGTATTTTTCTAGAAGAGATCGAACACGTGATGTTTCCAAAAACTCCTTAGAATCTTTGTCAATATGTAGTATGATTTCAGTACCTCGTTCTGTTTTATCGTGAGGTTCGAGTGTATATTCTGGCGACCCGTCACAAGACCAATGCGCAGCAGGTTCGTCTTTATATGACTTTGTAATAATCTCCACTTTTTTGGCGACCATAAAAGCTGAATAGAACCCTAGACCAAAATGGCCTATGATACCACTGTCTTTTGCGCTGTCTTTGTATTGCTCTAAAAACTCTTCAGCACCAGAGAAGGCTACTTCATTGATGTATTTTCCAACTTCTTCAGAGGTCATTCCAATCCCTTGATCTATGATGTGGATTTTTTTTCCTTTTTGATCAACTTTAACTTCTATTAGGGGATTTCCATACTCCACCTTGGCATCTCCAATTTGGGTAAGGTGTTTGAGTTTCAGGGTTGCATCCGTGGCGTTTGAGATCAATTCTCTAAGGAAGATCTCGTGATCGCTGTATAAAAATTTCTTGATTAGCGGAAAAATATTTTCTACCGCTACATTGATTTTTCCAGTTTGACTCATTATTATGTTTTTCATGCTTTAATCAAAAAAAATACCACTTTTTACAACCTGACAAGATGACATTTACTATTTTGTTTAATAAATATTGTTTTTTATTAAACAATTCTATATATTTGTATTGTAATTATGTACTCCAACGCATACGGGAAGAATTGCTATGAAACCTAAGTTTTGAACATTATTACATTTTTAAATTCTTGGTTTGTTTGTTTTTTTTGGTTAAGTTGTTTAAGGTGTGCTTCTAGCGCACCTTTTACTTTTTAAACAATTTTTTCTTTACTTTTAAAAAAAAATGACTCCATGTTTACATCTAGAATTACAGGCCTAGGAAAATTTCTTCCCGAAAGAATCGTTACAAATGAGGAGCTTTCGGCTCTGATGGATACAAGTCATGATTGGATTGTAGAACGAACAGGAATCCATGAAAGACGTTTTGTTCCCAAAGATTCTGATGAAGGAACTGCCTCTATGGGGGTCAAGGCTGCCGAGCAAGCCATTGCTCGCGCGGGGATTTCCAAAGATGACATTGATTTAATCGTTTTTGCAACCCTAAGTCCTGATTATTATTTCCCTGGCTCTGGTGTTCTGTTACAAGATTTAATGGGAATTGGTACTTGTCCAGCTTTAGATGTTCGCAATCAATGTTCAGGTTTTGTGTACAGTTTGTCTGTTGCTGATCAGTTTATCAAAACAGGTATGTACAAAAATGTGCTAGTTGTAGGCTCTGAATACCATTCTGGCGGGTTAGATTTGACCACTCGAGGTCGTACGGTGTCTGTCATTTTTGGCGATGGTGCAGGAGCAGCTGTTGTCAGCCGAAGCAGTGAGTCTGACAAAGGTATATTATCAACGCATTTGCATTCTGAAGGTAAACACGCCAAGGAATTATCTATCATAGGGCCTAGTACCAAAAAATGGATCCATGATGTTTTTGAAGACTATGACCCTAATGACATGGATTATCATCCCTACATGAATGGTCAATTGGTATTCAAAAACGCGGTGGTTCGGTTTTCTGAAGTGATTCGCCAGGCGCTAGAAGCCAACGATCTTCAACCTTCGGATATCGATATGCTTGTTCCTCATCAAGCCAATTTGCGCATTGCTCAGTTTGTACAAAAAAAGTTTGGATTAACGGATGATCAGGTCTATAACAACATTATGCGTTATGGCAATACGACTGCCGCTTCCATACCCATTGCTTTGTGTGAAGCATGGGAAGAAGGAAAAATTAAAGAGGGCGATCATGTGATGTTGGCGGCATTTGGAAGTGGTTTCACTTGGGGCAGTGCCATGATTAGGTGGTAGCCTATTTTCTTCGAATCAACCACAATCCAAAGATTCCCAAAACTCCATTGAGTGCTAGGATAAAAAATCCAAAATCAAAAGCGTAGTGTTCACGAAGCCATACACTTACAAAATACCCAATGATTGGTGTGATGATTGCTACTAAAGGAACCCATTTGTCTTTGAGTTCAACCTTTGAAGCGATTCCAATTGTATAAAGAGAAAGTAATGGGCCATAGGTATAGCCCGCAAAAACAAAAAGTTTAGCAATTACGCTTTCATCGGCAATTAGATAATTAAAACTTAAAATCACTGCTATAAGCACACCTGAAACAATCAAATGAACCTTTTTGCGCACTTGTTCTTGTTGTGCTTTTGGTAAACTTTTTTCAATATCTAGAAGATCAATACTGACACTCGTTGTCAAAGAAGTCAGCGCGCTGTCAGCACTGCTGTAAGCAGCCGCGATAAGTCCTAACAAAAAAACCAATGCCAATGTGACACCAAAACCTCCTTGAGTAGCAACCATTGGAAAGAGTTGATCTTTGTGAGCGTCCAAACCGTTGTTGATTGCATAGGCAGTAAGCAAAGCACCAAGACATAGAAACACAAAATTCACAATGGTTAATACAATGGTGAACCAAAACATGTTTTTTTGAGCGTCCTTCAGACTTCGGCAGCTGAGGTTTTTTTGCATCATGTCTTGGTCTAGTCCAGTCATGACAACAGCAATCAGGGCACCGGCAAAAAATTGTTTCCAAAAATAGTAGGGGCTTTTAAAGTCATCAAAGAAAAATATCTGAGTGGTTTGTTGATCTTGTAACCACAATCCAATGTTTTCGATCTGTAAACTTGCACTAACATAATAAACTCCCAAGCCTAATGCTAACAACATAAAACTTGTTTGAAGCACATCTGTCCATATGATGGTGTTGATTCCTGAACGATGGGTATAAAGCCAAATAAAACATACTGTTGCGATGACTGTAAACCAAAAAGGCACACCCATTTGGTCAAAAATCACCCACTGCAAAACACTTGCTACTAGATATAGTCTAAAGCTTGCTCCAACAACACGAGAGAGTATAAAAAAAGAAGCTCCTGTTTTGTAGGTATAATATCCAAATCTTGTAGATAGGTAGGTGTATATAGACGTGAGGTTGTATCGATAGTAGATAGGTAATAAAATTTTCCCAATGATAAAGTAACCCAAAATATAACCCAATACCATTTGGAAGTAGCTAAATTGGGATGCCTCGACCCACCCAGGGACAGAAATGAATGTTACTCCAGACAACGAAGCGCCAATCATACCGAAAGCGACCAAATACCATGGAGCCGATTTGTTAGCATTAAAAAATGCGCTGTTGTTTTGCGCTCCTTTGGTCAAACGTGCGACAAGCATTAAGACAGCAAAATAGGCTACAACAATCGTAATGAGAAGGAAACCACTTATCATAATCTAATGCCAAAGATATTATTATACTACGTAGTGCCAAATCCTTACTTTTGCCTTCATGGAATATGCATCGAAATTGGTAGAGCAAGCAGTAGATGAAATTGCACAACTCCCAGGCATTGGCAAACGAACGGCTATGCGCTTGGTGTTGTTCTTGCTGCGCCAACCAGAAACTACAAGTTTGGATCTGGCTGAAGCCATCTCAAACCTCAGAACAAAAATTCAGTATTGCACTTCTTGTTTTAACATCTCAGATTTACCTATATGTTCTATATGCGCCAACCCTAAACGCCAAAAAGATCTTGTTTGTGTTGTGGAGGACGTGCGCGATGTGATGGCCATAGAAAGCACGGGACAGTTTAATGGCTTGTATCACGTATTGGGTGGAAAAATTTCCCCTCTTGATGGTATTGGACCACAAGAACTTGAGATCAATAGTTTGGTTGAAAAAGTAAAATCAGGTACAATAAATGAACTCATTTTGGCGTTAAGTAGTACGATGGAGGGAGATACCACCAATTTTTATATTTACAAACAAGTCAGTCCCTACAATGTTTCAGTAACCACCATAGCAAGAGGCGTTGCTGTGGGGGACGAATTGGAGTACGCCGATGAAGTATCGCTTGGTCGAAGCATTGTAAAACGTATTCCTTTTGATGGCACAATCTGAAACCAGACCGTTAGAGCTTTCTGTTGTAATTCTTAATTATAACGTTCAGTATTTTCTGAATTTATGTTTGGAAAGCGTTGTTGAAGCCACACGAAACCTTGATGCTGAGATCATTGTGGTTGACAATGCCTCAAATGATGGAAGTGTGGATATGGTAAGAAAAAAATTTCCTCAAGTGCGTTGTGTTGTCAATAATGAAAACACTGGATTTTCAAAAGGCAATAATATTGGGGTTAAACATGCAAAAGGCAAATACATATGTATTTTAAACCCTGACACTGTTGTTTCAGAAAACTCTTTTGAGTCTTTATTAAGGTTCTGTAACCAAAATGATAATGTTGGAGTGGTTGGCCCCAAGTTGGTTGATGGGTCAGGGATGTTCCTTAAGGAATGTAAAAGAGGTGCTCCTACACCTTGGAACGCCTTTACAAAAATTACAGCGTTGTACAAATTATCTAAAAGATGGTTTGGCGCATACTACAACATGAAACTTGATGAAAACACTACAGGAAAAACAGCCGCTGTTGTAGGAGCCTTTATGATGCTCAAAAAGTCGATTTTCAATGAAATTGGTGGCTTTGATGAAAGCTTTTTTATGTATTTTGAGGACGATGATTTTTGTTATCGAATCACTCAAATGGGCTATCAGAACTACTATGTGCCTACTTCAACATGCATACATTTTAAGGGTGAAAGTACCCTTAGAAATAAAGCGTTTCAATTGCGTTTCCAAGCAGGAATTAATCAGTTTTATCAAAAGCACTTTCCCAAAACCGCCCTTTTTAGATTTTGGTTGAGGTTGAGTTCCATTTTGTTTTCTTTGCTTAAACGTTTTTCATCTCCCCCCAAGGCTGCTGCAGATAAAAACAGCAGTCAAGCCATCCTTGTGAGCAGAGACACCGAGCTGGGTACATCTTTTCAAGAAAAAACAAAAAAAGAGATCACCTTATGCTCAAACTTGCTACATGTGTTGCAGCTACAGGACGCTCCTTCTCAGATTTTTTTTGATACCAAAGGACTCAATTATCACGATTTGATCAATTTTATGCAAACTCACAGACAAGAATTTGCGTATGTCATCATCACTAAAGATCGCAGTCTTGCCATTGGGAGCGATGACCCTCTTTCCCGTGGGCATGTTATGGAGTTGGATTATAAAGCCAGTTCTACACGTACGTACTTGGTATAAATTCGTAATTTTGCACTATGGCTCAATACAAATTATGCTTACCTGCTATGGGCGAAAGTGTCAATGAGGCTACTGTGACCCAATGGCTTAAGAATGAAGGAGATTCCATTGCCCCTGATGAAGCTGTGGTTGAAGTGGCAACCGATAAGGTTGACACCGAAGTCCCTAGCGAAATCTCAGGAGTGCTTATCAAAAAATTAGTTCAAGACAACGAAGTGGTTGCTGTTGGTAGCCCTATGGCAATCATCGAAACAGATGAACAGATCGATCAAGACGAACCAGACGCAACAGATGAAACACCAGATGTTGAGCAGCCACCACTTGCTGTTGAAGAAGCTGCTGCTCTGATGTCTCAAGCTGAAGAAGTAGTTTCAATTCCCCAAATATCAAATTCAAATGGAGATTCGTATTATTCCCCATTAGTTAAGAGCATTGCCAAGCAGGAAGGTGTTAGCGAGGTTGAACTCTCACGAATTGTGGGATCTGGTAAGTCGGGGAGGGTAACCAAAAAAGATATTTTGTTGTATATAGAAAAGAGAGCCTTCAACAAGCCTGTGGCGCCTGTCTCATCTCCTATGCCAACTTCTTTTTCTGGACCCACCAAAATCACTGAAATGAGTCGTATGGAGCAACTCATCGCAGATCACATGCATAAAAGCTTACAAACATCGGCACATGTCCAGTCTTTTATTGAAGTAGATGTAACCGCTCTATGGGACTGGCGTGAAAGCTTTAAACAGGCTTTTATGCAAAAGCAAGGAGAGAAGCTTACGTTTACCCCAATTTTTATGATGCTTACAGCTCAGGCACTAGGGGATTTCCCCATGTTAAATGCTTCTGTTGAAGGTCACAAGATTATTCAAAAGAAAAACATCAATCTTGGAATGGCAACTGCACTTCCAGATGGCAATCTAATTGTCCCTGTAATCAAAGATGCCGATCAATTGAGTTTGATTGGTTTTGCTAAAAAAGTAAACGATTTAGCACAGCGCGCTCGTAAGGGCAATCTTTCCCCAGATGATGTCCAGAATGGCACCTATACGGTAACCAACATCGGTATGTTTGATAGTCTGATGGGTACCCCAATTATCAACCAGCCTCAAGTAGGCATTCTAGCTCTAGGAGCCATTCGAAAAGTTCCTGCTGTTGTGGAAACAGACCAAGGTGATTTTATCGGAATTCGAAGGAAAATGATCATCTCACATAGTTATGACCACAGAATTATTAACGGTGCTATGGGGGGTTTATTTATAAAGAAAATGAAAGAACTCATTGAAAACTGGGATACTTCACAAACCATCTGATTATGGAGCTTAAGCTTAAACGCCCAATATGTTTTTTTGATTTAGAGACCACAGGGGTCAATATTGCTAAAGATAGGATTGTAGAGATTTCCATATTGAAAGTGTTCCCAGATCATACAAAAAAATCTCAAACATGGTTGGTCAATCCTGAGAGGCCAATCCCACCAGAAACGACCGCGGTTCATGGAATTAGCGATGAGATGGTAGCCAATGCGCCCGTTTTTAAAGAGATTTCCAAAGAAATACAAACTTGGGTTCAATCTGCTGACTTGGCAGGCTATAACTCGGATCGTTTTGACATTCCACTACTTGCCGAAGAGATGTTGCGTGCTGGTATTGATGTAGACTTTAAAAAACAACTCACCGTCGACGTACAAACCATTTTTCACAAAATGGAACAGCGCACACTATCTGCAGCCTATAAGTTTTATTGCGGAAAAGAACTCGAAAATGCTCACAGTGCCACAGCAGATACGCAAGCTACTTACGAGGTGTTGAAGGCTCAAATTGCACATTATGACGACCTCGATAATGATGTTGAAAAACTCAGTGCTTTCACCACTCGCCACTCTAGTTTGGATTTTGCCGGATATATCCGAATGAATAAAGAAAACGAACCTTGTTTTTCTTTTGGTAAGCACAAAGGCAAAACGGTGGCTGAAGTTTTAGATAAAGAACCTGGATATTTTGGTTGGCTTTTAGAAGCAGATTTCCCTCTTTACACAAAAAAAGTATTGACTGCGCTACGGCTAGAAAAATTTAACAACGGGAAAGGATGAAACTGATCTGTGTAGGTCGTAATTACAACGATCATATTCAAGAACTCAACAATACACGTCCCGATGCGCCCGTCATTTTTATAAAACCTGACTCGGCTCTGGCGCAACCCACGCAACCTTTTTTTATCCCTGATTTTTCCAAAGACATTCACTACGAAGTTGAAATTTTGGTGCGGATTAACCGGATTGGAAAGTATATACAACCCGAGTTTGCTCACAAATACTACGATGAGATCGGATTGGGCATAGATTTTACAGCTAGAGATTTGCAAAAAGAACTCAAAAGCAAAGGTTTGCCATGGGAAAAAGCCAAAGGATTTGATGGGTCGGCACGTATTGGAAAATGGTTTTCTAAAAAAGATTTTGTGGACATCAATGACATTCGTTTCCGATTAGAAAAAAACAATCAGGTCGTTCAAGAGAGCACCACAGCTCATATGATCTGGTCTGTTGATGCGTTGATTAGCCATATTTCTGAATTTTTTACCTTAAAGATTGGGGATGTTATTTTTACAGGTACACCTGCAGGTGTAGGGCCTGTTGATGCTGGAGATTTTTTAGAAGGTTTTATTGAAGGGCAACAAGCTTTTGGGGTTAAAATCAAATAATGCAGGCAGAAATTATTACCATTGGAGACGAAATCTTAATCGGTCAGGTAATCGATTCTAACTCGGCTTATATTGCTAAAAAACTCAATAGCATTGGCATTGAGGTTGTACAAATCCAATCCATTTCTGATAAAGAACAAGACATATTATCAGCTTTGGCAGCTGCGCAAAACCGTGTTCCGTTGGTCATCATGACTGGAGGTTTGGGCCCTACCAAAGACGACATCACCAAGCATTGTTTCTGCACCTATTTTGAAGATGAGTTGGTACACAATCCAGATGTATTGGCTCACATAGAAAAACTTTTTGCGCAGTATGTCAAAGTACCCATCAACGATTTAAACCGGGAGCAGGCTATGCTGCCATCCAAGGCCAAACTTCTAGACAATCCTTTTGGTACCGCTGCAGGAATGTGGATGAAAAAAGGAAAAACGGTTTTCGTTTCTATGCCTGGGGTGCCATACGAAATGAAACATATGATGGAGCAACAGCTCTTACCCAAGCTTAAACAACACTTTCAACGTCCGGCCATTGTGCACAAAACCATGCTGACCTATGGGTGGGGAGAAAGCCGTATTGCAGAGGTTATTTCTGATTGGGAAGCAGCACTTCCCGATCATATTAAGTTGGCTTATTTGCCTAACTTAGGTAGGGTGCGATTGCGTCTGACGGCTAAGGGGAATGATGAAAAGATCTTAACTGCAGAGGTTGACGCGCTTTTTGAGAACCTTTATCCCCTAATTGGAGAAATCATCACAGGGTTTGAATCCGACCAACCAATTGAAGCTCAAATAGGTCACTTGCTAAACGACCAAAACATGTCGATATCGACCGCAGAGAGCTGTACAGGAGGGCGAATTGGTGCAGCACTCAGTTCGATACCTGGTGCATCTTCTTATTTTGTGGGGGGTGTAGTGCCTTATCAAACCTCTCTAAAAACAAAAATTTTAGAAGTACCTGCCTCACTAATTAAGGCCCATTCTGTTGTAAGTGCTGAGGTGGCTTTGGCGATGGCCGAGGGGGCTTGTCGACAGTTTTCAAGTGACTATGGTTTGGCTACCACAGGTAATGCAGGTCCTCAAAAAGGAGACTCGGATGCCGATGTGGGCACGGTCTACATAGCTTTGGTAGGGCCAGGTGTTCGGCATGTAGAACACTTTAATTTCGGAAATCATCGAGAGAAAACCATTCAAAAATCAGTGAATAAAGCCTTAGAAATAACCCTAAAACTTCTTGAAAGGAAGGTGAAAAAACATTTGCCAATCCATTAAAAATATTGTTTATTTGCACTCCATTTACAAAAATCAATTTTTGAGATGTCAAAAGTTTGTCAAATTACAGGTAAAAAAGCATTGGTCGGAAACAACGTTTCCCATGCTATGAATAAGACCAAAAGACGATTTGGGGTTAACCTGATAAAAAAACGTTTTTACTTGGTGGAAGAAGATCGTTGGATTACTCTTAAACTGTCTACTTCGGCCCTTAAAACCATCAATAAAAAAGGAATTGCAGCTGTCCTCAAAGAGGCCAAAGCGCAAGGTGTCCTCTAAATTTTAGACCATGGCAAAAAAAGGAAATCGCGTTCAGGTAATCTTAGAATGTACCGAGCATAAAAACTCTGGTCAGCCAGGTACTTCTCGTTACATTACGACTAAGAACAAAAAAAACACACCAGACCGCATTGAGCTGAAAAAGTTCAATCCGATCTTGAAAAAAATGACCGTTCACAAAGAAATTAAGTAAGCATGGCAAAGAAAACAGTTGCATCCCTACAGAGTTCTTCAAAAAGACTCACAAAAGCCATCAAGATGGTTAAGAGCCAAAAATCTGGTTCATACAATTTTGTAGAGGCCATCATGACTCCTGAGCAAGTCAACGAATGGTTATCTAAGAACTAATTAGATATTATCTATTTTTAAAAGCCACTTTTTGTGGCTTTTTTTATTTCATACATTTACAAAAAACAAAGGCATGGGATTGTTAAAATCCTTTTTTTCAAAGAAAAAACTTGATAAGGGGCTCGAACCAACCAAAACCTCCTTACTTGATAAAATAGGGAAGGCTGTTATTGGTAAAACTACAGTAGATGCCTCTGTTTTAGATGATTTAGAAGAAGTTCTTATCAGTGCAGATATTGGTGTAGACACCACCTTAAAAATAATTGACCGACTCGAAGAACGTGTGGCAAAGGATAAGTATTTAGGGACACAGGAGTTGCATAAAATGTTGCATGAAGAAATGGCTGCTCTTTTCCGGGTTTCTGCCGATGAAGAAAGATCTAGCTTAGGCCCTCATGTTACTTTAGTGGTTGGTGTAAATGGTGTTGGTAAAACCACTACCATAGGCAAGATGGCTCACATGTACAAGGCTGCAGGTAAGTCGGTTTTGTTAGGTGCGGCAGATACTTATCGAGCGGCTGCTGTAGATCAATTGCAACTTTGGTCAGAGCGTGTAGATGTTCCCATTGTCAAGCAATCTATGGGAAGTGATCCGGCTGCCGTGGCACACGACACGGTCCAGTCTGCAGTATCTCAATCAATAGATCGTGTGCTAATTGATACTGCGGGTCGTTTACATAACAAGGTAAATTTGATGAATGAATTGTCAAAAATAAAACGTGTAATTCAGAAGGTGATTCCAGATGCTCCTCACGAAGTATTGTTGGTTTTAGACGGTTCTACAGGACAAAATGCTTTTGAACAAGCGCGCCAATTTGCCCAAGCTACTGAAATTACTGCATTGGCTATTACCAAATTAGATGGTACCGCCAAAGGTGGAGTGGTTTTGGGAATCTCAGATCAGATGCAAGTGCCTGTCAGATACATAGGCGTTGGCGAAGCTATGGAAGACCTTCAAGAGTTTGATGTTCAAGAATACATAGATTCATTGTTTAAAACTGTCTAACTCGAAAGAACCTTGTTGTATGAGAACCAAAACACTGAAGAAAAACAAAATTAATGTAGTCACCTTAGGCTGTTCCAAGAATGTCTATGACTCAGAGGTGCTGATGGGTCAACTCAAGGCCAACAATAAAGAAGTTGCTCACCAAGAGGAAGGGAATATAGTTGTAATCAATACCTGTGGCTTTATTGATAATGCCAAAGAAGAATCCGTTAACACGATTTTGACTTATGCTGAGAAAAAAGAAGCTGGTTTGGTTGACAAAGTTTTTGTAACTGGCTGTTTGAGTGAGCGCTACAAGCCCGACTTAGAAGCCGAAATTCCCAATGTGGATCAGTATTTTGGTACAACAGACCTGCCCTTACTACTCAAAGCACTCGGCGCTGATTACAAACATGAACTTATTGGAGAACGCCTGGCGACGACTCCAAAACATTATGCTTACCTCAAAATTTCGGAGGGATGCGACCGCCCCTGTTCTTTTTGCGCCATCCCCTTAATGCGTGGTAAACATCGATCTAAACCTGTTGAGGAACTTGTGGTGGAGGCTCAAAAACTTGCCAAAGAAGGCGTTAAGGAGCTTATTCTCATTGCTCAAGACCTAACATATTATGGACTTGATTTGTATAAGGAACGTGCATTGGGAAAATTATTACGTGCTTTGGTGGGTGTGGAGGGTATTGAGTGGATACGATTGCACTACGCTTTCCCGACTGGATTCCCCGAAGATGTACTTGATATTATTCGTGAGGAACCCAAAATATGTAATTATATAGATATCCCATTGCAACATATTTCAGATAAGGTGCTTAAGTCTATGCGCAGAGGAACTACTTACGCCAAAACGAATACCTTGTTAGATTTGTTTAAAAAGAAAGTGCCCCAGATGGCCATACGTACTACTTTGATTGTGGGTTATCCAGGGGAGAAAGAGGAAGATTTTGCTCTTTTAAAAAATTGGGTTCGCGAAATGCGTTTCGACAGGCTAGGTTGTTTTGCATACAGTCACGAGGAAAACACCCATGCCTTTAACCTCGATGATGATGTGCCTGCTGAAATCAAACAACAAAGAGCGAACGAGATTATGGAGATCCAATCTCAAATTTCTTGGGAGAAAAATCAAGAAAAAATCGGGTCGACGTTACGTTGTCTGATTGACCGCAAAGAGGGAGATTATTTTATCGGCCGTAGCGAGTTTGACTCTCCAGATGTTGATAATGAGATCCATATTGATGCTCAAAAATATTATGTCAAAATTGGAGATTTTGTTGATGTAAAAATATCTAGCGCTGGAGATTTTGATTTGGAAGCCGTTCCAATCTCTAAAATATAGAGATCCACTCTTAGAAAGCTTCTTTCGTATCTTTGTTTTATGAAAAAGGTAAGACTAGATCACGAATTACTAGGGCATCTGCCAGATTTGGCGATTCGTGTGTTGCAATCTGATCCAGCCTTGAAAGGGTTTTATCGTCCTTTTTCTAAAGATCCCGAAAGCTCCTTTTTAGAAGAAAAAAAACAACATTTTACTACTGAAAAAAGAGAAACTCTTTTGAGAGTCATGCGCGAACAGTACGATGGCTTTCATAATCCCCCTATTGGTATAAATGAGTTGACCGACGAGAATTGTTTTACGATTACAACGGGCCACCAGCTCAATCTTTTTACAGGTCCTTTGTTTTCGTGGTACAAAATTATTGACATCATTAAAATTGCACAATCTTGGAATAAAAACAATGACGTTTACAGCTTTGTGCCTGTTTTTTGGATGGCGTCAGAGGATCATGATTTTGCCGAAATTAATCACTTCTATTCCAATGGTCAGCAAGTGCATTGGTCTTCGGACAAAAAGGGTGCTGTAGGTAGGATGCCAACCCATGGACTGGACAAAGTCCTTCAGGCATGGAGTACTCATTTGGGTAAAACTCCTGAAGCCGATCAGCTAAAAAAATGGTTTAAAGAGGCTTATTTGGGTCATGAAAGTCTTGCCGATGCGACACGTTATTTACTCCATCAGTTGTTTGGAAAGTATGGCCTGATTGTGTTAGACGCAGACCACCCTGAGCTAAAGAAGATGTTTCTACCCGTTATGATGGAAGAGATAAAAAGCCAATCACTCCACGAAAATGCTGTAAAAACACATAAAGCTCTTCAAAAAGCACTGAAAAAAAGCTTTGTGCCTCAAGTCACTCCTAGGCCTGTCAATTTGTTTTATCTACAAACCAATTCTAGAGAACGAATTGACTTAAATAACGATCATTATTTTCTTGTTGATAGCGATCAAAAATTCACCGAGAAAGAAATTACGCATTTAGTTGGTAATCAGCCCCAATGCTTTTCTCCCAACGCCCTGATGCGTCCTCTCTATCAAGAAACGATATTGCCTAATGTTGCATATGTGGGTGGTGGCTCCGAACTCGCTTATTGGCTACAACTAAAAGACAGCTTTGATGCATTTGGACTGATGATGCCTATGCTGAAATTGCGAAGTTCTTTACTTCTAAAGTCTCAAAAACAAGACAAAAAATTACATCGCTTGGGCCTGACAGATCAGAATCTTTTTATGGACCCTAACTCCTTGATTAATTTACGGGTACGTCAAATCAGCAATATAGACATCGATTTGAGTTATCTAAAAATACATTTGGAAGAGCAATTTAAAAATCTTTATGATTTGACTCAACAGACAGATGCCTCTTTTATAGGCGCTGTTGCCGCTCAAGAAAAAAAACAAAAAAAAGGGATTGATCGTCTGGAGCAACGCTTACTCAAAGCACAGCGCCGCAAATTAGTAGATCAAATACAAAGAGTGACCGACTTACAACGCGAGTTGTTCCCCATGGGGGAGTTGCAAGAGCGTTTTTGTAACTTTTCTGACTTCTATCTTATCTATGGAGACGCTTTATTGCCCATGTTAATGGAGTCTATAGATCCTTTTGACAAATCCTTTTTGAGCTTGACCCTTGAGTGTTAAAAAAATTGTTTTTTTGATCGACACAAACCCCGCATAAATTGTATTTTTGTGCATGCAAAACAAAGTGCTCATCCTTGACTTTGGCTCCCAATACACTCAGTTGATTGCGCGTAGGGTACGAGAGCTCAATATTTACTGTGAAATCCATCCATACAACAACATGCCTTCAGAGTTATCAGTTTTTAAGGCTGTTATTCTTTCGGGTTCCCCTTTTTCGGTACGTGGCGACGATGCTCCTCACCCCGATTTGAGTGGCATTCGTGGGAAAATACCCCTTTTGGGAGTTTGTTATGGAGCACAATATTTGGCTCACTTTAGTGGTGGCGAGGTCGCTCCATCTAACATACGCGAATATGGTCGTGCTAAGCTAACTCAGGTCAATGGCCATGCCCTTTTTGAGCAAATCAGCACCGGTTCTCAGGTATGGATGAGTCATAGTGACACCATTAAAACCTTGCCAAAAGGAGGCATACGATTGGCTAGTACTGTAGATGTCGAAAATGCAGCTTACACAATTGATGGAGAAGACACCTATGCGATCCAATTTCACCCCGAGGTTTACCACTCCACTGATGGAAAAAAGTTACTGAAAAACTTTTTGGTAAACATAGCTGGTGTCCACCAAGATTGGACTCCAGATTCGTTTGTGGATATGACCGTTGCCCAACTTAAAGATCAATTATCGGATGATCATGTTGTGTTAGGTCTTTCCGGTGGCGTTGATTCTTCAGTAGCTGCTATGTTGCTTCACAAGGCCATAGGTACTCGTCTTCATTGTATTTTTGTCAACAATGGATTGCTTCGGAAAAACGAATTTGAAAACGTTCTGAAACAGTACGAAGGAATGGGTTTAAATGTTAAGGGAGTTGATGCTAGTAAACGTTTTTTGGATGCTTTAGAAGGAATTTCAGATCCAGAGGGAAAAAGAAAAACCATCGGGCGTGTTTTTATTGAAGTTTTTGATGATGAAGCCAAAAACATTCAGGGTACAAGTTGGTTGGCACAAGGAACAATCTACCCTGATGTTATTGAATCTATCTCTGTCAAAGGTCCATCCGCCACAATTAAATCGCATCACAATGTAGGGGGTCTCCCTGACTTTATGAAACTTAAAGTGGTCGAGCCTTTAAAAATGTTATTTAAAGATGAGGTCCGTCGTGTTGGAGCTTCTCTAGACATGGCTCAAGAAATCTTAGGCCGCCATCCTTTTCCAGGACCTGGATTGGCCATACGTATTTTGGGCGATATCACCCCGGAAAAAGTTTCCATGTTACAAGAAGTCGATCATATTTTTATCGAAGGATTACACAGAGAAGGCTTATACGATAAAGTATGGCAAGCTGGAGCCATTCTATTGCCAGTTAACAGTGTGGGTGTGATGGGAGACGAACGTACCTATGAAAAATGTGTAGCCCTGCGCGCAGTCGAATCTACCGATGGAATGACAGCAGATTGGGTAGACTTACCTTACCCATTCTTGCAAGATATTTCAAACCAAATTATAAATAAAGTAAAAGGAATAAACAGAGTAGTATATGACATCAGCTCCAAGCCTCCTGCAACCATTGAGTGGGAGTAGTTTATGTGGCCTTTTTTTGTTGGCATGTGTCGTCTTGCTTCCCATTGAGCTACATGCTCAAGACCCAGACGAAACATATCGAACACACTTTATCATACATAAAGTGAGAAAGGGTGAAACCGTTTTTGGATTGAGTCAACGTTACAATATTTCCGAGCAACAGCTATTACACTACAACCCTGAAGTTTCAGCAAGCCTAAAACGAAGAACAAAACTTAAAATTCCTCGCTACCGAAGCCTACCCATTCCAAAGAAAACAGAATATAAGTTACATACGGTTCAAAAAGGAGAAACACGTTGGCGTATTGCCTACACCTATGGTATTACCTTGGAGGAATTAGGCGAATACAACCCTCAGATGGAGGATGTGCTCGAAATTGGACAGCAGTTGAGAATTCCTGTTTCTGTTACCCAGTCCAAAGACATTAATCCACTTTATAATTATTATAACGTAAAACCCAAAGAGGGATACTACCGTATCGAAAAAAAATTAGGCATATCAAAAGACAGTCTCTTGGTTTTAAACCCAGAACTAGCTGAGACGGGCCTACAAGCAGGTATGGTTCTTAAAGTTTCAAAGAACGTACTGCCAAAATTTAATATACAGAACAATTTACTTGTTGAAAAAATCAATTTACGCGACAGCCTACGTTTACTCCCAGTTGTAAAATTTGGTCTTATGGCTCCGTTTCGATTGCCGACGATCACATTGGACTCATTAGAACAAACAGCGGAAATTTTACAATCGCGCAACTTAGCAACACTATCATTGGATTTTTATTCTGGTGTCCGTATGGCAGTCGATGAGTTGGTTGCCAGTGACTTAAGTATTGATTTAGTGGTTTTTGATACCGAAAACAGCACCGCCAAAGTAAATAATATACTACAAGAACGCTCTTTTTCTGACTTTGATTTTGTGGTTGGACCTTTTATTCCAAAGCATTTTAACAAAGTTTCTAAACATCTTGAATCAAAAAATATTCCAGTCGTATCTCCCCTCACTACAAAACCCTTGGTCATGAGGCGTAATGTGGTTCACTCTATGCCTACAAAAGCTAATTTGCAACAACGCATGTTGCGATATGTCGATTCTTTGGATGTTACTGAGGACAATCCTTGCGTTCTCATCATAGCTGATGAGAAAAACAATGAAATGCTTCAAAAGTTAAAACGAAAGTTTCCCTTGGCAGAAATCATTCGCCCCGATGCGGAGTTTGGTTTTGTTAAACCTGAGTTGGTGGATTCTCTATCTTCTAATTTTGAGCCTAATTGGGTGTTTTTAGAAGCCAACGAATCCAATCTTGTTATCAGCATGACTTCTATGCTCAATGCTCAGAACAATGAAGATCGCAGCTTCAAACTGATGACCACTTATCGAGACAATGTTTATGACGATGACAACATAGACCAAGGCCATCTGGGCAATCTGAACTTTACATATCCATCATCATACAATGTTAACCCTGTTGCTTTGGCTGAATTTCAAGCCATATATCAAGAACGTTTTGGAGCGATACCCTCTAGGGAAGCTGTGCGGGGTTATGAGCTAGTAACCGACTTAGTTTTGCGTACTGCTATTAGAAGAAAATTGATTGATGGCTTTTCATTAGGGGAAACCGAGTATACGCAAAATAAGTTTTTGTTTGAACAGGATTCATCCGGTGATGGTTACAGAAACAACAGTATATACTTATTACAACACCAAGACTTTGAGACCATTGAAAAGAATGAATAAAACTTTGCGACTAGATTCTCGAAGGGGTTTTGTATTTTTGGCGCTTAAACACAAAAAAAATCATGCCTGAGCCCAAATATGTTTTTGTTACCGGAGGAGTTACCTCATCTCTTGGAAAGGGAATCATATCGGCTTCTTTAGCAAAACTACTTCAGGCACGTGGCTTGAACACGACCATTCAAAAATTTGATCCTTATATCAATGTCGATCCGGGTACACTCAACCCATATGAACACGGAGAGTGCTATGTTACAGATGATGGTGCAGAAACGGATCTAGACTTGGGGCATTATGAACGTTTTTTAAATGTTAAAACTTCGCAAGCTAACAATGTTACTACAGGTCGAATTTATCAAAGTGTGATTGAAAAAGAACGAAGAGGCGATTTTTTGGGTAAGACCGTTCAAGTAATCCCTCACATCACAAATGAAATCAAAGAACGGATGCAACTGCTCGGTAAAACGGGTAAATACGATGTTGTCATTACTGAAATTGGCGGTACTGTTGGTGATATTGAATCATTACCTTACATAGAGGCCGTACGTCAGCTTCGATGGGATTTAGGCAAAAATAATTGTGTGGTGATTCACCTGACACTGATACCTTACCTCTCTGCTGCAGGTGAGTTAAAAACCAAGCCTACCCAACACTCTGTCAAAACACTGATGGAAAGCGGTATTAACGCCGACGTTTTGGTTTGTCGTACGGAATATGAATTGTCTGAAGATTTAAGAAATAAACTTGCTTTGTTCTGTAATGTAGAACGTGAAGCGGTCATTCAGTCATTGGACGCAGACACAATCTATGACGTGCCGCTTATGATGTTTGAAGAAGGTTTAGACAAGGTTGTTTTAGAACGTCTTGGCATGGAGCGTAATGAAAAACCTGACCTCACCCATTGGAAGGGCTTCTTACAACGACATAAAAATCCAAAGAGTAAAGTCACTATTGGGCTGATTGGAAAGTATGTTGAGCTTCAAGATTCGTATAAATCTATTTTGGAAGCTTTTGTGCATGCTGGTGCAGCAAACGAAGTTCATGTGGAGGTAATGCCCCTTCACTCCGAACATATTGAAGAAGGCAATGCAGTCGATCAGATTTCTAATTTAGATGGTGTATTGGTCGCACCTGGCTTTGGAGAGCGAGGCATTGAAGGCAAGATCAATGCGATCCGATATGTAAGAGAAAATAACATTCCTTTCTTTGGCATATGTCTAGGGATGCAAATGGCTGTCATCGAATTTGCTCGTAATGTTCTTAAACTGAAAAAAGCCAACTCAGTCGAAATGGATGAAAACACCCCACACCCTGTGATTTCATTGATGGAAGCGCAGAAAGATATTGTTCAAAAAGGGGGTACGATGCGTTTGGGCGCATGGTTGTGTGATATAAAGCCAGATACCGTTTTACAAACCACATACAATACCCTCCAGATTGAAGAACGCCATCGCCACAGATATGAGTTTAATGACTCTTACCTCAAGCAGTTTGAAAATCATGGGATGGTAGCTTCTGGTATCAACCCCGAAACAGGACTGGTCGAAGCAATCGAACTTCCCCACAACAACTGGTTTGTGGGCGTGCAATATCACCCAGAATATAGCAGTACAGTGGCCAATCCCCACCCTTTGTTTGTGGCTTTTGTGCAAGCAGTAAATGCCTACGCACAATCAAAAAAATAAATTATAATGGAAGAAAAACGCATAGACCCCTTACAGATTATCGGATTCTTTTTGCTGTTCTTGGTACTCATGTGGATGATGTACAATCAGGCAGAGCAAATGGAACAAAACCCACAAGCAACAGAAACAGAGCAAACTACAGAACAACCACAATCACAGCCCGTAGCTTCTGTAATTCCTGAGATTACAGATAACACTCCATTAACTTTTACCAATCTATCCAATGAGGTTTTACGTTTGAGTGTGCGTTCCAAAGGTGGAGTCATAGATGAGGCTGAACTATTGACAGAAACAAACTATCTAGACGAACAAGTTTTTTTGGTTCAAAACCAAAATACAGACTTTAACCTTCGTTTTTCAGCTGAGGGCCAACAATACAACACTCGTGATCTGAATTTTACACCTATCTCCGAAAACAATCGCTTAACAATGCGAGCTGTAGTAGGTTCAGGTTACTTAGATTTTGTTTACACCCTACCCAATGACGGCTATCGATTGAATTTTGACATAAAAGCCAATGGATTTAGTGCTGATTCAGACGCTGAACTCTATTGGTCACAAGACGGCTTTCGACAAGCTTTAAGTGCCGATTACGAAAACCGTTATGCTCAGTTGGCCTACCAATATGAAGATGACAAAGTGGGTACTCTTTCTGCTATGGGAGATGATGATGACCGCGACAAAGACATTTCTTGGATCGCTTACAGACATCACTTCTTTAGTATGATTCTAATCCCTGAGAAGAGTTTTAAGAATGCCGATTTTGTATCTGAATCACTTATTGATGAAGATGACAGTGATGCTTCTGAATTTTTAAAGCGCTTTGAAACCCAAACCGACCTAGATGTGCGAAATGGACAGCTCAGTGCCGCTTTTGACTGGTACATAGGTCCTACAGACTACAACATCCTCAAACAATATGATGAAAACATTTCAGAATCCATCTCTTTCGGTTGGGGGATTATCGGTTGGATCAACCGTTATGTGTTTTTCCCTTTGTTTGGCTTTTTAAGCGGGTTTTTACCTTTTGGTATCGCTATTATTGTCATGACAGTGATTGTGAGATTGGTGCTTTCACCTGTTACTTATAAGTCTTATTTGTCTCAGGCAAAGATGAAAGTACTTCGTCCAGAAATCACAGAACTTAACGAAAAGTATAAAAAAGATGCCGGTCGTAAGCAGCAAGAAACCATGAAGCTTTACTCTAAAGCAGGTGTTAACCCAATGGCTGGATGTGTGCCGAGTTTGTTACAATTGCCAGTCTTCTTGGGGTTGTTCTATTTCTTCCCGGTAGCCTTCTCCTTAAGAGGAAAATCTTTTTTGTGGGCAGAGGATTTATCATCTTACGATGCAGTACTCGATTTGCCATTTAACATTCCCTTTTATGGGGATCATGTGAGTCTGTTTCCATTGTTGGCTTCGATTGCCATCTTCTTTTATTCCAAAATGACCATGGGTCAGCAGATGCAATCCCCACAACCAGGCATGCCCAATATGAAGATTATGATTTACCTCATGCCAGTGATGATGTTGTTTTTCTTTAACAACTACGCCAGTGGTTTGAGTTTGTATTATTTTGTTTCCAACCTGATTACCATCTTTATCATGTTGGTGATTAAGAATTACATCATAGATGAGCAAAGAATTCATTTGCAAATTCAAGAAAACAAAAAGAAACCCAAAAAGCAAAGTCGTTTTCAACGTAAGATGGAAGAGATGATGGAGCAAGCAGAGCAGCAACGCCGTTCGGGGAGGCGCCGATAGGCTGCATTTTGGTTACCTTTGTAGCCTGATGTCTTTTCAAAAAAAACGTATCGTCGTAGGTCTCTCTGGGGGAGTTGATTCCTCTGTAACAGCCTATTTGCTAAAAAAACAAGGTCATGAGGTCATCGGTTTGTTTATGAAAAACTGGCACGATGACTCTGTAACCATCTCAGACGAATGTCCTTGGTTAGAAGACAGCAACGACGCTATGTTGGTCGCTGACAAACTTGGCATCCCTTTTCAGACAGTCGATTTAAGCGAAACTTATAAAGAGCGTATCGTTGACTATATGTTTGCTGAATACAAACAAGGACGCACGCCCAACCCCGACGTGTTGTGTAACCGAGAAATCAAATTCGATGTCTTTTTAAATATTGCTCTTAAATTGGGCGCGGACTTTGTAGCTACTGGCCATTATTGTCGTAAAGCAGAGGTGGAGGTTGATGGACAAGTCCATTACCGTTTGTTGGCAGGGGTGGATAGCAACAAAGATCAATCCTATTTTTTATGTCAGTTGACTCAGCAGCAGCTTAGTAAAGCGTTGTTTCCGATTGGTGAATTGACCAAACCTGAGGTGCGTCATATTGCACAAGAACAAGGGTTGATAACCGCTGAAAAAAGAGACTCACAAGGGCTTTGCTTTATAGGCAAAGTTCGATTGCCTGATTTTTTACAACAACAATTACAACCCAAAACGGGAGATATTGTCAAAATTTCTGATCAACATCCTATGTATGGTCAAGTCAGGGCTGCTACTCCAGCAACACAATCCGAACCATATGTTTATACTTCCAATGATGGTAAAGTGGTTGGTCAACACCAAGGAGCGCATTTTTTTACGGTAGGTCAGCGCAAAGGCTTAGCAGTAGGAGGTACAGCAGAGCCCCTTTTTGTGATTGATACGGATGTTGACACGAATATATTATTTGTAGGGGAAGGCAAAGATCACCCTGGATTGTATCGAAATGCACTATTTATTGATCAAAGTGAATTGCATTTTGTTCGCCTAGATTTGTCACCCGTGGTTGGTGCTTCTCAAAAAGTTCTTGCCCGTATTCGTTATCGACAACCTTTGGTTTCAGCAACGCTACATCGTGTTGCCGCTGGTGCTTACTTGCAGTTCGATGTTCCTCAATCGGCCATTGCTTCTGGACAATTTGCTGCCTGGTATCTTGATGATGAGTTGATCGGGTCGGGTGTAATCGCCTAGAGTGTGGTAGGGGTTTAGTAAAATTCTTATATAGCCTCTGAGATCGCTGGTGTAAAATCAAGCTCCACCTGATTTCGTAAAAGATCCTCAAATGTTTCGGCATTGCGAATCAGTTTTGCCTCCCCTTGATGCCAAAGGACTTCTGCAGGCCGATATCGAGCGTTGTAGTTGCTCGCCATCGTAAAGCAATAGGCTCCGGCATTGTGAAAACATAAAACATCGCCCTCTGATATCTCTGCAATACGGCGGTTGTTAGCAAAAGTGTCTGTTTCACATATATACCCTACTACTGAGTAGAAACGTTCACGCCCTTGAGGGTTGGAGATGTTTTCTATATGGTGTTGAGAGCCGTAAAGCATGGGTCGGATCAGGTGGTTAAAACCACTGTTGACTTGCGCAAATACGGTAGAGGTGGTTTGTTTGACCACATTGACTTGAGTTAAAAAATAACCAGCTTGACTGACTAAAAATTTCCCAGGCTCAAAGGCCAAAGTCAATGGCTTGCCGTATTCGTTACAAAACGCTTGAAAACGCTCACCAAGCTTTTCGCCTAATTCTTCAATGTTTGTTTCGATGTCGTTGGGGTGATAGGGAACCTTAAACCCACTTCCAAAATCCAAAAACTCCAAGTCATTGAATGCACGAGCGGTATCAAATAAGATTTCTGCTGCATGCAGAAACACATCAATGTCTAAAATATCACTGCCCGTATGCATGTGGATCCCATTGATTCGCATCCCCGTATTGTCTACAATTCGTAAAATATGGGGAAGTTGGTGAATGCTGATTCCAAATTTTGAATCGATATGCCCTACGGAAATGTTAGCATTTCCCCCTGCCATCACATGAGGATTGATTCTGATACAGACTGGTACATTAGGGTGTTTGCTGCCAAATTGCTCTAGAACTGATAAGTTATCTATATTGATTTGAGCCCCTAAAGCAGCCACTTCTTCAATCTCCTGGAGCGATACTCCATTAGGGGTAAAGATGATTTTGTCTGCAGGGACGCCAGCTTGTAGGCCTAACTGAACTTCTTGAATAGAGACCGTGTCTAGACCAGCTCCGAGGCTGTGCATGTATTTGAGTATGCTAACGTTAGACAAGGCTTTGACAGCGTAATTGATTCGCAACTGAGGTACTTGTGCGAAAGCACTGGTAAGTCGATTGTATTGCTCAGATATCTTATCAGTATTGTATACATATACTGGGCTTCCGTGCGTCTTAGCTATTTCTATTAGGGCAGATGGGTTCATAAAAATATTTTCGGCAAATTTATGTTTTCAAACCTGAAGGTTCAAAAATCTTCCTTTAAAACCATAAAAATACAACAAATTGTTATAAATAAAACAAAATCAAACATGGTTTTCACATGGTAATAAGGGTGTGGTTTTCTATTTTTGCAGGGCAAAAATCATACTCATGAATCTACACGAATACCAAGCCAAAGACATACTTGCCTCATTTGGCGTTCGCATACAGCGCGGAAAAGTAGCACAGACCCCTTCAGAAGCGTCTCAGTTAGCTCAAGTTTTACAACAAGAAACAGGTACCGACTGGTTTGTTGTAAAGGCTCAAATTCATGCCGGTGGTCGTGGTAAAGGCGGTGGTGTCAAATTGGCCAAAGGATTGGATAAGGTAGAGGAGGTTGCTGACAGTATCATTGGTATGGACCTGATCACTCCTCAGACCCCTCCTGAGGGCAAGCCAGTACACCAAGTGTTGATTGCCGAAGATGTGTATTATCCGGGCGACGAAGAACCCGATGAGTTCTATGTGTCTGTTCTCTTAAACAGAGCTACGGGTCGTAACATGATCATGTATTCTACGGAAGGGGGGGTGGATATTGAAACTGTTGCTGAAGAAACTCCTCATTTGATTTTCAACGAAGAGATTGATCCAGCTGTAGGTTTAATGCCGTTTCAGGCACGTAGGGTGGCTTTTAACCTAGGTTTAAGTGGAGCTGCATTTAAGGACATGACGCGCTTTATTACCTCCCTGTATAATGCATATGTAAAATCTGATGCTTCTTTGTTTGAAATCAATCCGGTTTTAAAAACTTCAGACAGTAAAATATTGGCTGTTGACGCCAAAGTGACTCTCGATGAAAATGCGCTGTTCCGTCATAAAGACTATGAAGCTTTACGAGACTTGCGTGAGGAAAACCCTGTGGAGGTAGAGGCCAAGGCTGTGGGTCTAAACTACGTGGCACTAGACGGCAATGTGGGTTGTATGGTAAATGGTGCTGGACTTGCGATGGCTACGATGGATTTGATCAAGCAAGCTGGCGGCTCTCCTGCCAACTTTTTGGATGTAGGGGGAACGGCAGATGCAGCCCGTGTTGAAACCGCTTTTAGGCTGATATTAAAAGATCCAAACGTCAAGGCGATTTTGGTTAATATTTTTGGAGGTATTGTTCGGTGCGATCGCGTAGCCCAGGGAATTGTTGATGCCTATAAAAACATGGGAGATGCCATTCAGGTTCCTATAATTGTTCGTTTACAAGGAACCAATGCGGACATCGCAAAAGAACTTATTGACAACTCTGGCTTAGAAGTCCATAGTGCGGTGCTTTTCCAGGAAGCAGCAGACAAGGTGCAAGAAGTTCTTCGATAAGATGCCATAATGGCATATATTTTAGCGCTTAAAATGACATATTGACATTAAAATCCATTTGGTTTGGGTTTTGCAATAGGTGTGGTATAAATTATTAAATCCACAATTATGAACTTAGTACGTAAAACAAATCCTTGGTTTCCATCCTTATTGGATGAATTTATCACCCGAGATTTGGGTGTAGACCTCGCCACCCGCAGTCAAGCAGTACCTGCGGTAAACATTAGCGAAACAGACACTGCTTTCTCCTTGGTTTTAGCAGCTCCTGGAAAAACACGGAAAGATTTTCAGATTGAATTAGATGAGCACATCTTGACCATCTCAAGTGACTCCAACACGGAACATGAATCGAGCCATGAAAACTTTACTCGAAAAGAGTTTTCTTATGAGTCTTTTCAGCGTAGTTTTCGATTGCCTGATACGGTTAATACCCAAGCCATCAAAGCCAACTATAAAGAAGGCATCTTGACGGTGGAGCTCCCAAAACTCAAAGAAGCCATTCCTGAGCCTAAAAAGACCATTGAGGTCAAGTAAAAGCAAAACCGGCCTTTTGGTCGGTTTTTTTATTTCGTATTTACTAAATATTTTTGAAATTGTTGAATCAAATCTCGCAGTCGGGCGGCTTCCATAAAGTCTAGGGCCTTTGCAGCTGTTTCCATCGATTTTCTAGTTTCGCGAATCTTGGTTTTCAATTGATCTTTGGTGAGGTATTCCAAATCTGGCTCGGCAGCTTGTGTCAAAGGTTGGGTTTTTTGTTCATAATCAAAGACTGTTTCTAGGCTTTTATTTAGTGCTTTAGGGGTGATGTTGTGTTTGGCGTTGTAAGCCAATTGCTTCTCACGGCGATATTGGGTTTCGTCGATGGTTTTTTGCATGCTTTTGGTCACATTATCTGCATACATAATGGCTTTGCCATTCAGGTGTCGGGCAGCGCGACCTACGGTTTGGGTCAATGAACGTGCCGAACGTAAAAAACCTTCCTTATCTGCATCAATAATGGCCACTAATGACACTTCGGGCAAGTCCAATCCTTCACGCAATAGATTGACCCCAATAAGTACATCAAACAAACCTCGCCTTAAATCTTGCATGATTTCGACTCTTTCCAGTGTGTCAATGTCGCTGTGAATGTAACGACACCTGATAGATATTCGTGACAGATACTTGGTAAGTTCTTCGGCCATTCTTTTGGTCAGTGTGGTAACCAGTACCCTTTCGTCTTTCTCTGCCCTTAGCTGGATTTCTTCTACCAAATCATCAATTTGATTGAGGCTTGGGCGTATTTCAATCACAGGATCCAATAGTCCAGTGGGTCGAATAATTTGTTCGACATAGACCCCCTCTGTTTGTTGTAGCTCATAGTCAGCGGGCGTGGCACTCACATAGACTACTTGGTTCTGAAGGGCTTCAAATTCTTCATATTTTAAAGGGCGGTTGTCCATAGCCGCAGGAAGACGAAAACCGTATTCCACCAAATTCTCTTTGCGACTTCGATCTCCACCATACATAGCGTGTACTTGTGAAAGGGTTACATGGCTTTCGTCCACCATCATCAAAAAATCATCGGGAAAATAATCCAACAGACAAAAAGGGCGGGTTCCGGGTGCACGTCCGTCTATGTAACGTGAATAGTTTTCGATTCCTGAACAGTAGCCCAGCTCTCGAATCATTTCAAGATCAAAATTGGTGCGTTCTTCCAGTCTTGTTGCCTCAAGGTGTTTGCCTAAGTCTTTGAAATAGGATACTTGAGCGACCAAGTCGTCTTGAATTTGATGAATGGCATTTTGCAACACTTCGGGAGAGGTTGCAAACATATTGGCCGGATAGATGGTTAGTTTTTCGAAAGTTTCTTTAATCTCGTTGGTAACAGGATCAAAGACTTCGATGGCTTCTATTTCATCCCCAAAAAAATGAATTTTAAACGCATGATCTGCATAGCTTGGGAAAACATCTACAATGTCTCCTTTGACCCGAAAAGTACCGTGTAAAAAGTCGGCTGTCGTACGAGCATACAAGCTTTGAACCAACTGGTGTAAAAATTTTGTGCGAGCTATGGATTGATCGACCTCAATGGCGATCACATTTTTTTTGAATTCAACAGGATTTCCTATTCCGTATAAGCAAGAAACCGATGCTACAACCAATACATCTCTTCTCCCAGACAATAAAGAAGATGTGGTGCTAAGTCGTAATTTCTCGATTTCTTCATTTATTGAAAGGTCTTTTTCGATGTAGGTGCCTGTTGTTGGGATATATGCTTCTGGTTGATAATAGTCGTAGTATGACACAAAATATTCAACCGCATTGTTAGGAAAAAATTGTTTGAACTCTGAATAGAGTTGAGCAGCCAAGGTTTTGTTGTGTGCCAAAACAAGCGTAGGACGTTGAACCCGTTCTACTACATTGGCCATCGTAAAAGTTTTTCCAGACCCAGTTACCCCTAATAAGGTTTGAAACTTATCACCTGTCTCAATTCCTTTAACCAGTTGGTCAATGGCCTTGGGTTGATCTCCTGTGGGTGTAAAATCAGAAACGACTCGAAAATCCATAGTTTGGCAAAATTACCATAATTCTACCCAAATGATGACTAATAGGTATTTAGTATTCACTTACAGATCACGTTGCTGAAGGATGCGATAGCTCATCCACAAAAAGACGCCGGTCCACAACAATACAATCGCGACATTACTCCAAGAAACTCCAATATTGGCATCTAATTGTTCTCCGATTTGTCCTGCAATATTTTTGACTGCTGATAGGCGGGTAAAAGGCTGGGGTATAAGTTCTGACATACTGTTCAATGGGAAAAAAGCAAACACTTGTTCAGCTGATACATATGACACAAGATCCGATAGCTTCCATTTCATAAGCCCAAAAATGATTCCCTCGGCCATTTGCCAAACAGCTAAGAAACCCAATGCAAAAGCGGAGCGTTTGATAAGGATTCCCAAAAACAAGCAAAAACTAAAAAAACCGACCAGTTTGATGAAATAAGCCAACAAATATTCGAGGTCTCTAAACACGATCCCAATTTCGTTGTAGTCCGAAAATCGATATCCTAAGATTAAAGAGAGTATGAAAATAAAAATAGTGGAACTCAAAGACAAGGCAACGACCATGAGCACCTTGGATTTTAGCAGTTCATATTTGCTTAGACCATCAATTAGGTTCTGTTTAATTGTTTTGTAGCTATATTCATTAGCAACCATAGAGACAATAACTACTGCTAAAAATATTTTAAATAGGGCAGCAATAAATGAGTTAAAGTGCCATATAAAAGGAAAATTAAATATTCCTTGTTCGGCGAGATGAAACTCGATAGGTCCGATGTCAAATTTGATGGCTGCAATGCTTGCAATCAAACTGAGCAATACAAAATAAGCAATAATCAGCATCCGACTCGATCGACTGGCCATCATTTTGTGATATTCGATAAGCAACAGTCTTTTCATGCTTTTGGATTTTTGGTGAGCGCTAAAAATTGTGTTTCTAAACGTTCGTGTTTTTTGATCAAATGGGTAGGTATGCAATGATGTTCAATTAAATAACGACTCATCATTTCTGCGGTAACATCTTTGCTTAAGTAAGCTATAACCAACTCCTTTTTGTGTTTGATTTCAGAGATGTCAGGATGATTTTTAAGAAGTTCGATTAGTTGATTTTGATCGGAGGAGGAAAGCTCAAAATAACCATGACTGGCTGTGAGCGCTTCGACACTTCCGCTGTAGCGACTCACACCTTCTTGTAGCACAATTACGTGAGTACAAACTTTTTCAACTTCGTCTAATAAGTGTGAAGCCAATAATATGGTTGTTCCTTGGGTGGCCACTTTTTGAATGATTTCTCTAATCTGAAATATTCCTTGAGGATCAAGTCCGTTGGTGGGTTCGTCTAGAATGAGTATTTCTGGGTTGTTGAGTAGGGCAGAGGCAATGGCTAAGCGTTGTTTCATGCCCAATGAGAAGGTTTTAAACCGGTCGTTTTTTCGATCTAATAGTCCTACCATCTCCAATTTTTCATCGATCACATTGGGGTTTATTTCTTTGATGAGGCATACGATTTTTAGGTTTTGATGAGCACTCATATACGGATAGAAATTGGGTCTTTCTATGATCGCTCCGATACGCTTTAGAGCCTGATGGGTATCGCTCGATCCGTCAAACCAACGGTAACTGCCCGAGGTAGGGTTCACAACGTTGAGAATCATACCCAAGGTGGTTGATTTGCCACTTCCGTTAGGGCCTAAGATCCCATAAATATTTCCCTTTTTGATGGAAAAACTCAAATCTTGAACAGCATGTATTTTGCCAAACTTTTTATTTAGCTTTTCAACTTGTAGAATAATTGACACAGGTTTGTTTTATATGTTAAAAATATCAAATCTATTGTTATACAAGCCTTCAAGTGAAATTATTGTTTTAAAACCCTGTACATTTGTGATATGGCGAAAGAGGAAAAACTAATTTCCAAAAAAAAACCAAGTTACCCCATTAGTCCTTTTTTACGTGATTATTTGGATCACTACAACCGTACCATTCAATTGCCTATTAACTACGAAGATTTGTTGCGTTTTTCAGGTTCTGTGGCCGTTATGGATAAGTATGACAATGACAGTCTTTGGGTTCGTGTTTTTTACAATGAGTCTGAGCGTGCAGAGATCGACGAAAACCTTAAACGGATTTACACCCTGTTGCTTTCTGATGGTAGCACCAGTACTATGCGTTTTCTCAATGTAGACGCCATTGACTATTGCACTTTTGGGAATTCGAAACCATTTAGAATTAAAATCAGAAACATACTTAACGATAATTTTATTTATTTCTATGTAAAAAAAGCAGATGCTTCTCGCGCTTATGGGTTAGAGGTGGAGCACATGTTATCCCCGTACAATCTGAATTTTTTGGTATGTGAAAATACTTTGATAGAGGAACACATTGCTGGAATTCCAGGAGATGAGTTTATAAAAACTCATTTGCCCAACTGCAGCAAGAGCGAAAAGAGTCAAATCGCTAAGGAGTTTGTCAAGTTTAATGAACGTTGCTTAATTCGCTTATTAGGGGATATGCGTGCATACAATTATGTTATAGTACCAACTCATGACTTTGACCAAGTCGTGTATAAGATACGAGCCATTGATTTTGACCAACAGTCTTATGAGGCCAAACTAAAAGTATATAGACCACAGTTTTTTAAAGAGAATTTCCCAATGGTCGAATTGGTGCGTACCCATTTGG
>JADHML010000018.1 GCA_016780065.1 Flavobacteriaceae bacterium
ATGGATGAAGTCTTTAAAACCCCTTGGCTTTAGGGTGGTTTTGATGGCACCAACAGGAAGAGCAGCCAAAGTGATGTCTGCTTATTCTTCATCCAAAGCATACACAATTCATAAGCGCATCTACTTTGCACAGCAAAACAAACAGGGAGCTATCAAGTTTAAGCTTCAAAAAAATAAGCACCGAAAAACCATTTTTATTGTTGACGAAGCCTCTATGATTGCCGACAACCAACAGTTTTCAAAGCTTTTTGAAAACGGATCACTGCTCAACGATTTGATTGAATATGTTTCCGATGGTGAAGCATGTAAATTAGTGGTGGTGGGAGATACGGCTCAGTTGCCCCCAGTACAACAAGAGCTCAGCCCAGCGTTAGACAAGTATTTTTTGGAGAATTCTTTTCAACTAGAGGTTCATGAAGCGGAGTTGAGCGAGGTAGTAAGACAAGTGGCTGACTCTGGAATTCTCTTCAATGCGACTACTTTGCGAAAAATCATTCAATCAGGAGTTGTTTCACCCTTTGTTTTTCAGTTGTCACAAGCTGATGATGTTGTTCGTATGCAAGACGGTTATGAAATACAGGGAGCTCTCGAAGACGCTTACAGAGAGGCAGGTCGTACGGACACTGCGATTATTGTTCGTTCTAATAAACGGGCTAATCTTTACAATCGACAGATTCGAACTCAAATTATGGGTCTAGAAGACACCTTAGCTACCGGTGATTTGCTCATGGTAGTAAAAAACAATTACTTCTGGCTACCAATAGATAGTTCAGCCGGCTTTATTGCAAATGGTGATGTGTTGGAAGTGTTGCGTATAAAGGCTTTTAAAGAGCTTTATGGTTTTCGTTTTGCTGAAGTTCATGTCCGGTTGGTAGATTATGAAGATCAAGCGCCTTTTGATACCGTACTTGTGCTAGATGCTTTAGATTCAGAAACCCACGCACTAACCAACGAACAATCAAATAGGCTCTACACCGAGGTAAGGCAAGATTATGCACACTTACCTCAATACAAACAATATGTACAAGTTAAGAAAAACCCTTTTTTTAACGCCTTACAGGTTAAGTTTGCCTATGCTGTTACTTGTCACAAAGCGCAAGGCGGACAATGGAAGCGAGTTTTTGTTGAGCAGCCATATCTACCAGAAGGCCCTTCTGTTGCGTATTATCGTTGGTTGTACACGGCTATTACTCGTGCTTCAGAAAAATTGTATTTGATTGGGTTTGGGGAAGATTACTTCTTCAAAGAATGAATTATTGTATTTTCGCCTCATGAATGTTATTGCTGCTATTCCTGCTCGATATCAGGCCAGTCGATTTCCTGGTAAGCTTTTGGCTGATCTAGCTGGCAAACCTGTGATCCAACATACTTACGAGGCCGTAGAAGCCTCAGGGCTGTTTACCAAAGTTTATGTAGTCACAGATAGTGATGAAATTGAAAACGTTGTTCACAGTTTTGGAGGTAGTGTTATTCGAAGCGTTAAAGAACATGAGTGTGGCAGCGATCGCATTGCCGAAGCGATGGTTGAGGTTGATGCAGATGTGGTAATCAATGTTCAAGCAGATGAACCCTTTATCCAAGCCGATAGTTTGTCAGATCTTGTGGACGTTTTTGTAAACGATCTAGATCATAAAATTGATTTAGCCTCATTGATGATTCCATTAAAAGATGATTTGGATAACCCCAATGTAGTTAAGGTGATCACAGATCTGAAAAACAGAGCCCTTTATTTTTCTCGTGCTGCGATTCCTTTTTTGAGATCAAAGGATTCTGACGCTGTTTATCATAAACATGTGGGTGTCTATGCATTTCGTAAAAAAGCGCTTTTGGATTTTTATAATCATCCACCAACTCCCTTAGAGAGAGCGGAGAAAATAGAAGCGATTCGTTATTTGGAGTTAGGCAAAACCATCCAAATGGTGCCTACTTCTTTTGAGGGTGTTGGGATTGATGTTCCTGAAGATCTGGAACATGCGAAAAGGCTGCTTTCCTAAGACATGCTGTGAAAGACGTTTTGTACGTCATCGTCCTCCTCAATCATTTCTATTAACTTTTCAACTTCTTCGATTTGACTTTCAGTCAAGCTTTTGGTTGTTGTCGGAATACGATCAAAGCCTGAGGATAAAATTTCAATATTACGATTCTCCAATTCTTTTTGAATGGTTCCAAAACTTTCAAATGGACCATACAGTAATATACCATCTTCGTCTATAAATACTTCTTCTACTCCAAAGTCGATAAACTCCAATTCTATCTCTTCGGGATCTAGTCCTTGTGGTGCGATTCTGAAGTTACAAGTATGATCAAACATAAACTCAACTGAACCAGATGTACCTAAGCTGCCATTACATTTATTAAAATAACTGCGAACATTGGCGACCGTTCTGTTGTTATTGTCTGTTGCGGTTTCTACAAGTACAGCAATGCCATGTGGGGCATAACCCTCAAAAAGAACCTCTTTGTAATCCTCAGTGTTTTTATCAGAAGCTCTTTTGATCGCTCGCTCAATATTGTCTTTGGGCATATTGGCTGCTTTGGCGTTTTGTATGACAGCTCTGAGTCTGGAGTTGCTTTCAGGATACGGACCACCTTCTTTGACGGCAATCACAATGTCTTTGCCAATGCGGGTAAACGTTTTGGCCATGGCAGACCATCGTTTTAGTTTTCTGGCCTTCCGAAATTCAAATGCACGTCCCATTTTATGTGTTTGCGCAAAGATAATAAGCTTATTGATATTCAATCAAACTCATTCAGGTGAGTGAAGACCTAAACAATCGGATAGCACTTGTTCAGAGTTAAATTGTAAGTACTTGGGTAGTTTATTATCTCTTTGCAGCATTGCCAAATAACGATCGCTGTTTGAACTGTACACGTGTTTCCAAACAGGGCTCAGATCGCCCATACCTGACACCAATTTTTCCACAAATTCATTATGATGTATCACATCTTTACTTCCCAGATGAAAGATTCCTGTTTTATTTCTATTGATAAGATAATGTACCTGTCGGGTGAGTTGTCGATCACTGGTTACATTGATAATGGAAGTTGGATAGATTTCGATTGGAATGCGTTCGGATAGTTGAGTTTTGATTTCTTTTACTCTCGGCGATTGCGCACCAAACACCATGGGCAACCTCAGTATGGCCCAAAGTTTTTTGGGCATTCGCATGATCCGATTTTCAATTTTGATTTTTAGCCTACCATAGATGCTTTCAGAAAGAGTTTTGTCGTGCTCATAACTAGGATAATTGGTAAAAGCATCAAATACGTTGGCAGATGACAAGAAAATCAGCTTGATGTTGTTTTTACTACTATATTCAGATAAGATGTCATGAAATATGATTTGTTCTGCAAAATCACTCCTCAATGCACTGATGATAATGGTGGGTCTGAGTTGTTTAATAATATGTATCGGCGACTCTGTTCTTAAATCGAAAGGGCAAAAACGTTGGTTGTTTTCAAAAGCTGACTTAAAACAAAAAGTTCCATATACGTCAAAATATGGGTCTAGTTCTCTAAACAGGCGATGACCAATAAAACCACTGCCACCAAAAATGAGAATACGTTCCATCAGCTTTTATAAAAAGGAAGCGACGAAACGGTTGCTTGTATGGCTTTGTTACGAATTTCGATATGGATTTCAGTGCCTTTTTTACTATGTTCTCGGTTTACGTAACCCATACCAATCCCTTTTCCTAGACTAGGGGATTGTGTGCCGGATGAAACATGCCCGATTTTATTGCCATCAGCATCCAATATAGGATAACCTTTTCGAGGGATTCCACGGTCGTTAAGTATAAAACCTACCCTTTTTTGTTGGGTGCCATTTTCTTTTTCATCTTTTAGGTTGTCACTATTTATAAAAGGTTTTGAAAACTTGGTGCACCAGCCCAGTCCTGCTTCAATAGGAGAGGTCGTTTCATCTATGTCATTTCCATATAAACAATACCCCATCTCTAATCGAAGGGTATCTCTTGACGCAAGACCACAAGGAGTTACGCCCATTCCAATCAAAGTCTCCCATAGCTTGGTCAAGTCTTTGTTCTTTACATAGAGTTCAAAACCTCCTGATCCGGTGTATCCAGTGGCCGAAATCAGCACATCTGAAATATGACAAACGGTGCCAAATTCAAACTGATAAAAAGGTATCTCGCTTACTTTTGATTCTGTAAGTTGTTGAAGTATGTTTGTTGCATTTGGACCTTGAAGAGCCAACAATCCTAAATCGTCAGATACGTTTTCAAGAATTGCTCCAAAAGGAACATTGTTAGTTGTTAGCCAATTCCAATCTTTTGAAATATTTGCACCATTAACAACCAACATATATTCATCTTCCTTTAATTTATAAATAATCAAATCGTCAACGATACCTCCATTATTATTGGGCATGTATCCATATTGTGCCTGACCAAGCTTTAGTGTCGATAGGTCATTGCTAAATACGGTTTGCAAAAAAGGAATTGCTTTTGGTCCTCGGACAAAAAACTCACCCATATGAGACACGTCAAAAACCCCAACATCATCTCGTACTGCCAGATGTTCTTTTAAAACCCCTTGATACTGTACGGGCATTTCAAAGCCTGCAAAAGGGACTATCTTGGCCTCTAGGGCAACATGTTGATCGTAAAGTGGTGTTTTTTTCATTTGGGCTTTTTTCAAAAATAAGAGGAATTTGTGTAATTTGAACCAAATAACAAAAATGTTGCGAACATCTTTTTTAATGTTCTTTTTCGTTATATCGACTGTTGCTCAAGTCGATGTTAAGGATTTTTTGGGAACTGATTTTCATCGTGAACGTCGCCAAAAACTCACAGAGCAAATGCCAGAAAACAGTTTCGCTGTTTTGTTTTCAGCGCCCATTCGTAACCGATCCAATGATGTAGACCACCCTTATCATCAAGACGCTAATTTTTATTATTTGACAGGTTTTAAAGAACCACATGCTGCTTTGATCCTTTTTGACCAACCTGTAAAAATGGGTACAGAGATCATTCAAGAAATTTTGTTCGTTCCTGATCGAAACCCCCTCTATGAGTTATGGGAAGGGGAGCAGCTTGGTCCAAAGCGTGCAAAAAAAATGTTGGGTTTCCAAAAGGTGGTATCTACTTCTGAATTTGATGCTTTTACGGCTTCAATGATGGGTTTTTCACAAGTTCTTCATTTGAAACTAGTAGACGATGTGAGAGATCATACAAACAATCCCCTAGATTTATATTCTCTTGTACAATCATTTAAAAAAAACATTGTATTTCATCATTCTGAGGGATCATCAAAAAACTACGCTTTAGATATAAACACCAATTCCCTATCAGAAATTCTATCTTCACTAAGAGAGCTAAAAACGCCCGAAGAAATAAGCATGCTTAAAAAAGCAATTTCAATTTCCGTAGTAGGTCAAATTGAAGTGATGAAGGCCATTGATGCCCATATGTCTGAAAGAGAAATCCAAGGAATTCACGAATTTGTTTTTCGAAAATATGGTGCCAAACACCAAGGATATCCCTCTATTGTAGGCGCTGGTAACCATGGATGTGTACTACATTATACTCATAACACTGCAGATCCCGTGGGCGACAATCTTGTGTTGATGGATGTGGGTGCTTCTTATTATGGTTATACGGCAGACATTACAAGAACCATTCCTGCCAATGGTTTGTTTAATGAGCAACAGGCTGCTATTTATAACATTGTATTAGATGCTCAAGAAGCGGCCATAAATGCAGCTGTGGTTGGGGTACCTTTTTCTACTCCAGGAAAAGTAGCTAGAAATGTTATTGAAAAAGGCTTAATTGATTTAGGAATTATCATAGAACCCAGTGAGGTTCAACGTTATTTTCCTCACGGTACTTCTCATTATATTGGTTTGGATGTACATGATCCGGGAACTTACGGAGCCCTTAAAAGCAATAGTGTCATAACAATTGAGCCAGGAATTTATATTCCAGAAAATAGTCCATGTGATCCCAAGTGGTGGGGTATTGCAATTCGTATAGAAGATGACATCCTTATAACAAATGAAGGTCCTGTAAATCTTTCTGAAGCTGCACCAAAAACCATTTCAGAAATTGAAAAAATGATGCAACAACCTAGTGCCTTAGAAGATTTTATACTTCCCGAGTTGGATTTATGACTCGACCAAGATCGCCTTCAAACCTTCGTATGATTTTACAGGTTTTTTTGTGGATTTTTTATCCATGATGTCTTGTATCTGCTTTGGGATCTCAATCTTTTGTTTTAAAGTTTGTTCTACAATGTCTAAAAATTTCACTGGGTGCGCTGTCTCTAAAAACACACCTTGAACACCAGGGTGTGACTTCATATACTCCTTCAGTCCTAAATATCCCACAGCACCATGAGGATCAGTGATGTAGTTGAGATCTTTATAAACTTCTGTCATAGCGCTACGCGTTTCCTTATCTGAAAATGCATAGGCAGAGCAAATGGTTTTTAGTTTAAAAAGGTCGTAGTTAAATAGTTTTTGAATTCGTTCAAAATTACTAGGGTTTCCTACGTCCATGGCATTTGATATGGTCTGAACTGAGGGCTTTGGGCTAAATACACCCGCTTCCATATAACGCGGAAAAGTGTCATTGTTATTGGTGCTTGCTATAAAATGAGCAATAGGCAATCCCATCTTGTGAGCGACCAATCCAGCACATATATTACCAAAATTTCCACTTGGTACTGAAAAAACATAAGGAACAGAAGTTCGTTTCTTCATCAGGTCTTGAACAGCAAAAAAATAGTAGAATGACTGCGGTAGCCATCTTGCTACATTGATTGAATTTGCAGATGTAAGATTTCTATACTGTTTTAAAGAAGGATCTAAAAATGCGGTTTTAACCATCTCTTGACAGTCATCAAAAGTTCCTTCTACCTCTAAAGCTGTAATGTTTTTCCCCTGTGTGGTAAGTTGAAGCTCTTGGATGGCACTTACTTTTCCTTTGGGATACAAGATGATCACTTCAATTCCTTGAATCCCATCAAAACCACTTGCAACAGCGCCACCTGTGTCACCAGAAGTAGCTACCAAAACCGTTACTTTTTCGTCGTTATTTTTGTTAAAATGTCCTAAACACCTGGCCATAAATCGACCTCCTACATCTTTAAACGCCATAGTAGGGCCTTGAAATAGTTCTAATGTTGATACATTATCATTCAGGTGAACCAAAGGGAAATCAAAACAGAGCGTTTCTTTAATAATTTGCTTGAGGTCTAGTTCTGGAATTTCATCTCCTATAAACTGAGAGATCACTTCAAAGGCAATATCTTCTTTGGACATTTGCAAAAAACCATCCCAGAAAGTGTCTGGAAGTGGTTTTATGGTTTCAGGAAAAAACAAGCCTCTATCTGGAGCAAGTCCCATTCGGACAGCCTTCTCAAAGTTTACAGGGGGGGTATTGTTGTTGAGACTGAAAAATTTCATTTATTTTTTGGTTCTATAAATTGAACACCATTTGGGTTGATGGGGCATATATGGATTTCATATGGTACACCAATTTTGTCATATACCTCTGCCATAGACTTGGCTACAAGGTGTGCGTTGGTCATTCCTTTTGAGAGTGCAAATACTGAGGGCCCAGATCCTGAGATTCCACAGCCCAGGGCTCCAGCTTGTGTTGCATTTTCTTTGAGTTGATCAAATCCAGGAATAAGCATAGCACGTGCTGGTTCAACGATTTCGTCTACCAATGATCTACTGATTAAATCATAATCTTCTTGGTATAAACCACTTACAAGCGCTCCCACATTAGCCCATTGGTTGATTGCTTTTTTGAGCGGGATTTTATTATGGAGTACAGCTCGAGCATCTGCAGTTTTCACTTCAATTTCGGGATGAATTACGGTCGCTGCCAATTCCAAAGGCGAATGCAAAGGGATTACGTCCAAAGGTTCAAGAGATCTTACTAAGGTAAATCCTCCCAAAATTACTGGAGCAACATTATCTGCATGGGCGCTTCCGCATGCCAATCGTTCTCCCTCCATGGCAAAAGAAATGAGTTCAAGGGGAGAAAATGGTTCACCAAGTAATTTGTTTATACCTACAACCGCTCCTGCTGCACTGGCTGCTGAGCTGCCAATGCCACTACCTGCTTTGATGCGTTTGTCTATTTTAAGTTCAAAACCGACAGGCTCTTTATAGGCTTTTAACAAAGCCTGAGCTGCTACACCAGCAACATTTTTTTCTGTTTCTAGAGGTAGGTCTTGTCCTTTAATTTCTGTTATTCTGAAACCTGGTTTATTCGACTTTTCTAGATGCATCAAATCACCCACATTGTCAAGGCACAAACCCAGCACATCAAAACCACAAGAAATATTAGCAATGCTTGCAGGAGCAAAAAGTGAAACACTTTCCATAATTATTGTTTTCCAATACGTATGATGTCAGCAAAAATCCCAGATGCAGTAACTTCTGCTCCTGCACCGGCCCCTTTGACAATCAATGGTTGGTCTTTATAGCGGTCCGTGTAGAAAAGAACAATGTTGTCACTTCCTTCCAAATTGTAAAAATCATGACCTTCAGGAATTTCTTTCAGGCCTACTTTTGCTTTTCCATCTACCAATTCAGCCACATATTTTAAACGCGCATTGTTCTTCTTGGCTGACTCATACAGAGACTCAAAATGATCGCTGTGTGCATCTAATGAAGTCAAAAAAGCTTCATTGTCCGGAGTGTTTAAACAGCTTTGCGGTAAAAAAGATCGATTCTCGATGTCGTTTAACTCTAAAGACAATCCACTTTCTCGAGCAAGAATTAAAATTTTTCGAGCTACGTCAACTCCGCTAAGATCTATTTTTGGATCGGGTTCTGTGTAACCAGCATCCATAGCAAGCTCAACTACTTTTCGGAATGTAGTTTGATCGTTAAACTCATTAAAAACAAAATTTAAACTTCCTGAAAGAACAGCTTGTATGGTATGTATGTTATCTCCTGAAGCAATCAAATTATTCAAAGTATCGATTACAGGCAAGCCAGCTCCTACGTTGGTTTCAAATAAATAGGGTGCATTGTATTTACGCGCAAGGTGTTTTAATTTTTGGTAGTGGCTTAGTTCGTCAGCCGCAGCTATTTTATTACATGTAACCACAGAGATGTTGTTTTCTAAATAGCGAGCATAAGTGTGCGCAATGTGTTCGTTGGCTGTGTTGTCTACGAAAATAGAGTTACGCAGATTAAACTCTTTAGCTATTTCGTAAAAAGCATCAGAGTCTGCTTTCACTCCTTTTTCAAGGGCATTTTTCCAGTCTTTAAGATTGATTCCAGACGCATTGGTTGCCATCGTTCTTGAATTCGAAAGCCCCACGACACGCACATTGAGTTTTAAATTGTCTCGCAAGTATTTTTTTTGCTTATAGAGTTGTTCAAGTAGCTTACTGCCAACGTTTCCAACTCCAGTGATAAACAAGTTGATTTGCTTTATCTGCTCTTCAAAAAATGCTTCGTGTAGCGTGTTGAGTGCTTTTTTGGTATGTACATCATCAATGACTGCTGTAATATTCTTCTCAGAAGCTCCTTGTGCGATGGCTTTTACATTCACGTTATTTTTACCTAGTGCACTAAACATTTTTCCGCTTATTCCTTGATGACTTTTCATCTTTTCCCCTACCAATGCAATGATGGCTAGGTTGTCCTCAACAAGTATCGGATTGATTTTATTTGATTCAATCTCGTATTCAAATGCTTCCTCGATCTTTTCTTTGGCAAAATCAGCACTCGACTTATCAATTCCAAGGCAGATAGAATGTTCCGATGAGGCCTGAGTAATCATGATCACATTGATTTGATGTTGGGCCAAAACAGAAAGTAATTTTTTAGAGTAACCTGGAATACCAATCATTCCACTGCCTTCAAGAGTAAGTAGGGCGATGTTGTCAATGTGGCTGATGCCTCGTACTGCACCGCCATTTTCTTTTGTTTGTGCGGCAATCCAAGTGCCTTCTTCCTCAGGCTTGAATGTGTTTTTTACCAACACGGGTATTTTGAGTTCGGTGACGGGTTGTAGGGTAGGAGGGTAGATAACTTTGGCACCAAAATGCGAAAGCTCCATGGCTTCTTGATATGATATATTATGTATGGTCCTTGCCTGTTTAACAAATTTTGGATGTGCGGTAAAAATACCGCTCACATCACTCCATATCTCTAGGCGCTCCACTTTCAAAGCACATGCTATGAGAGCAGCAGTTAGGTCGGATCCACCACGCCCTAAAGTTGTTGGGATGCCGTCAGCGTCTTGTGCAACAAAGCCAGGTACTAAGGTGATATTTTGTTTAGAGTTGCTAAAATATGATATGATGGCTGAATATGTTTTGTCATAGTCAACGTTGTTGGGTTGTGCATTTGAAGAAGTAAATATGAAATCTCTTGCATTTTTTTGCGCAACATCCATTCCACGGCTTTGAGCCGCTTTAGCAATGATGAAATAAGACAATAATTCACCAAACCCCAACATGTGGTCTAATGTTTTGGGAGAAAGCTCACGGAGCAAATACACACCCTCATGTAAAGTGCTAAGAGCATTGATCTGTTGCTTAACCTGGCTTAGAACACTGCTTTGTGATTGAACAGGGATGAGAGCTTTGGTGGTGCTAATATGTCGTTTCTCAATTTGATCAATAATTTTTTGGTAATCTGAGTTTCCGTTGGCGGCCATATGTGCAGCCTCATGAATTGCATTGGTAATCCCTCCAAAAGCTGATACGACGATGACTTGCTTTGTTTTGTTAGATTGAATAATATTCAATACCTGCTCAATAGATGTATGGTCTGCTACTGAAGTACCCCCAAATTTTGCTACGATCATAATTGTAAATTTCTCTAAGCATTAACCTGCTCAAAAACAGCTCGTTTGTTTAGCTTACACAATCTGCAAAAATATCATTTTTAAGCATGTGTTTTTGTCTTTTCTTTGAAATTCATTTTTTATGGCTTTTTGACTATTTTTTTAAGGGATTGTTATTATTTGATGTAAATTACCTCAAGTTTTTCATAAAACCCTGATTTAAGCCATAGTTATTTAGGATTATTTGTATGTATATATTTTTGGATTCCTAAATAAGTTGCTGAACTATTGGTTTTTATCGGGTTTGTTTACGATTTTTATAGAAATTTTTAACAATGTCTGTTAACGTTCTTCAAGCTCAAAGAAATTTGTATACAAAAGGGTTTTTAGACCTGCCTGTTCCAGAAAAGCATCAGCTTGTTTCGGAAATAGAGCGTTTAAAAAAAGACCGAAACGCCGTCATTATGGCGCATTATTATCAAGCGCCAGAAATTCAGGATATTGCAGACTTTCTTGGGGATAGTCTGTATCTAGCTCGTGCTGCAGAAAACATTTCAGCAGACATGATTGTTTTTGCAGGCGTTCATTTTATGGCAGAAACCGCAAAAATTATCAATCCCTCTAAAAAAGTTGTTTTGCCCGATCTTCATGCGGGTTGTTCATTGGCAGACTCATGTCCTCCAGATCAATTTAGAGCTTTTAAAGAAAAGTACCCAGGAGCTGTCGTAGTATCCTACATAAACTGTTCGGCAGAGATTAAAACGATGAGTGATGTGGTGTGTACCTCTACCAATGCTGTGAAAGTTATTGAGTCAATTCCTGATGACAAACAAATCATTTTTGCACCAGATAAAAACCTAGGAAAGTACTTGATCAAAAAAACCAATCGACCCATGATTTTGTGGGAAGGTTCTTGTATTGTACATGAAGCCTTTTCGTTTGAGAAAATTTTAGAACTCACAAAACAACACCCAAATGCTAAGTTCATTGCTCATCCAGAAAGTGAGTCACAAATTTTAGACTTTGCACACTTTATTGGCAGTACTTCTGCGCTGTTGCGCTTTGCTCAAGAGGATGATTCTGATTCGTATATCGTAGCAACAGAGGCAGGTATTTTACATGAAATGCAAAAAAAATCTCCACACAAAACTTTTATTCCAGCACCAGTCGATGATGATACTTGCGCTTGTAGCGAATGTGCTTTTATGAAACTTAACAATTTAGAAAAATTGTATCTGTGCATGGAGCATCAATCTCCTGAAATTGTCTTAAAGCAGGAGGTTATAGAGTCTGCCATGTTGCCGATCCAACGCATGCTAAGACTGGGTTGATGCAATTAGAAACGGATTTACTTGTCATAGGTACGGGAATAGCAGGGCTGTCCTGTGCGATTTACTACGCTGAAAACCATCCAGAAAGTAAGATTACATTAATTTCTAAACGAAATATATCTGAAACAAACACCCGTTATGCACAAGGTGGAATTGCCGTGGTCACTGATTTTTTAAAAGACTCCTTTTCAAAACATAAAACAGATACGCTCAATGCTGGCGACGGACTTTGTGATCCTGAAGTAGTAGATTTTGTTGTAAAAGAAGGTCCCCAAAGATTAGAAGAACTTCTCTCTTGGGGTGTGGCATTCGACCATAATGAGAAAGGTTTTCATCTAGGTAAAGAGGGTGGTCATAGCGCCTCAAGAATCGTACATTATAAAGATCGTTCGGGATTTCAGATTCAAGAAGGACTGATAAGTCGGATGCATGCTTTGCCAAACATCGAACTACTTGAGTATCATAGTTTGGTCGATTTGATTACAGATCACCACTTAGATCAAGATCATTTCGGACGTTGTTATGGAGCTTATGTCATCAATATAAACAATCATAAAGTTCAACGGATTGCTGCCAAAGCCACTGTTTTGTCAACAGGTGGCGCAGGACAATTATATGCTCACACAACAAACCCAGAGGGTGCCACGGGCGATGGTCTTGGGGCTGCCTATCGTGCAAAAGTAACCATCAAACATTTACAATTTGTGCAGTTTCATCCCACAGCACTCCACCCAAAAGCCAATGGCAATACTTTTTTAATTTCAGAAGCTGTAAGAGGTGCAGGTGCACAGCTTAAAAACATTGATGGATTTACTTTTATGAAGAATTATGATGCTCGTGGCGAATTGGCATCTAGGGACATTGTAGCCCGTGCTATTGACTCTGAGCTCAAAAAAGCTTCATCAGAATGGGTTTGGCTCGATTGTACATCCATCTCTAGGAAAGTCATGGAAGATGAATTTCCTACCATCTTAGACACTTGTCGATCGGTTGGAATTGATCCTCTGAAAGACCCCATCCCAGTAGTCCCTGCAGCCCATTATTTTTGTGGAGGGATAGCTGTGGATCAATTTGGACGTACTGACCTAGATGGTTTATATGCGATTGGTGAGTGTTCTCAAACGGGTTTACATGGTGCCAATCGCTTGGCATCAAATTCCTTGCTTGAAGCATTGGTTTTTGCCAAAAGATCTGCAGATCAATTATCTGAGGAGATGGCTCATATTCCTTATGATGCATCTTTTTTAACATCCATACCTCGGTGGAAAGATCAAGGGTATGTATCCACAAAAAAAACATCTGATTTGGATTTGATAAAGAAACAATTGCAATCCATAATGAGTCAATATGTGGGAATTGTTCGTTCCCGTGAGGGCTTGAATAAAGCTTTTCAAGAAACACAAAATCTTTTTCAGCAAATCAATACGATATACAACACCAAAACATTGTCCTTACAACTTAGTACCTTGCGCAATATGATAGCTGTGGCGCATTTGCTCATTGATCAAGCACAAAATTTTTCACAAAACAAAGGCACACATTATATAGCGGATGATGAATAATTTTTTGAATCAACACGAAGAAGCGCTTTACGTCTTCATCAACCATGCTTTGTCCGAAGATATTGGTCAAGCAGATCATAGTACCCGTTCTACAATCGCGTCTGATGCCCTTGGAACGGCTCAATTGATTATGAAGCAAGAAGGAGTTTTGGCTGGTTTAGAGTTGGCAAAAATGATTTTTAACACCCTTGACAAAAAGGTGATACTCGAATCAAATGTAACAGATGGAGATTGGGTCAATCCTGGAACTTTAGTATGTACCGTTAGTGGATCTGTACATACTCTTTTGGCTGCCGAAAGAGTTGTGCTAAATTGTATGCAACGCATGAGTGGAATTGCAACTTTCACTCGGTCTTTTCAAGAGAAGATATCACACACCAACTGTAAGGTTTTAGACACTCGAAAAACGACCCCAAATTTCAGAATTCCAGAGAAATGGGCGGTAAGTATTGGAGGTGGAACCAATCATCGATTTGGTCTCTATGATGCTATTATGATCAAAGACAACCACATCGATTTTAATGGCAGTATAGAAGCGGCTTTAGAAAGTTGTAAATCTTATTTACAGATCAATCGACTCGAGCTTCCCGTAATTGTTGAAACCAGGAATATTGATGAAGTCCGTCAGTGTATTGCCGTTGGAGGAATGAATCGAATTTTACTTGACAACATGACTCCTGAACAAATCGCTAAAATATTGCCGTTGATACCAGGGTCGATTGAGACAGAGGCATCAGGAAACATTGATTTGAACAATGTGGTAGAATATGCAGAAACTGGAGTAGATTTTGTTTCCGTAGGTGCCATTACACATTCTGCGATCCCTCTGGACATGAGTCTAGTTTCAGGATGAAACCGATCGTTATACGATCATTTTCATAATTAACAGGACTGTGTTTGGCAAAACGTGGTTGCCAATCAATACTAGTTAAGATTTTGCAGCATCTTTTTCGTGATCAATCGTCAATTGAAGATTTTCACTCTTACCGTCCCAGTCAAAGATCAGTTTAGCCCCTTTTGGTATTTTACTTTTTACAATTTCTTCAGCCAAAGCATCTTCTATATATTTCTGTAAAGCACGTGCCAGCGGGCGCGCACCATATTCTGCATCAAAACCTTTGTCATTAAGAAATTGTATGGCTTTTTTCTTCAATTTTAGAGAAAAACCTAAATCATGGATTCTGTTTTCAAGTTCCTTGAGTTCAATACCAATAATTTCAGCAATGTGCTCTTTTTGTAAGGTGTTAAATATTACAACATCATCGATTCGATTGAGAAACTCTGGAGCAAAGGTCTTTTTTAAAGCGTTTTGAATCACACTTTTGGTGTGTTTGTCTGCCTGGGATTTTTGAGCGGATGTTCCAAATCCAACACCCAGACCAAAATCCTTTACCTGTCTGGCTCCGATATTTGAAGTCATGATAATGATGGTGTTACGGAAATCAATTTTTCGACCTAGAGAGTCAGTGATAAAACCATCATCCAAAATCTGTAATAACATATTAAACACATCAGGGTGTGCTTTTTCGATTTCGTCTAATAAAACAACTGCATAGGGCTTTCTTCGCACTTTTTCTGTCAGTTGGCCACCTTCTTCGTAACCAACATAGCCTGGAGGTGCTCCAATCAGTCGAGAGATGGCAAACTTCTCCATATATTCACTCATGTCGATTCGAATCAATGAATCTGATGAATCGAACAATTCAGTAGCCAAGACTTTGGCAAGCTGTGTTTTTCCAACGCCGGTTTGACCTAAAAATATAAATGAGCCAATCGGTTTGTTGGGGTCTTTTAGACCAGCTCGGTTTCTTTGTATGGCGCGAACCACTTTTTTGACAACCTCACTTTGGCCTATAATTTTTTGTTCAATTTGCTCTGTCAGATTAGAGAGCTTTATTCCCTCTGACTCAGCCACGCGATGCACGGGAATTCCTGTCATCATAGAAACCACTTGAGCTATATCCGATTCACTAACTGTTTCTCGGTTTAGCTTTCGGGTTTCTTGCCATTCTTCTTGGGCGAGAAGCAATTCTTTTTCGATCCTTTTTTCGTCGTCGCGAAGTTTGGCGGCTTCTTCATATTTCTGCCGCTTGACAACCGTATTTTTTTGATCGCGTACTTCTTCCAGTTTTTCCTCAAGAGTTATAATCTCTTTAGGAACATCCATGTTATTGATGTGTACTCTAGAGCCAGCCTCATCCATAGCGTCAATGGCTTTGTCGGGCAGATGCCTGTCGGTCATGTAGCGGTGTGTTAGTTTAACACACGCTTCTATTGCATCATCAGTATAATTGACGTTGTGATGCGAGGCATACTTTTCTTTGATGTTTTGAAGTATTTCAATGGTTTCTTCCACAGAAGTGGGTTCTACCAATACCTTTTGAAATCTACGCTCTAAAGCTCCATCCTTTTCTATATGTTGTCTGTATTCGTCTAGAGTGGTTGCGCCAATACATTGAATTTCACCTCTTGCTAAAGCGGGTTTAAACATGTTGGAAGCATCTAAGCTTCCGGTTGCACCTCCAGCGCCTACTATGGTATGAATTTCATCAATAAAAAGGATGATATCTTCATTTTTTTCCAATTCATTCATTACAGCTTTCATGCGTTCTTCAAACTGCCCACGGTATTTGGTTCCCGCGACCAAACTGGCAAGATCCAAAGTAACAACACGCTTGTTGTATAGAACTCTTGACACTTTCTTTTGAATGATGCGTAGCGCCAAACCTTCAGCAATGGC
>JADHML010000007.1 GCA_016780065.1 Flavobacteriaceae bacterium
AAGCACAGCAAAGGTGTGGATAAAAGCATAAAAAGCCCTGCAAATGTATTTGTAAGGGCTTTGTTGGTTTTAAACACCTGGACTGAAAGAACAGTTTGCTGTATTTCCTAAAAGGGATGCAAGGGAAAAACCGAAGGTTAATCCCTTCTTCTCCACGATCAAGCGTAACTTCGTTACGTTTTTAAAACATAAAAAGCGCAACAAGTTTTACTTGATTGCGCTTTGTTGTTTAAAACGTCTGGACTGCAAGGACAGGAAGTTACATTTGCAGGACTGGATTCACGGGAAAAACCAAAGGTTAATCCCTTCTTCTCCACTTTATAACCCTCTGATTATGAGGGTTTTTTCTTTTAAGCCAACTTCTCTATTAAGTCTGAACTCATAAAATATTGATACTTAAATATACGAAATTTTACCCTGTTCTCGGCAGTTTTTTAACTCCGCCGAGATACTGAGTTCAGCCTAAAAATTACAACGGCTGTGTTTGAGTAGTGTTTTCCAACTGCCATTGCAATTTCATCCGCCATTCACTAAATTAGACGAACTAAAAACAATACGATGAAGAAACTAATTCTCTTATTATTGATTGCGCCTATAATTGGGCTTTCACAAACAACAGAATCTGCTTACGAGGAATTAATTAAAAAAAATCCTTTTAATGAAATGTATCCGAAAATAATCGCTGAGGACGCTGCTGAATATTTTGACGAGTTTAATTTATTGTTCTCTGAAGATAGCCCAATTGCTTCAAAAGAGGCAAGATTAGTTGCAGTTGCAGTATCAGCAGCAATTAGATGTGAGTATTGTATTACCGCACAAGTTCACTCGGCTAAAATGGCAGGTGCAACAGATGATGAAATTAAAGCTGCAATTCAAATTGCAGCTGAAATTCAGCGTTTCTCAACTCTTTTGTATGGAAATGACTTCGGTATTGAAAGGTTAGAAAAGATTCTTGGTGTAAATTAAATAAGTACCACTAAAAACAATACGATGAAGAAACTATTAATCTTATTATTGGCTGTGCCTGTTTTGGGATTTAGTCAAGGCGAACAGCGCTATGCTGATGGTACAGCTACTGACCAAGATGGGAATACTTTTGAGTGGATAAACTACGGTGATTTAGATTGGGCAATTGAAAATGCAATTGTCATTAATTATTCAGATGGGGACACCAATTTCAGGTGATTGGTCTGAAGATAATATAGGATGGGTTATGCAAGATGTACCACATTTATATAACTGGTATGCAGTTGCAGGTATTTTTAATGAAGTTTCTTTAAACGACCCAAGCCTAAGGAAACAACTTGCGCCAACTGGATGGAGAGTGGCAACTGACTCTGATTGGGCAAATTTTAAAGAATATCTAATGTCAAATAGCTATAATTGCGACACAACAACAGAAGATAAATTATCTAAAGCAATTTCCTCCACACAGGGTTGGGAGGACTCCATACATGCCTGTACACCTGGTAAAAATCCTCTGACAAATAACCTTAGTGGCTTTAATGCTTTGCCTAAACGAAGTATTTCTCCGACTGGCGGCTATGGAAATAATGGCTATGGATTTATTTATTGGTCATCAACTGAACAATCATCATCTAAAGCTTGGTATTACTATGTGAATCATACTGGTAAATATTTTGCAAGGGATAATTTTTTTGATAAAAACGGAGGTTTTTCCGTTCGTTTTGTTAGAGATGCCTCCACAGCATCCGTTGAAAAACACGCCAAAGCCATTACAGTCTATCCCAATCCAACCTCATCAACAATAGAGGTTCAACAAGAATTTTCAGTCGCCAAAGTCTATAGCATCACAGGACAAGAGCTGTTAAAGTCCAACTCAAAAACCATAGACCTGTCAGAACTTCCAAGTAGTGTGTATCTACTAAGGTTGTACGATAATTCAAATAAGGTTTTGGGAACTACTAAGGTGGTGAAGCAATAATTTAGTTCAACCCTAAAAATTACAATTGATATAAATTGTATATATTTAAGTATGAAATTTTTGGAAAAATACTACCCGATACTACTGGCCTTTTTAAGCTTTTTATATTCTGTTTATCTATGGTTTACAGGCAATGAACTCGAGGGGATTTATGTGGGTCTTTGGCCCATCACGATATTGGGTTTTGCGATGGCCATCAGACAAAGAAGAAAAGATTCTAAATAATCGATTATGAATAACAAAGTAATGTTCATCGTCGGTTGCGTAATCTTTGTGATTTACAACTACTTCTATTTTAGAATTGTTTTGAGACAAAAATTTTGGAAAAAAAAGGACGATGATTCCTAAACCATAGGCATATCTTCTTCTTTAAGTTCTGCTACTTCTAAACCTTTTAAATAAGTTTTTATATATTAAGATATGAAAAAACGAATCTTGATATTGCTGTTTTTCCCATTTCTTTTGACTTGTGTTGATGGTGAAGAAATTTTAATCGAACCTAATTACTCTATTGAAGGTAAATGGATATGGTCGCCGAGCGAAAACAGGTCAGATGCCAATACAATGTATGAGTTCGTAGATGGTTTAAGATATACTTATTATTGCATCACTTGTCCTACTGATGATGTATATTGGAATTCATTAGATAGAACTGATGCTCTTCCAAGCTCTAATGCATACACATTTGAAAATGACACCTTAAAGGTTGATTTACATTTTGGAAATGAATTAGTTTCTTTAATCACATTTGAATGTGATGGGGGTAAACTTTTTATGGACGGCGAATTCAGTCAACTTTGGAGATTAAATTCTGATTGTAACTAACCATAGGCATATCTTCTTCTTTTAGTTCTGCTACTTCAAGTCCTCTTAAATAGGTTAGAGATAAGTTTAAACTTGAATGCCCCATTGCTCTTTGTAGCTTGTGTATTGAGTCTGTACCTTTGAATATTTGTAGCATTTTAAAGAAAATGAAGAATTTGTTAACCGTGTTACAATTTATTTATGACCTGAGTTTACTGAATCCGTTTCTTTAATTCAACAACATATTTATCCATAATAGGATCGTTTCTAATATCGTTTAGGTCGTAGTTATCAAAATAGTCTAAACCTCGTTTTCTATCAAATCTTGCTCTTCCACGACTGCGTTTTTCCAAAAATTCTTCGTAGCTTTTTATAGCATAATGATTTATACGAATTTGATTTGACACAGGTATTCTATCCCAAAATCGTTTTTTAGTAATATTTCCATTGGAATCAATATATCTACCAAGAATAACAGGTCGATGCGCCGAAAAAAACCTTAAAATCAATCTCGGGTTAAGAATGACTTTTATATGACGATTAAGTTTCTGGTCGGGCAAAGAATGGTCTTTAAACCGTTCGATAACAAACCCTTTTTCTCTTTTTTTGGCTCCTCCACTGCCATAAACCAACCAATTCATTTGAACGCCTGAAAACCTACCTAAACTACGCAGATAATCTGGTATGGTTTTGTGTTTGATAGGCACGATAAATTCATCTATATCCAAAAAACCCAAATACTTCGTGTGGCGTTTATGCTTTTTCACACAGTTTGCATAAGCCTTAAGTTGCATTTTCTTTCCAGGAAAATAACAGTACTCTACTAAATTACTATCGATGTAGGGTTGCAATATTTCACGAGTATTATCGGCACTCTCATTGTCATAGATAAAGAACTTTTCAACACCCAACATCTTATGGTATTCAATCCATTCTTGCAAATAGCGACCTTCGTTTTTGGCAATTGCACAAAGGGTTAGATAAAATGGATAGTTTCTTTTGAACATAAATCTTAAATCGAAATTTTGTTGTTTTCCGATTGTATCTAACAAAAATATTTCTTTTTAGAGTTTAAACTATAGTTTGGCGTGTAAACTTTGCTTAGAAGGTCTTTTTACATAAATAAAACACGCTCAGATTTATCCTATCTTTGTTTGAAGTACTATAACTAAATGAAGGACCACATACATTATGGAAATAGATTTTGTAATTACATGGGTGGATATGAACGACAGTAAATGGCAACGTGATTTTGTCAAGTATTCTAACAAAACGGAAAATGAAAAGAACTCTGTTTCTGTAGCACGCTTTCGGGATTACGGATTATTGAAATTCTGGTTTCGCGGCGTTGAAAAATTTGCGCCTTGGGTACGCAAAATACATTTTGTAACCTGCGGACAAAAACCTGAATGGCTAGATGAAAATCATCCAAAAATCAACCTTGTTAACCACAAAAATTTTATTCCAGAGCAGTTTTTACCCAGCTACAACTCCGTAGTTATTGAACGTTATTTGCATAAAATTCCTGATCTGTCAGAGCATTTTGTGTATTTTAATGATGATTTTTACATTATAAATCATTTAGATAAAAGTCGATTTTTTCAAAATGGTTTGCCCTGCGACATTTCCATTTTTCAGTACAACCCAAATTGGTCGCAATGGTATATACGTATCAAAAACAACATTAGACTCATTAATCAACATTTTGACAAAAAAGAGGTCATGAGTCGCTTTTACGATAAGTGGTACAACCCGATCTACGGAAAAAAATTGTGGATGAATTATGTGATGAAATTTTATTCAAAATTTATAACGTTACGTACTCCTCACAATGCACAACCTTTTTTAAAAAGCATGTTTGAAGACGTATGGAAACATTGCGAAAAAGAATTAACAGAAACTTCGGCAAACCGATTTCGTGCATTAACCGACTATACCCCTGAGCTATTTCGTGCTTGGCAAATGTGCACTGGTAATTTTACGCCCTACAACACCTATAGTGACACCAAAATGTTTGCACTCATGGTACAACCAAAACAAAAGAAAGCTTTAAAGGTAATTCGAAACCAATCTTACAAACTTATATGTCTAAACGACAATGTTCGTATCCGTAATTACGAACAGGTTATTCAAAATATTAAAGACGCTTTCGAAAGTATTTTGCCGGAGAAATCGAGTTTTGAACTTTAGATTTACAATGCAAAAAAAGCAAATCATTGTATCCTTAACTTCTTTTCCAGCAGCGTTGCCATTTGCCGCTCAGGCAATCCGGTCTATTCTGGAGGGTTCAGTTCTTCCAGATAAAATAGTGCTTTACTTGACGGCTCAGCAGTTTCCTAGTAGCAAAATCCCATCAGACCTTCGAGATTTATTTACTATAAGCTCAATTTTTGAAGTTCGATTTTACAATCAGACCATTCGCTCATATACCAAGTTAATCCCCGCACTACAAGATTTTCCAAATGATATTATAATAACGATCGACGACGATGTACGTTATCATAAGAATATGCTAAAGCGCTTATTGAGCCGCCACAAGAAATACCCCAATGCGGTCATTGGGCATCGTGTAAGACGTATAAAGTTGAATGCTAGGTATAGAAAATGGAAATGCTACAAGCGTGTCAGCCTATTAACACGCAGTTTCAAACCAAGTTATAGAAATTTACAAACCGGAGTTGGAGGGGTTTTATATCCACCGCATTCCTTATCCGAAGAAATGCTAAAACCTGATTTGTTTATGCAGTTGGCACCAACTGTAGACGATATATGGTTTTGGGCTGCAGCAGTTTCAAAGGGAACCAAAATAGCGCCTATACCATTTGGTTTTTGGCGTCAACCCGATCTTGGAAAACCCTCAAAAGTTTCTTTAAGAAGCACGAATGTGTTTTCAAATATTGATGTGAACCGTACAGTTTTTGAAAGTATCATGAAAAAATATCCAACAATTAAACAGCGATTTGAAAGTAAATCGTAATCTTGGATATATAAGTTTTATACTTCAAGGGCAAAGAAAATTTGCACTGGTCATTGTAAAATATATTGAGTGACACTGATGTCTTACAATAAATTTTTAGGTATTTCTATCATTTCTCAAACTCTGATTTTTCAGGAAAGCGGCTGTTTAACCACACTTTTAACTTCATGCGGTCGTTGTCATCAGCATATTCAGTGTCATTCATACAAAAAAAAGTTGGGTTAAATTTTTTAAGTTTTTCATAATGCCTGTCTTTCTGAATATGGATATGTAGTGACTCATCATTTGAAACATATCGTAAATGCCCCCGTTTTTCAGCTAAAGCAACATATGAATAAACAATACGCTGGACATCATTTGCACTCCGAATGTGATTCATTTTCGTATGATCAATTTCATTTTTAAATATTTGCTCCCCAACACGTATACAGTCGCTTTTTAAGTAACTATCTATATTATGATGTGGTAATCCATTATAAAAAACCCCAAATTTTTGTTTCACCAGTTCAGCAGCATTAAATAAAGCTTTACTATATAGTTTGTGAGGCTTTTTGAAAATTTGTTCACGTAGAAACCAACGAAATCTTCGAAATGGTTTTCTGTTAAGCCGTATAATAGGGAATCCGTCCTTTGCAAAAAAAGTGGTTGATAAGATAGTTTTGTTAAGAAACATATCATCATTTGATAATATAAAATGCTCGGAAAGATGGGGTATTTTATATAAAAAATGTTCTAGTACATTTGAGTTAAAACATGGCAAACTTTTATGAGGCAATAAGTTATTTTGATCTATAATTTGGATTTTAGGGTTTGAAATATCAAGCCATTTTGGTTTTTGATTATCGGTAACAATAAAAATTTTCCTTATCCACGGAGCATATCTTTCAACCGAACGTAAGCTGTATTTTAACTCATCATTGTTGGCATAGCGACCATTGAAATTTGATGATGAATTCTCCACTTTTCTTCCAAAAAAGGCATTGCGCTTTGCCTGCCATTTGGGGTCGTTACCATCTACCCATAAATAAACTAAGTCTATATTTGGGATCTCACTTCTCATTTTCAATTCTTTCCATTATTGCACTATATTTTTCGAGTATTTTTTCAAGTCCTATTCGATTCAAGTCAGTGCCCGTTTTAAAATTAACGGTTTTTAATGATAATTTTTTTGGTTTATTTAATCCTCGAGGTTTGTTGTATTTCCCAAAAGGAAAAGGAAGAATATACGTGCCATTAGCTACTGCTGCGGCCCAAAACCATATATCGTCTGTTGTTGGTGCAATTTCTTTAAATATATCGGTATCCATCATTTCCTGATCCAACGAATTTGGAGGATACAAAACACCTCCAACACCTGTTTGTATATTTTTAAAACTAAAATGTAGCCTATTTGTAAAAAAATGGTACCAACGATATTTTTTCCACTGACGATAGGGAGCATTCAGTTTTATCTTTTTGGCTCGATTGGCAATAATAACATCTGGAATTTGTTCATGAAGGTGAAGCAAATCTCGCAACATATTTTTATGATACCGAACGTCATCATCGACTGTTACGATTATATCGTTCGGAAAATCCTTCAGCGCTGGAATTAATTTTCGATATGAACGAATGTCTTCACTATAATCTCTAATTTCAAACAGCGGATTGTTGTTAGCTAAAGCCTTAAGCTCTAAGGGAATTTTATTGTCTTTGAATTGTGAAAACGTAAGATATAGAACCACTTTATCGGGCAAAGTATTGCCTACTAAAATAGACTTAATCGCATCTTTAGCATAGGGTATTGCAGCTGGAAAAGAAGTTAAGGATACAATTACTTTTTTTTGTTTTAACATATTTTTCATTAGCCCTTTTGTTGGGAAATTCCTTTTATTAAGAGTGCGTCCTCTTTTTAATGTGCATACATAACACGTTCGTTATGATTCAAAATAGTTTATGCGAAATTTATAAAAGTTAATTTAATCCAGTAAAAATATGGTATTTTCTTAGGGTTTTAAAAGAGCGTTTAAACCTTTTTGAATATCCGTTTTGACACCTAATTTAAATTGAGTGAAGTAATAATAAGTCTGTCAAAGACTTCCATGCCCTATGGTATGTACGCTTGGGTTAGAAGCTTATTTGCCCATTATGATTATATAATTTGGGTGAATAGCCATGAATATGGTCAAAAGGGGAAGTATGGAGTTATTGAAATCTTTGGTAAAAAAGCCCCTAAGCGCGTTTCCCCTTAAATGCTTAGTAACAAATAACTTACGCAGTGATGTCTTACTCACAAGAGAACCAGATGCTCCCAAAAAAGGATTAAGATATTTTTTGATCTCCTCAAAAAAACTGAAAGTTTATTTTATACATTAGAAGCACAAAATCTAACCGATGAAAAAGCTGATTTTATTATTTCTACTTGTCGTTGTTTTTGCAGGTTGTACTACAGAGCATTCAAGAAAAGACCACTCTATTTTTTGGCAAAAAAACAGCGCAGAATATCATGCCCTTTGCATTCAGGCATATAACATAGCCAAAACCAAGCTAGATAAAGCAATCGCAGAACAAAGCAACCAACCCCTAGCCATTGTTGCAGACATCGATGAAACTATTTTGAACAACCTTCCCTACAATCAGATGCTTATCGACTCAAGCCAAAGTTTCAATCAAAAAACATGGTCTGAATGGGTAAACAAACAAATCGCTACTCCGATACCCGGCGCATTAGACTTCTTTAACTATGCCTCTAAACAGGATGTTGAAATCATTTACCTTTCAAACAGAAGTGTAGAAAACTATGCCCCTACCAAAGCCAATCTTATCTCTGCCGGTTTCCCTTTTGAGCAAGAGACCATCATGCTGCTTAGAGGCGATGACGGGAACAAAGAGTCTAGAAGAAATCAACTTTCTGACTACAACATTGTCTTGCTTCTTGGAGACAATCTAGCAGATTTTGATGAGCGTTTTTACAAAAAATCGAATCAAACTAGGATTGAAGATGTCAACTCACTCGCTCATTTGTTTGGGGATAAGTTTATTGTATTCCCAAACCTTATTTACGGAACTTGGGAAATGGGGTTTGAAGATTGAAACAATTGATAGAATTTCATTCACTGAACAATGTTTTAAAAAACACAAAGAAATATCCTATTCATAAAACCTTATTCATAAAAAAAAGCGTTGAAAACAACGCTTTTTTTATGAGGTTGAATGCTTATTGACAGGGTTCACATGTGTTAAAGCACACTGGATCTAAAGTAGTACTTCCCTCAACTTGTGCAACTCGGTTTGTATACACATCTGTGGTTTTGGTACAAGAATTATCTGGCTGAAAACTTTCTTCAACAGATTGGTTGTCAAGAACAAACTTGTACTGCATTTCCCCAGGAAATACCTCAACTGTAGTCGTATAGATTCCATCACCATCTTCGTCGGTCATAGAATCACAAGTACCACACCAATTATTGAAAGAACCGAAAACCCCAACGGTACTAAAATCTCCTTCGTATGAGTTCATGTCAACAGAAAGCGTCACTTGTGCAGGAGCAATTACTCTGTGTTGAAACACCTTGAAGTATTGAACTTTTCCGTTTTCAATAAACACATTGGCATGATTGTCTTCAACAGTTACTGACTCCCCATTATCTATCCGTAATGAAAAGCCAGTAATCAACCAATCGCCATTGATCGGAGTTCCTTGATCATTTACAAATTTAACAGGCACACCCCATTGTTGTTGAACGCTCACTTCATCGTTGTCAGCAAACCATTGGGTAAGGAAATCTGTAAGCGCCTGTTTTCCTTCAATGACAAGCTCCCCTCCCGGAGCTTCAATTCGAATGTTATCTCCGGCCAATTCAGCAATTGCCGCTGCATCTCCTTCAGAATGTAGTTCACACCACTGTAGCCAAACGTCTACACTATCTTGGCTCCCAAGAATAAAGGCATTAGGTCGGTCTCCTGCGAAACCTACAGCGCCATCGAGAGTTTGGGCACTAACCGATATGAATGAAAAGGATAATAAATAAAGAAAAAAGTAAAATAAGTTTTTCATCTGTTATGTTTTTTTGATTAACTCTAAAGATAATAAATTTTGTTTTTTTCTTAACTATATTAAATTGATTTTACCCTCAAGTCTATGTTTGTATAATGGTCATTTTCATTTACCGAAAAGTATTTGCATAAATTTACATTCACAAAATTGTATCACTCATGATTTTATTCCGTTTTAGCAAGATCTTAACTGTTCTTTTTTGGGTGTTTACTATTGTGTTATGGGGACAAAAGACAACCCTTTCCTTTGGATCTTGCCACAAAATGGATAAGTCTAGCAGCGATGTCATTTTAAATACCATTGCTGTTGAAAAACCTGATGGCTTCATTTGGCTGGGCGACATCGTGTATGGGGAGGATGGCAACTCAAAAGATTTAAAAACAAAATTTGATAGACTCAGTAACAAAGCCGCTTATCAAAACCTAAAACAAAGCACCAAAGTGTATGGTATTTGGGACGATCATGACTATGGAATCAACGACGGTGGAGCAGACTACGTTAACAAATCCGAAAGCCGCCGTGACCTGTTCTCTTTTTTGGGGCTGCCCAAAGACCATCGTGCCTTCCAAAGAGAAGGTGCCTATCAAGCATATACTATACAAGCCAACAAACACCACGTCAGGTTGATTCTTCTAGACAATAGATATTTTAAAACCCGATATGTTAAGTCTAAGAACAATCGACAGCAATATCGTAAAGACAGAAAAGGCACACTGCTAGGAAAAGCACAATGGGCATGGATTGAAAAGCAATTAAAAAACTCGAATGCAACAGTTCATGTTTTTGGGTGCGGAATCCAATTGTTGTCAAATAAACATCGTTTTGAGAAATGGAGTAATTATCCCAAAGAGCGAAAAAAAATGCTCCGGTTGTTACAGAAATACAAGGTTAAAAACCCCATCTTTTTAACTGGAGATCGCCATATGTCTGAATTGTCTATCGCCAATATTGGATATACTTCTTTGATAGATGCAACCTCGAGCGGTATGACAGAAGCGTTGACTTATAACTTGACAGAAGAAAACCCATATCGAGTCGGGCCCACCATAGGTGAAGATAGCTATGGTCAACTGATCGTCGACTGGGACGAAAGACTTATCAGCATCATTTTCAAGAACTCAAAAGGAGTTCCTTTGTATGCGTACCAACAAGATTTAATGAAAATTAATTGAGGGTGATGTCAGTCGAGCCAAGTGACCTCGCCGCTATCGAGCTGATAAACACCGCCTACCAAACCAATGCTTCCTTTTTGGTAGAGATTATCAAGAATGCTGCTCTTTTCCAAAATACGCTGCATCGTAGCACGTACATTGTTTTCGATTGTTGCATTGACAAATTCTAAGTCAGAGCTGCTAGGAGTTTTTCCCGTTGATTTGGCCGTATGATCAACCGCGGGTTGAATAGAAGCCAACAAGCCTGTGATATGACCCAATTCGACTCCATCACATGCGGCTTTAACCGCTCCACACCCTGCATGGCCCAGCACCACGATGAGCTTGCTTCCTGCCACTGCGCAGGCATATTCCATACTTCCTAAGATGTCGTCATTTTCGAAGTTTCCAGCAACTCGAGCAACAAAAATATCACCAACGTGTTGATCAAAAACCAATTCTACAGGAACACGTGAATCAATACAAGATAAGACCACCGCTTTTGGATACTGCCCCCCAGTTGTTTGAGTGCGCAAAGAGTGAGCATCTACTTGATGAATTGATCCTGTTGTATAACGCTTATTCCCCAATTGTAAATCATTCAATACGTTTTTAGGGGTGAGCTGATCTTGGTCTGATTTTTGTATGGAATCTTTTCTCATAATTAAGAGTAAATATTTTTTGCTCTAAAATATACTTTTTTAAGAAATATTAACGTTCTGATATATATACAACTCATCCCAACTTTCTCAAAATAGTTGGGTCTAAATACAAACTTAACATTTGGTTTCTTCGGAAGATCATATTGAAAAATTAATCCATTCATCAAAACATGAGCGCGCTTTAACAGAAATTGCTCATGTCTTTCATGAAAGGTTGTATTGGATGATTCGGAAGCTGGTGCTAAATCATGAAGACGCCAATGACGTACTTCAAAACACCTATGTTCGTGTTTTTAAGGGGTTGCCAAAATTTCGTTTTCAAAGCAGCATCAAAACCTGGTGTTATAGGATTGCTTATAACGAATCTATGAGGCATTTGAACAAACAAAAAAAACAGGCTCTCTTGTGGCCCGATGGAACTTTGCCTGACTACTGGTCTCAACTATGTGAAGATCCTTATTTTGATGCGCATCAAGTAGATGCCCACTTTCAAAAACTTTTGGGAGAACTTACAGAAGACCAACGGATTGTCTTTTCTATGAAGTACTACGACGAATTAAAGTTTACTGAAATCGCAGCAGTTACAAAGCGTAATGTCAACGCTATCAAGACTACATATTATGCAGCCAAGAAAGCCTTGACCCAACAACTAAAAATAGCCGTATGAGCGTCCACAAAACAAAACAGTTTCGAAGATTAGGCTATAGTGTGCCCGATAAATATTTTGATCTTTCAAAACAGCGGATGTTAAATCATGTTTTGATGCCTAAACAAAAAACAATCGTTCGGCCACTATGGAAAAAATTTATTGAAACCGCAGCGGTGCTTGTATTGTTGTTGGCGACAAAATGGTCTATAGATACTTATATGAATTCTTCCATATATAGTGACTACGACGTTTTATTGGTTGAATCTATGTTAATTGAGGAAGATGATTTTGATGCATGGTTTGAGGAGAATTATGTGTTGGACGTCCTTTGAGTTTACAACTATTTTAAAGCCAAAGGGTCTAAACTGTAAACCCTAACACAAATACAATGAAATCAAATATCTTATGTTTTTTTATCATGGTTTTTTTCGCTTTGCCACTCAGTGCACAAAAGGAACCAAAAACTATCAAAAAGGACTTACGTGGGATGGAAAAAATCTTAAGTCCTAAGCAGCTTGAAATGCTAAAATCCCAAAGGGAATTGGTCAGAAACCAAAGAGAAGCCTTAAAAAACAGCCTTACCAAAGAACAGAAGGCCGTTATGGAAAGTCAAGATTTGGGGCCAGGTGAGCGCAAGAAAGCGCTTAGAGAGCTGCTCAATCAGAACCAGCGCGATATGCTGGAAACTCACAAAAACAACATCAAAAACCTTAAAGAAGATTTCCGAAAAACGTTGACAGCGGAGCAAAAAGAAGCCTTAAAAAAACGTCGTAAAAGAACCAAAATGCGTCGAGATGCGCTCAGTAAACGTCGTGATTCTGTCAAAACTAAAAAACGACAAAAAGAAAGCCGTTATTGAATAGACTGACCCACAAGTCAAGTCTTCTTAGTCTAATCCATAAAATGTGTTCATTACAAAAAACAAATACGCATTTTATGGATTTGTTTATTTGAACAGTCTTGATTTTTTAAATTGATAAATGTTGTTCATTTGCGTTCAAAACGGACATAAGCCGTGTTTTGTTTGGTTAAATTCGTGCTGGTAAAAAAGCAGTTTGAACAACGAAATTTTTAAATCCAGACTCGAAGATTTATACACAAAAATCACGTGTGGTAAGTTTTCCACTCCCCAACAAGCGCGCAACACATGTGCGTCGTTTTGCTTGGATCTTTTTAATAAAGTTGATTTTGAGCTTATTGGGTCTGAGCACTTGCCTGAAAAGGGAGGTAATTTGTTTTTGTACAATCATTTACACAACCCGATTCAATATGCTCTAGAGGACAACTTCCATATTACTTTAGACAGTCATTTTCTCAGTGCATATTTATTCGACTACTACAATGATCCAGGGATGCGAATTGTACGTTACAGTCTGCCTCATGAAAAAGCTCATAAAAAATACTACAGCCCTTTCGACTACATTCAAGTATATGCCTCTGGCTTTCGACCTCATGATCTTACACAACAGATGAAGGTTGAATCCAAATCAACTTTTTACAGCCGTTGTCTAGAGTCTCTATCTAAAGGGCAAAATTTAATCATTAGCCCAGAGGGCACTTCAAACCGAACCGAGCAATCGCCTGGTCCTTTCCGATTTGGCGTATTCAAATTAGCTCAGCTTGCCAGCCCAGATCTAAATATTGTTCCAGTAGTGTTTTCAGGGTTTGACAAAACAATGAATCGCAGTGCGTGGAAATGTGCCATCAAAAAACCTTTTCGCTTGGCAGATGTTGTAAATGACCCTTTTGACATCAACCAAGTTGCCGCTTTTGCAGATCGTTTGTTTTTGGCTTATAAAAAATGGGTGCCCCAATTGCGCCAAGACAATCAAAACTTTATAAGAGAAATAGAGATCCTACAGCGTAAAGTTAAAAGGCATAATCAATCGGAAAATTTGGTGTGTTTTTTTGGAAGTTCATCGATTCGCCTGTGGGATTTAAAAGAAAGTTTTCCTGACATCAACACCCTAAATCTGGGCTTTGGAGGCGCTTATATCGACTCATGTCTAACTCATTTTGACAGTTTATTTCAAAACATAAACCCAAAAAAGTTGGTGTTGTACGCTGGTGAAAATGACATATCTACCAATTCTGATGTTAGAACAATTAAGGCTAAGTTTGAACGCTTGGTTTCACACATTAGAAACAGCCTAAGTACTACAGAAATTGTCTGTATTAGTATCAAACCGAGCCCACATAGAATCAATAACATTGATGTGGTCAGAGAGATCAATATGGAGCTAAAGACCTACTTATCAACACTGCCCAATACGAAGTGGATCGATATTTTTAATCCTTTTCTTGACTCAAAAGGACATGTAAAACTAGATTACTTTGGTCGGGATCGTCTACACCTCAATAACAAAGGTTATAAAGTATGGGATCAGGCTCTAAAAGCGGAATTGGTTTAAATAATTTTCGTAATTTTAGTAAAAATCCTACTTATGAAACCATTACTCATAGATGCCCTAAAGCAACACGCTTTGGGCCACATTGCCAAACACAAAGCCAATCTAGAAGTTTATCTTAATATGCCCGTTGGTATTGGCGAACATCCCGATATCATCGAAGCCATGGAAGGTGAAATTGATATGATTGCTAAATACCACGATCAGCTTGAGGTTGTAAAGAAATACCTCAGCTAATCAAGGCTTCATGAAGTATTTCAACAGGATGTAGGGCTCGTGTATTCGTACCGTCGTATACCTGATGTCTACAACTCGTGCCATTGGCTGCTAACACTGCTTTGGAGGGCATTTTTCGAATGTGGGGAAACAAAATTTCCTCGCCGATTTGCATACTCACTTCATAGCGCTCTTTAGCGTACCCAAACGAACCAGCCATCCCACAACAACCAGAAGGAATGGTCGTTGTTGTATAGTTTTTAGGCAATTCTAACATCGTTATGATATCTTGCTGATTGTCCAATGCTTTGTGATGACAATGGGTGTGAATGTGGATGTCTTTAGAAAGATCCGTAAAAGATGCCGAAGTGATTTTACCTTCTTTTATTTCATTAGCGATAAAAGCCTCGATCATATAGCAGTTCTCGGCTATTGATTTGGCCAAAGATTTGTCGCTTACAAGTCTTGGATATTCATCCCTAAAACCCAATAAAGTAGAAGGCTCGAGCCCTAAAAGCGGGGTGTTGTCTTCCAACAAACTTGAAAGAATCTGAACGTTACGTTCAGCGCAAATGCGAGCTTCATCGAGCAGTCCTAAAGAAAGTTGACTTCTACCCGAGTCAATAAGTGGTGTAAAAAACACCTGATACCCTAAAGCGTTAAGAAGTTTCACGGCTTTGACTCCAATGTGTGTTTCTGAGTAGTTAATAAATTCATCTACCAACAAATAGACCACTTGATTGCTCTTCTTTTGCTCATAATCAGCAGACCACTCTAGGAGCGTTTTGTTGTCATATACCGGCCATGTTCTTTTAGACGCCACACCCATCACTTTTTTAATCAGACTCCCAACAATCGGATGGCTTAACATCGCATTGGCAAAGCGGGGGGTTTTAGACGCCATTCGGTTAATCCAAGCCGCATTACCAAAAACCTTTTCTCGAAAAGGTCGAGTATTAGATTTATAATATTGATGTAAAAACTCTGCCTTAAACGCTGATACATCTACATTGCTTGGACACTCACTTGCACACGCTTTACAACTCAAACACAATTCAAAAACTTCTTTGAGTTCGGGGTGGTCAAATCGGTTTGCTTTTCCAGATTGATGTAAAAACTCGCGTAGTGCATTGGCACGAGCACGTGTGGTGTCTTTTTCATTACGAGTCGCTCGATAACTTGGGCACATGGTGCCTCCTTTTAGCGAACGACACACACCAGCTCCATTGCACTGCTCAGCAGCACGTACTATACCCAAATTGGAAGAAAAATCTAGTGTAGTTTTGATTTCTGGCGTAGGGGCTTGAGCGCGCAAATTCTGATCCATAGGGTACGGATCAACAATTTTCCCAGGGTTGAAAATCCCTTTTGGATCAAAAGTCGATTTGAGTTCTTTGAAAAAAGCATAATTATCTTCTCCGACCATTTTGGGTATAAACTCTGACCGTACAATCCCATCACCATGCTCACCACTAAACGATCCTCTATATTTTTTAACCAATTGAGCTACTTCTGAAGTGATCGTTCTAAACAAACGAATATGGGATGTTTTTTTTAGATTTAGAATTGGTCTTAGATGGAGCTCTCCTGCGCCTGCATGTGCATAATAAACTGCCTTTTGGTTATGAGAAGCCATCAAGGCAGTAAATTCTTCTATAAAACTTGAAAGTTGTGTCAGCGGTACGGCTGTATCTTCCACACAGGCGACTGCCTTAGCATCTCCAATCATATTGCCCAATGCACCCAAGCCCGATTTGCGTAACTCCAAAGCCTGGTCAATTTCTTGATCTTTTAGCACCGGAATCGCATATGCTCCACATTCAGAAAGACTATTACAAAGCGTATCTGTGGCGGCTTCTACCTCTTGCTGTGAGTCTCTGGAAAGCTCGAGAAGTAACAGAGCCTGAGGGTCTTTTTCAATAAAAAAACGATTCTGGAGTTGGCTTTTGTTGTTTTTTGTGCAATCTAGAACTGCTTTGTCCATCAGCTCACAGGTCTGAAGCTCGTGTTTCATAGCAGGAACCACCGCTTTCAGGCTTTTTTTTACACTATCAAAATGGGCAACTACCATGCGTTTGTGTGGAGGGGGCAACATGTCCAACTTAAGGGTTATCTCAGTAATAAAAAACAGCGTGCCCTCACTGCCAGCAATCAATGGGCACAGTGAAAAAAGCTTCCCATTTTTGTTAAAGGGTTGGCGGTCCAAGAGGGCGTCAAGAGCATATCCAGTATTGCGTCGGTGTACAGATACGTCAGGGAAAAAATCTCTGATTTGCTTTTGGCGTTCTTCTTGTGACAATGCATCTACCAATAGTTGATACACTTTACCCTCAAGGTTTTGCTGTTTTGTTTTTTCTTCAAGGGTTTGTGCATCTAGATCTTTAAAAACGACCTCTGAACCATCTGACAAAAAACCTTTGATAGACACTACCTTGTCGCGAGTTACTCCATATCGAATAGAAGTAGAGCCCGACGAGTTATTTCCAACCATTCCCCCTAGGGTACAGTATTTAGAGGTCGAAGTGTTGGGGCCAAAAAACAGTCCTTTCTCCAGTAAAGCGGAGTTGAGTTGATCACGTATTACGCCAGGTTCAACTCTAGCTGTAGCATTGTTGGGGTCTATCTCCAAAATACGGTTTAAATGGCGGGAAACGTCGACTACAATCCCATCCCCTACACACTGCCCTGCTAAAGAGGTGCCTCCAGATCTGGGAATAAGCCCTATTTTATTTGAATCTGCAAAACGAATGAGCTTTTGGATATCAGAACTTGACTTTGGATATGCAACTGCCAGAGGTTTTTTCTTATACACTGACGCATCGGTAGCATAAATGACTCGACTTAGAGAATCTATATGTAGCGTTCCCTGTAGAGAGTTTTTTAGCTGTTGGAGTGCCTGATTCAAAACCGAAAAAATAATAATGCAATGTAATATTAAATTATGTCATTAGGCATTGTATCGCTTGGTTACCAAGTATACACCAAACAAAACAGCAGCGCATGAAAATGTACCCACAAGGGTAAGTTTATCAGCGCCTACCATAATCGCAAACATAATCCCCATAACAGGCTGTAAATAGGTAAACACAGACACAGTAGAAGCTTTGAGTGTTTTTAAAGCGTAAATATTAAATAAATAGGTTAAAAAGGTTGTTCCTATCACCACAAAACCGATGCGCCAAAGGCCAGAAAATGGTATGGCAGACCAAGTGACCTCTTTAAACTCGGTCCATGTTACTGGAGAACACACGATCAGGCCTATCAAAAAAAGCCATTTAAGCAATTGTATGGGATGATATTTTTGAGACAATGACCTGACAAAAACCAAATACAACGCAAAACTCCCCGCGTTGACAACGAACAACATGTTTCCCAAGGGAATGTTGGGAGCTCTGTCATGTAATTGACCGTTATAGATCACCAATAGTAATGCACCTAAAAAACCTACCAAAACCCCAATAATCCTTGGTTTTGTGAGTTGTTCTTTGAGTAAAAAAGCTGAAAAAATAAAAACCAATATTGGCGTGGTGGTAATGATTACTGCGCTATTGATAGGAGTCGAATACTCCAAGCCTTTGAAAAATGTCAGCATGTTAATGCCCATACCAAAAAAAGCACAGATTATTAGGCGTAAAAAATCTTTATTTTCGATAGGTTTTTTGGGAATAAATAGTCCGATCAACCAAAATAAAGCCGTAGCGCCTAACAAACGAATCATAACAAACCCAAAGCCTTGTACATAAGTGGGCATGACATCTTTCGCTATGGTATGGTTAAGAGCGTAAATGGTTGTCGCTCCAAAAACAGCCAACAAAGCCCATGTCCGTTTACTGACCATGAACGGCTTGTTGCATCATCTGAACTGTGCTTTTGGCATTGCCTATAAAATAGGCGCCATTCCAAATCAAAATGGGCCGTTTAAGACAGCTATACTCTGTTGAAAGAAGGTTTTTATAAATTGTCTCGTCAAAAATTTGTCCTTCTTTTTTTAAAGCTGCATAAACCTTCGAACGTTTGTTAATCAAAGATTCATAGCTTTGAGTTTGAGCGTAAAGAGCCTCTAATTGGGAGGGAGATATGGGTTGATGTTTTACGTCCTGTAGCCTTGTGTCATCAGGGAGCGCTAGATCCTTAAGGATTCGCATACAGGTGGAACAGGTAGATAAGTAGATATATGAGTTCATGAAAAGATATTTCTATTCAAATATCATATTTTTTAATCGAAAAATAGGTGGTGTTGATCAAACTTAAATACATTTGCGTTGAGAATTTGGAAGTATGAAAGAATCAAAAATTAAGTTTAACACCAAAACCATTCATGGAGGGCAATCTCCTGATCCTGCTTATGGTGCCGTTATGCCACCGGTATATTTGACTTCAACCTATGTTCAAAGTACGCCTGGAGGACACAAGGGCTATGAGTACAGTCGCACACACAACCCCACTCGTACCGCTTTAGAAAATGCTTTAGCTAGTATCGAAGATGGTGCTCGAGGATTGTGTTTTGGTTCTGGAATGGCAGCCATAGATGCGGTTCTTAAGCTTCTCAGCCCTGGAGACGAAGTAATCTCTACCAACGATTTGTATGGCGGCAGCTACAGGCTTTTCACAAAAGTTTTTGCTAACTACGGGATTCGATTTCACTTTGTAGATATGCAAAACCCAGAACATGTAGCCGAGAAAATCAATGAAAAAACAAAACTGATTTGGGTTGAAACTCCAACCAACCCCATGATGAACATTGTTGATGTTCAAGCCATCACTAAGTTGAGTCTAAATAAAGAGATCTTAGTTGTTGTGGACAACACTTTTGCTTCTCCTTACCTTCAACAGCCTCTTAAACTTGGTGCAGATATTGTCATGCACTCAGCCACAAAATATTTGGGAGGACACAGCGATGTGGTTTTAGGCGCTTTGGTTGTTCGTGATGAAAGCCTTGCGGAGCAATTGGCTTTTATTCAGAATGCGAGCGGAGCTGTCTGTGGTCCTATGGACGCTTTTCTGGTATTGCGTGGCATCAAAACCCTCCATGTTCGGATGCAACGACATTGTGAGAACGGAAAGGCTGTTGCCGAGTTTTTATCAGATCACCCAAAAGTGAAAAAAGTCTATTGGCCAGGATTTGAAAACCATCCAAACCATAAAGTCGCCCAAACACAAATGAAGGATTTTGGCGGGATGTTGTCTTTTGTGCCTAAAAATGACACCTTAGAAAGTGCCACTTCAATTGTAGAAAGCCTTAAAGTCTTTACACTTGCTGAGTCTTTGGGGGGTGTAGAAAGTCTTGCTGGGCACCCTGCAAGTATGACTCATGCTTCTATTCCTAAAGAAGAACGTGAAAAATCAGGAGTAGTGGATGGACTCATCAGATTGAGTGTAGGCTTAGAAGATATTGATGATCTAATCGACGATTTGAAACAAGCCATTGGATGATTTGGCAATATAATTCCTACTTTTAAACCAGAATAACCCCCCAATTATGAAAAAAATAATTGAATCCTTTATCACAGAAGTGGGTCAGCGGAACACCCACGAACCCGAATTTATGCAGGCTGTACGCGAGGTGGCTGAAAACGTGATTCCCTATATCGTCACACAAGACATTTATCATGGTAAAAACATCTTGATGCGCATGGCAGAACCCGAGCGTGTAGTGATGTTTCGGGTGCCTTGGATTGATGACACAGGTGAAATTCAGGTAAATCGGGGATATAGGATTGAGATGAACTCTGCCATTGGTCCTTACAAAGGAGGATTGCGATTTCATGAGTCTGTGAACTTGAGTATATTAAAATTCCTTGCTTTCGAACAAGTATTCAAAAACGCACTCACCACACTGCCCATGGGAGGTGGTAAAGGAGGTGCGGATTTTAACCCTAAAGGTAAATCCGATGGGGAGGTGATGCGTTTCTGTCAAAGTTTTATGACCGAATTGTTTAGACACATTGGCCCCAATAGAGACATTCCTGCCGGTGACATCGGAGTTGGAGGTAGAGAAATAGGGTATATGTTTGGTCAGTACAAGCGATTAAAAAACGAATTTACAGGGGTGTTAACAGGAAAAGGGATCTCTTGGGGAGGCTCACTAATCCGACCCGAAGCCACAGGCTATGGTGCTGTTTATTTTGCCGAAAATATGTTGCAAACCCGGGGCGACAGTTTTAAAAACAAAGAGGTGGTAATCTCTGGATCTGGAAATGTAGCTCAATATGCCGCCGAGAAATGCATTCAACTCGGGGCGAAAGTGCTCACACTTTCTGACTCCTCAGGATATATCTATGACCCTGAAGGAATTGATGCTGAAAAATTGGCCTTCGTGATGGACTTAAAAAATCGTACACGTGGAAGAATTAGCGCCTATGTTAATGCCTACCCTAAAGCATCATTCCACAAAGGGAAGCGCCCGTGGGAGGTTCCCTGTGCAATTGCTCTGCCATGCGCGACCCAAAATGAGCTCGATGAATCTGACGCCAAAACCCTGACTTCTAATGGCTGTTTTTGTGTTAGCGAAGGCGCCAATATGCCCTCTACTCCAAAGGCAATTAAAGTTTTTCACGCTCACAAAGTATTATATGCTCCAGGAAAGGCCTCCAATGCTGGCGGAGTCGCCGTGTCTGGACTAGAAATGGCTCAAAACTCATTGCGCTACAATTGGACTCGTGAAGAAGTAGACACACGGTTACAAGCCATCATGAAAGACATCCATGAATCCTGCATCAAGTATGGAACAGAGAAAGGGCATATCAACTATGAGAAAGGTGCAAATATTGCTGGATTTGTCAAAGTTGCCGATGCTATGCTTGCTCAAGGAGTCGTTTGATGTACGATTCTGTAGCATAAAAACGTTTGTTAGTGCATGATGAAAAAACAAATATGTTTACTTTTCGCTTTTGCTTTTTTAGGGCTACATGCCCAACAATGGGAAGGGATTTACTCTTACAATGACATTACGGGTATAGCTCCTTCTGAGAGCGGATTGATTTACGTTGCTGCAGAAAATGCTTTGTTTTCATACGACCCACAATATGGAGAGTTACAAACATGGACCACTGTTGATGGGTTGTTAGGGGATGAAATTAGTGCGCATTTTGTCAATGAAAATCGCTTATTTGTCGGGTACTATAATGGAATGTTAGGAGTCTATGATCTATCATCTGGTGCCTATCAATTAGACTCGGGTATTGAACGAAATCAGACCATCCCCGAAGACAAAAAAACAATTAATCATTTTCAAGTACATGACGGGAAGCTGTACCTGTCCACAGAATATGGTATATCGGTATATGACCCCGAAAATAAAGTCTTTAGAGACACATACTACTTAGGTCCTAACTACTCGCAAATCAGCGTGAATCAAACAGCTGTTCAGGGTTCTAACTTGTATGCGGCCACAGAAACAGGCTTATATAAGGTGGATTTAAATGACCCTTTGATCGTAGAAACCGAAAATTGGACTCAGGTAGCAACCGGAAATTGGGTTGGAATTGGAGTCATTGATGACAAATTGGTAGGGGTAACCTCGACGGGGTCTGAAACTCAGGTTAGGACCATTGATCAACCTCTTATTTCAAATAACATCAGCGGTAAATTGGTTTCTTTGAACTTTTACGAGAATCAATTAACCCTTTGTTTTAACAATAAAATCATAAACGTTGACAAAACGCTACAGACAACCCAAGTCAGCAGCGCTGAAGATGTGAGCTGGGGAACGTTTACTTCTGCCGTTTTGATAGATGAAGATGTTTATATAGGAACCTCATCCAATGGCCTGATACAACTCTCAAGCGGTGAAGGAGCAATTGTCAGCCCTCAGGGCCCGCTACGCAATGATGCGTTTCACGTGGCCCTTCAGGGAGATAACCTTTGGATTGTACACGGGAATTTTAGTGGGTCCTACAATCCCCATCCTTTGAACTCATACGGAATAAGCCAGCAAGTGAATAATCAATGGCAGAACATCCCATATGAAAATGTATTTGGAGCAAAGAGTTTGGCGCGTGTAGTTCCTGATCCTAACAGTCCGAATGTTGTATATGCATGTTCTTTTCACAGTGGTTTATTGGAAATTGCCGATGGCATTCCGAAAACCCTATGGGATCATACCAATAGTGGTTTAGAAGTTCTCGATAATGATAAGTTTCAAAATGTTCCAGCTTCTTATAGGACGTTACGATTACGAGACATTGGGTTTGATTCAAAAGGGAATATGTGGTCTATCACAGCCTTAGTTGAAAGGGGTTTAAAAAAAAGAACTCCCTCTGGAAGCTGGGAATCCATTAATCTACTTCCCTTAATTGACATTGTCTCAAATGGTTTGGGGTATTCAAATTTGATTATCTCCAAAAATGATGAAATCTTTTTTGGAAGTATCGTCTCTGGATTGATTGGCTATAAAGAAAATAATGGTGTTGCTACGCTCAAAGGTTTGGACACACAAAACAACTTGCCAACAAATGATGTCCGAAGTTTAGCCATTGATTTAGACGGTCATCTTTGGATTGGCACAAAAGAAGGTCTAAGGGTTCTCTACAATGCAAGTCGAATGTTTGAAAACCAAGAAGTCCAAGCTCGCGAAATTATTGTAGATCAAGGCGGTAATTTGGGGGAGTTGCTCAAAAACCAGTTCATCACAGACATAAAAGTGAACGGAAACAACCAAAAATGGGTTGCCACCGCTGATTCGGGTGTTTTTATGTTTTCTCCTGATGGCACTGAAACACTGCATCGTTTTACCAAAGAAAACAGCCCATTACCCTCAAACTCAATACGCAACATCACCTTAAACAATCAAGATGGTAAAGTCTATTTTGGCACTGCCAATGGGATGGTTTCTTTCCAAGGAAGTGCATTTTCTGCTCGTGAAAACTTCGATCAAGTTGAGGTTTATCCCAATCCCGTTCGTCCCGAATTTAAAGGCCGATTAACCATAAGAGGCCTACAAGAAGACAGCACGATTAAAATTACAGACATCAGCGGGCACTTAGTTCATGAAACAGAGTCACAGGGTGGTAGTATACAATGGGATTTGAAAAACCTACAAGGGAATAGGGTTCGCACTGGAGTATATCTTATTTTTGTCAGTGACCGAGAGGGTATAGAAAGTACTGTCGAAAAAGTCATGATTGTCAACTAATGCTTGTCAACACACCTGCCATTGTCCTGTCTAAAACGAATTATGGGGATAGCAGCCTGATTTTGAGGTGCTATACTTTATCATCTGGTATAAAATCTTACATTATTAAGGGAGCCCGATCCAAAGGCAAAAAACAACTCGGATTATACCAGCCCTTATCACAAATCGAAATCTCTGCACGACACAGGAACAAGGGGGGGTTAGAGCAAATGCAAGCTGCTAAAATTCACATCCCCTATCAAAGCATTCCTTATGAAATGGACAAACTATCTGTGGTGTTTTTTTTAAGTGAAATCCTTGAAAAGGTACTCCGAGAAGAAGAAGCCAACCCCAATTTATACCGCTTTATTGAAAACAGCCTGTGTTGGTTTGATGCCCATGACAAAGCGGGTAACTTTCATATATCTTTTTTGCTTCAACTCACCAAACACCTAGGCTTTTATCCAGACATGAGTACCATTGAACAAGATTTTTTTGATGTAGAAAACGGACAATTTATTTGCTATCTAAACGATCATACAGTCGCTGAAAAAAACATAAATAAGTTGCTGAAACAATTTTTAGGCACAAAATTTGATACAATGCAATCAATATCAGTAACAGGGCAACAAAAAAAACAACTGCTCTCCACACTTATGAATTACTACAAAATACATGTATATGGGTTTTCTAACCCTAGGTCTTTGAATGTGCTATATGAGATTTACGACTGATTTATGGGTGTTTGCTTGGGCGATTTTTGCTGTTCCTTTATCATATGGGCAACAGATTCAAGTGTTAGATGCAGTGACCGGGCACCCCATTGAAGATGTTCGAATCTACACAGAAACACAACAACAAATCAGCAATCAAAATGGGTTTTTCTCTACTGATGGGTTCGGAAAAAGTTCCAAAGCATATTTATCACATATTGGTTATGAGTCAATCACAATAAAAACAGCAGAGCTCTTGAACAAAAAACGTATTCGTCTCTTTCCCGATACTCAACAACTCAACGAAATTGTACTTTCTGTTGCGCGTAGCAAAGATGAACGTAAACGTGTTTCCAAACAGGTAGCCATCATAGGACAACAAAACATTCAACAGATGAGCCCCAAAACCAGTGCAGATGTGCTTCAAGCGGCATCTGGAATTCGGGTTCAAAAATCTCAAGGAGGTGGTGGAAGTCCTGTCATTCGTGGACTTGAAGCCAATAGGATTCTTTTGGTTGTTGATGGAGTTCGAATGAACAATGCCATCTATCGATCTGGACACCTTCAAAACGCCATCACGATTGACCCGCAAACCCTAGCAAGAACTGAAGTTATTTACGGGCCGTCCTCTGTTGGATATGGGTCTGATGCTTTAGGAGGGGTGGTTCACTATTATACCAAAACTCCTAAAATTGGTTTGCTAAAACCGTGGAGTGTTAAATTATCGCATAGTTATGATTTTCGTCAACTGCACACCAACAACCATATTGATATTAGCCACAGCAACAAACAATGGGCAAGTTTAAGCAGTGTAAGTTTTTCGAAATTCGGTGACCTCTACATGGGAAAACAAAGAAATCATGGTTATGAGGATTGGGGGCTTATTCCTACATACTCCAAAAACACAAAAAATCAATTTTATGACACAGAATCTCTAAATCCAGATCCAAATCTTCAACGCAATTCCGCTTACGATCAACTAGATGTTTTACAAAAATTCGTTTTTCAATCCAACAATGACAACCAATGGGTGCTCAACATGCAGTACTCCATCTCATCGGATATCCCACGTTTTGACAAACTGGCTGAAAGACGAGAGGGTTCTTTGAGGTATGCGGAATGGAACTACGGGCCTCAAAAACGACTGTTGATTTCCCCGCGATATGTTTTTAACTCGTCCTCTAAATGGCTTCGAGAGGGGACCATCACATGGGCCTACCAAAATCTAGAGGAGTCAAGGGTTAAAAGAAAATTTGGAAGTTTAAGCCGTGAAAGTCAAATTGAAAAACTAAATGTTTTTAGCCTCAACGCGGATCTTTTAGCTGATACCAAACAGGGGGTAAAACTGGCATACGGAGTTGAATTTACTCATAATCAGTTGCAATCTAGTGCCTTCGGCCAATCACTACAGGTTTTTAATGACCGGATTGTTGGTCTTGATTCTAAAACTCCTATTTCTTCCAGATATCCCAGCGATGGGAGTTCCTACACTACCCTTGCGGGCTACGGAGATTATCGCTTAGATTTATCCCCAAAAAGCAACTTAGATGTGGGGCTGAGACTGACCCATACACGCTTGGAAGCAAGCTGGAAAGACCAAGCGCTAATTGATGCACGTTTAGATATGGCTAAAAATCAAAACAATGCTCTAAATGCATCTATTGGTTATGTATATCGTCCTTCATCTCAATGGGAGTGGCGAGGCGTGCTGGCCAGTGGATTCAGAGCTCCAAACATTGACGATATTGGGAAAATTAGAGAAAACCAGGGGAGAATTTCTGTGCCTAACCCCCATTTAAAACCGGAATATGCATATACATTTGATTTAGGCATCACACGGTTTTTCGAAAGTCGAAAAACCTACATACAGTTCAACTCGTACTATACGCTGTTAAATAATTTCATTGGACGAGACGAATATTTTATTCCTTCTGACCTATCTACCAGTAACAGCGAAACCATTCTCTTTATGGATGAAGAAGTGATTACTCAGGCCAATGTAAATTTAGGTTCCGCTCGACTCCTTGGAGCTAGCCTCACTTGGTCAATAGCTCCTGTAAAAAATTGGCGCTACGCTGGAAGTGTAAATTATACAAACGGTGAAATACACAACAAGGAAACTCCAATGGCTTCTATCTTACCCTTTTTTGGAAACCATAACATCCATGTTGAGTGTCAGCCCTTTTCATTGATCATTACTCATCAGTTTTCAGGAAAGAAAAACCCTTCTGACTACAGCTGGGGGGGTGAAGATGGTCTAGAAGAAACCCCCTTAATCGATGAAGGTGCTTCTGAACTTGTAGATCGGTATGCAGGCGCACCCTCGTGGAATCGTTTTGATTTCAGTGCCCATTACAAACCGACTCCTTCAATGACCATTGGCACCCATTGGCACAATATTTTTGATGTGCATTACAGAGAATTTGCATCTGGAATTTCTGCGCCCGGAAGAAGCTTAATGCTTCGTGTAGACTACGAATTCTAGGGACAAGATTTTTTGGTTGAAAATGGTTACTTTCGCATCTTATTGCGACAAGATGAAGTTTCCTTCGTACTCAAACCTGAACCTTCCAAAAGTTTCCAAAGAAATACAGGAATTTTGGAAGCAACAGCTGACTTTCGAAGCCAGTGTGCATACTCGTGAAGGGCGTCCTCCTTATGTCTTTTTTGAAGGTCCGCCTTCTGCCAATGGACTTCCAGGCATACACCATGTAATGGCTCGAACCATTAAGGATATTTTTTGTCGTTACAAAACCCAAAAAGGCTACCAAGTAAAACGAAAAGCAGGTTGGGATACCCATGGGCTGCCAATCGAGTTGGGTGTTGAAAAAGAATTGGGAATCACAAAAGAAGATATCGGAAAAACCATTTCAATTACTGACTATAATGACGCTTGTAAAAAAGCCGTTATGCGTTATACCGATGTATGGAATCGATTGACCAAAGAGATGGGATATTGGGTCGATATGGACGACCCGTATGTAACCTATACCCCTAAGTATATGGAGTCTGTTTGGTGGCTTCTTAAACAGCTTTTTGACAAAGAGCTCATTTATAAAGGCTATACCATTCAACCATACTCTCCAAAAGCAGGAACGGGTCTGTCTTCACACGAATTGAATCAACCTGGCTGTTATAAAGACGTGACTGATACCACGGTCACCGCGCAATTTAAGGCTGTTCCAGACAGCCTTCCTGAAATACTAAAAGGGCCAGTCCCTCTTTATTTTTTGGCATGGACCACCACGCCGTGGACGTTGCCGTCTAATACAGCACTGACGGTTGGGCCCAACATTGAGTACGCTGTCATCCAAACCTATAATCAATACACCCATCTTCCGATTCGCATTGTAATCGCAAAGGCCTTGATTGAAAAACAAATGGGGAACAAATACGTGCTCGTAGATCATAGCGAAGCGCTGTCCCAATACTCAAAAGATGATAAGAAAATACCTTATTTTATTGAAGGCCTTCACAAAGGTGCTGATTTTATAGAAATCCGATACGAACAACTTTGGTCAGATGCTCCGCTTCCCCATCAACATCCAGAGAATGCATTTCGAGTCATCGGGGGTGATTTTGTCACAACGGAAGACGGAACAGGAATTGTACATACTGCTCCCACTTTTGGAGCCGATGATGCAATGGTCGCTAAACAAGCTCAGCCTGAAGTACCACCGATGCTGGTTGAGGATGAAAAAGAACAACTTGTTCCTCTGGTCGATTTGCAAGGGCGTTTTAGAAAAGAATTGGGCGGTTTGAGCGGGAAGTATGTCAAAAACGAATACTACGAAGAAGGAAAAGCACCTGAAAAATCAGCTGACGTAGAAATTGCTATTCGCCTCAAAGAAGAAAACAAAGCATTTAAGGTCGAAAAATATGTACACAGCTACCCAAATTGCTGGCGTACAGACAAGCCTGTGTTGTATTATCCGCTCGACTCTTGGTTTGTAAAAGTGAGTGCAAAAAAAGAAAAACTTGTTGAGCTGAACCAAACGATCCATTGGAAACCCAAAGCCACTGGAGAGGGGCGATTTGGAAATTGGTTGGCTAATGCCAACGACTGGAATTTATCAAGATCTCGGTTTTGGGGCATTCCACTTCCGATTTGGAGAACGGAAGATAACGATGAAACCAAAATTATTGGTTCAGTCGCCGAACTTAAAAGTGAAATTTCAAACTCTGTTCAAAAAGGAGTTATGTCGCAAAATCCACTTGCAGACTTTGACCCTAAAGACATGAGTGATGCCAACTACGCAAAAGTGGATCTACACAAAAACATTGTGGATGATGTTGTGTTGGTCAGCGATAATGGCAAGCCCATGTATCGTGAAACCGATCTTATTGATGTGTGGTTTGACTCGGGGTCTATGCCCTATGCACAGTGGCATTACCCTTTTGAAAATAAAGAAAAGATCGACCAAGGGTTGTCGTTCCCAGCAGACTTTATTGCTGAGGGGGTCGATCAAACACGTGGGTGGTTTTACACCTTACACGTGATCAGTAGTTTGGTTTTTGACCAAATCGCATATAAAAATGTGGTTTCAAATGGACTTGTGCTAGATAAAAACGGGCAAAAAATGTCTAAGCGATTGGGCAATGCCGTAGATCCTTTTACAACCCTTCAAACCTATGGTCCCGATGCGACTCGTTGGTACATGATAAGTAATACCAATCCTTGGGACAACCTAAAGTTTGATCTAGAGGGAATCGCTGAGGTCAGAAGAAAGTTTTTTGGAACCTTATACAACACCTACTCGTTTTTTGCACTCTATGCCAATATTGACGGGTTTGTTTTTAATGAAAATGAAACTCCACTAGATCAACGACCTGAAATTGATCGTTGGATCTTATCAGAATTAAACAGCTTGATCGATTCGGTGGACACCTTGTACGGCGACTATGAACCCACTAAGGCGGCTCGATTGATTTCAAAATTTGTGATTGAAGATTTGAGTAATTGGTACGTCCGATTGTGTCGAAGACGATTTTGGAAAGGCGTTTACGAGCAGGACAAAATTGCTGCTTATCAAACTCTATATACGTGTTTGGAAACGGTAGCTAAGCTCATGGCTCCCATTGCGCCTTTTTATGCAGATCGCTTATACCAAGACTTAGATCGTACCACTTCTAAAGAAAACATCTCCTCTGTTCATTTGGCATACTTCCCAAAAGTGAACTCAGATGCTATTGATAAAAACTTAGAGCTAAAGATGCAACGCGCCCAACGGATTGTCTCGTTGGTTTTATCGCTTCGTAAGAAAGAGAAAATTAAAGTTCGGCAACCCCTACAAAGAGTTTTGATACCAGTGATGGACCCCAAAGAACGAAAAGAAGTCGAAGCCGTTTCTGATCTGATCGCCGCAGAAGTCAATGTTAAGGAAGTTGAAATTTTAGACGACGCATCATCTATATTGGTAAAAGAAATCAAGCCTAATTTTAAAACATTAGGTCCTAGATTCGGAAAAGACATGCGATTTGTTGCTCAAGCAATCACTGATTTTGATACAAATCAAATCGCAATGATTGAAAAAACAGGTTCTATTGAAATCAATATTAACGGGAAAAACACTATTTTAGATACTTCAGAAGTTGTCATCCGCTCAAAAGACATTGCGGGTTGGACGGTAGCCTCTGAGCAAGGAGTAACTGTCGCTCTGGATATGAAATTAACTGAGTCTCTAACCCTAGAGGGAATCGCTCGAGAGTTAGTCAATCGCATTCAAAACTTGCGAAAAGACAAAGGGTTTGATGTAACAGACAGGATTGACGTAAAAATCGGGCATAATGATGCTTTAGAAAAAGCAATTCTCGGCAATGAAGCTTACATAAAAAGTGAAATCCTTGCCAATAATATTGAAATGATAAATGATTTAGACAGCTCAGACGCATTAGCATTTGATGACATTCAAACACAAGTACGCATAACCAAAATTGAGTGAGATGAAAACAAACGAAGCAAACCGCTATTCAGACAAAGCTCTACAAGAATTTAGAGCTCTCATTGAAGAAAAAATAAGCAAGGCACAAAAGGATTTGGAACTGATCAAAAGTGCATATATGAATGATGGTAACAATGGTACAGACGACACCTCGCCCACATTCAAAGCATTCGAAGAAGGATCAGAAACCATGTCGAAAGAAGCGAATACCCAACTGGCTATTCGGCAAGAAAAGTTTATTCGTGATCTTAAAAATGCCCTAATACGCATAGAAAACAAAACCTATGGGGTGTGTAGAGTAACGGGTAAGCTCATCAACGCTGAGAGGCTTAAGCTTGTGCCGCATGCCACTTTAAGTATTGAGGCTAAAAATATGCAGAAGTAAGGAAATGACGCACAAAAAAGCGCTGTGGCTAATCCTTATTGTTTTAGTTCTTGATCAATGCTCTAAACTCTATATCAAACTTCATTATCCATTAACCTTATATGGATCAGATGCCATTGTTGATTGGGGGTGGTTTCGCTTGATTTTTATTGAAAATAAAGGGATGGCATGGGGCACAAAAATCAGTGATTTCCTGCCATTTATTTCTGAAGACACCGGAAAACTATTGCTTTCTATATTCAGACTTGGTGCTGTAAGTGTTATTGGCTACTGGCTATGGGACGCGTTAAAGAAAAAACAGCACAAACTGCTTCTGATTGCAGGCTCATTAATCTTTGCTGGAGCGATTGGCAACATTATAGATTCCTTATTCTACGGCTTGCTTTTTTCGGACAGTTATGGGCAAATCGCTCAATTCCTTCCAGATGAAGGGGGCTATGCGCCACTCTTTTTTGGTCAAGTAGTAGACATGTTACAGTTTCCAATGTTTACTTGGGTTTGGCCTGAGTGGTTGCCTTGGATAGGTGGAAATTCCTTTACCTTCTTCGAGCCGGTTTTCAACTTAGCCGATACGGCCATAAGTACTGGCGTAGGTATTGTGTTGGTGTTCAACAAAAAAATCTTTCCAAAAGATTAAAAATTGTAAATCTTAGTGGGTGTAATACATTGATGAAGCGAGATGTCATGTTTTGATAAGCCTTCAATATCAGGGCCTAAATCAAAAAATGAAAGTCCCACAAAACGACAATCATCTCGGCAAGAGTCTAAAAAACGATCATAAAAACCTTGTCCATACCCCACACGATGACCATTTTGATCAAAACAAAATAATGGAACGAACACCATGTCAATGTCTTCTGACGACACCTCTTGACTTCGACGAGGTTCAAGGATGCCAAGAGAGTTGGTGGTATAAGTGGTTTCTGAATTGATGCTCCAATGCCGCATACTCTTTGATTCAAAATGTGTTGTAGAGGTCGCAACAATGATTTGATTTGACCACAGTTTTTTGATTAAAGGCCAAGTGTTTACCTCTCGGTACTTTTGAATGGGCAAAAAAACATGAGCTACTGAAATTTCAGAAGTGTCAATGACAGAAAATTGTTGTTCCATCTGTTTTTGTAATTCCTCAATCTGCAGAGAACTCAAAGCATTTCGCTTTTGTCGATACAGAGTTCTTAGGGCTGTTTTGTTCATATCAATCTTGAATACAACACAAATAAAATAATTAAATTCGTTGCATGCGGCAAGAAGCCCTAAAACTTCACATCAAAACCTTACCCCAAAGCCCTGGGGTGTACCAGTATTATGATGAAAATGGGCGCATCATTTACGTAGGGAAAGCCAAAAACCTTAAAAAACGTGTAGCCTCATATTTTCGCAAAAATCTAGATTCAAGAAAAACACAGAACCTTGTTCGGAACATCCATGAGATAAAACACATTGTGGTTCCCACCGAATCTGATGCCTTGATTTTGGAAAACACATTGATAAAAGAACACCAACCTCGATACAATATTCTGTTAAGAGATGACAAAACCTATCCTTGGATATGTATCAAAAAAGAAGCTTACCCAAGGGTGTTCACCACACGAAAAATCTTAAAAGATGGTTCTGAGTATTTTGGTCCATTCACAAACATCAAAACGGTACGTTTATTGATGAACCTAATCCATGAACTCTACCCTTTGCGCAACTGCAATTACGATCTGAGTGAAAAAGCGCTTGCTGATCGTGAATACAAAGTGTGTCTAGAATATCACATTGGCAATTGTTTGGGGCCATGTGTTCGTGCTCAAAGCCCTTCTGATTATGACATTCAGATTGGAGATATAAGGGCCTTACTAAAAGGGAATTTTGGAGAACCGATTAGCAGATTTAAAACCAAGATGGAAAGCGCCGCAGAAATGTTACAATTTGAAGAAGCACAGAGGCTAAAAGACAAAATTGAACTTCTAGAGCAATATCAATCGAAATCGGCTGTGGTTAGTGCCTCAATAAGTGAAATAGACGTTTGCTCACTAGTGTCCGATGAACAAACCGCTTTTGTCAATTATTTACAGGTCTCTTATGGTTCAGTGGTGCGGTTTCATAATATGGAGATCAAAAAAAAGTTAGACGAAACTGATGAAGAATTACTCCGCATTGCTGTAGTAGAATTGCGACAACGGTTCAACTCCAAGTCTAAAGAGGTTTTGTTGCCCCTGGCCATAGATTTAGGAGAGAATGTCAAGGTATTGGTTCCTCAAAAAGGCGAAAAGAAAAAACTTCTTGATTTGTCTTTGCGAAATGCCAAACAAGGGCGTTTAGAGCAACTCAAACATATCCAAATTACAGATCCTAACCGTCATACTGAAAGGCTGATGAATCAAATGAAAAAAGATTTGAGATTGTCCGAGCCTCCCCGACATATTGAATGTTTTGACAACTCTAATATTCAAGGAAGCAACCCCGTAGCTGCTTGTGTCGTGTTCAAAAACGGTAAACCTGCCAAAAAAGAATACCGACACTACGGAATCAAAACAGTGGAGGGGGCCAATGATTTTGCTTCTATGGAGGAGGTGGTGTTTAGGCGTTACAAAAGACTTCTTAACGAGGGGAAAGAACTGCCTCAGTTGGTGGTGGTTGATGGAGGTAAAGGGCAATTGAGTGCGGCATTAAAGAGTTTAGACGTTCTTGGCCTAAGACAGAAGATTGCCATTGTGGGTATCGCAAAAAGACTCGAAGAAATTTATTACCCCAACGACCCCATACCTCTCTATTTGGACAAACGCTCTGAAACACTCCGTATTATCCAACAACTTCGAAACGAAGCGCACCGGTTTGGAGTTCGTTTACACAGAGATAAAAGGAGTAAAAGTGCCGTACAATCTCATTTGGATCAAATTCCTGGGATTGGCGAAAAAACCATCATTAAACTATTACAAACTTTTAAATCGGTCAAACGAGTTTCGGCCGCTTCCGAAGCAGAGTTAGAAAGTGTTGTGGGAGTGAGTAAAGCCAAACAAATTTTTATCTACCTACACCCAAATTCATGAGAAAAAAACTTCTATATCTTTTACTTTTTTCTATAAGTATCTCTTATGCTCAGCCTGATGACCTAAAAGTCGGATTGGTGCTTAGTGGTGGTGGTGCCAAAGGGATTGCACATGTGGGAGCACTCAAGGTTATTGAAGAATCCGGAGTGCGAATCGATTATATAGGTGGTTCTAGCATGGGCGCGGTTGTTGGAGCGCTTTATGCAGCAGGCTACTCTGCCAACCAAATCGAAAATCTCTTTCTTCAAAGCGATTTAAACCTACTTATAAAAGATCAATATCCACGTCGTGCAATGTCCTTTACTGAAAAGGAAGATCGTGAGCGATATGCCATTACATTACCCTTTGATCATTTTCAAATTAAATTTCCAAGTGCTCTTTCAAGAGGCCAGGATGTATATAATCTGCTCGTCCAGCTGCTGCACGATGTACATACTGTCAAAGATTTTGACAATTTACCTATCCCTTTCTTTTGCACAGCTACTGATATAGAAACAGGTGAGCTTGTTGTTCTAGATGAAGGGTTTTTGCCTTTGGCGGTCAATGCGAGCAGCGCACTTCCCACTCTTTTCTCTCCTGTAGCCATAGGCGATAAGTTATTTATAGATGGAGGGGTTGCAGACAATTATCCTCTTGCACATATGCAAGCTCAAAAAGTAGACTTTATTATTGGTGTCGATGTTCAATCTGGACTTATCCAAAAAAATGAGTTGCAATCGGCTGCGGATATTATGTTACAGATTAGTGGGTTTGAGTCGGCTGCTCAAATGAAGGAAAAAAAAGCCGCAACAGACCTATACATTCACCCTGATGTTAGTGACTACAATTTATTGTCATTTGAAGCCAAAGATGTGCTGGTTCAGATAGGTCAAAAAGAGGCTTCTAGACACCTAAAAGACCTTGCCTCTATTGCAGAGCTACAAACTTCAAAAAACAGCAATCCACCAAAGACCAAATCAATAGCACAGACCTTGAAAATTGATCGTGTAGCAATGCCCAAGTTGATCCATTTTGGACGTAACTACCTAAACGGAAAACTGAGAATAAAAACCCCAACGACCATTTCATATGAAAAATTTCAGAGAGGTTTGACCAACTTGGCAGCCACAAATAACTTTAAAAGTTTTCGCTATCAACTTGATACGACTCCCTCTGGAACGGTTTTGGATTTGAATTTAGAGGAAGTTCCTAATGATGTTTTTTTGAAGATTGGTGTTCACTATGACGATCTGTTTTTGAGCTCCGCTCTGATCAACCTTACATGGAAACATGGATTGTTCAAAAATGATGAACTCTCCTTTGATATGATTTTTGGCGATAATGTTAGATATCAATTCGACTACTATATTGACAAAGGGTTGTACTGGAGCATTGGGCTGCATTCGCGATTAAACCAGTTTAGCAACGATATTCAACATCCCTTGTCCTCTCTGCCTACATTGAGCTCAGGAGTGATCATGCGTCACTGGGTTCAAGAAAATGAGTTTTTATTGGGTACATTGTTTCGAGAAGCCTTTCGGCTAAACATAGGAGTTGCGCATCAGCGTATCGTTCAGTGGACAAATCTTATTGAATCCAATACAAACGACTTTTTATTTTTAGACGATTCGGACTATTATAGCTTAAAAGGGAACTTAAGCCTAGATACGCGCGATCATCTTCACTATCCGACCCAAGGAGGTCATTTTTATGGAAGTGTGCAATCGTATCTTTATAAAAAATCGGCTCGTTTTGAAGACTTGTCAGAACCTTTTTTAGTGGCGCAAGCGGATATGTCAATCACTAAGCCTTTAGCTTCCAAGTTGTTTTTTACATTCGGTGCGTTGGGCGGGTTCACTGTTAAAGAGCCTCAAAATAATAGCTTTCGTTTCTTATTAGGGGGTTATGGCAATCGGTTTGTACTAAACCATAAATCTTTTTTAGGGTATGCCCCCCATTCCTTGTCTGGAAACAGTTTTGTGCAAGCCAACTTCAATTTAGATTACAATTTTCACAAAAAACATCATGTTTTTGCAAAAGCAAATTTTGCGAGAGTTGGGGAAGATATTTATGCCAACAAAGAATGGTTACCGCCTGCTGATTATTCAGGTTTTGCACTGGGTTATGGGCTTGATAGTTTGTTCGGACCATTAGAATTGACATGGTCCTACAGCCCTGAGGTCAAAAGAAGGATGGTTTATGTCAACGTCGGTTGGTGGTTTTAACAAAATTTATATGTTAGGACTGAAGGGAATGTTTATTTTTGCTCCGGATGAAAGTGCTCCAAATTTTAGCGATTCTATTTGTTTTTAACACCCCCCTTCATAGCTTGGGTCAGGGTTTAGAGGTAAATCGCACTGTTTCCAGCGAAAGGATTCGATCTGAAGAAAAAGTTGGGGATGCTTTCAAGGGAGGAGAATGGTTTCGGTTTCGAATTCACTACGGCATATTCAATGCAAGTTACGCAACACTCAGTGTTAAAGACACTCTTTATCAAGGCCGTCCAGCATATCATGCATCTGGAATTGGGCGTACAACGGGGTTGGCACGTTTGTTCTTTAGAGTTGATGACTATTATGATAGTATTTTTGAACAACATGTTGTGAGGCCCCTACATTTTATCCGAAACATCAATGAAGGTGGATACACCAAGCATGTTACCATCGATTTTGATCACACGAACAAAGTATGCACCGTCAATAATCTAAAAAAATCGACTTTAGATGTTGCCCCTATTGAACCCAATGTGCAAGATCTTATTTCGGCATTCTATTTTTTGCGAAATCATTTTGATCTCAGCGACATTCAAACAGGTGAATTTGCCGCGATAAATATCTTTTATGACTTAAGTAATTTTGTGTTTAAGTTTAAATTTTTGGGTAGACAAAATCTGAACACTAAATTTGGCACCGTTTCTTGTTTGAAGTTCAGACCCTATGTTGAGTCTGGAAGGGTATTTAGCAAGGAAGAAGGTTTAACCTTATGGATTAGTGATGATGAAAATAAAATTCCAATTCGGCTCACAGCAGATCTCAGGGTAGGATCTATCGATGCGGATTTGGATGCTTTTCGAGGACTTAAACATCCTTTTAATATTGTTGTAAATGATTAGTAGAACATGCCTTTTAACCGTTTTTTTAAGTATTTTCCTTAGTGGGTGTTCAAAAAAACAACAACAACCAACTACAGAAGCCCCAAAGCCTCCAAAAGAAATCTTAGAGTTTGGTTATAATCTAAATGAATTTCACGTTGTACGTGATACAGTACAAAGGGGAGATAGTTTTGGGGCGATCTTGGAGAAACAAGGTCTTTATTACCCACAGATTTATTACATTAATCAAGCCGCCAAAAAAGCCTACAACTTTAGAAAGATTCGGATAGGAAAGCCTTACACCCTGCTCTGTCGAAAAGACTCTTTACAAACTCCAGAGGTTTTTGTCTATCAACCCAATGCTATTGATTATGTGGTTGTGAAATTGCAGGATTCTCTATGGGCCGAAAAAAGACAAAAAGAAGTGCGTTTGGTAGAGCGTGAGGCATCTGGAGTTATTAGGAGCTCACTCTCCGAAACTTTGGACGCTCAAGGAGTCAGCCCTTTGGTCGCCTACGATTTATCAGATATCTATGCTTGGACGATCGATTTTTTTCGATTAGAAAAAGGGGATAGATTTAAAATCGTTTTTACAGAAAAATACGTAAGTGACTCCATTTTTGTTGGACACAACCGCATACATGCCGCCTATTTTAAACACAGAGGCAAGCCTCTATATGCAATTGAGTTTGAGTCAGACTCTGTTCGAGGAATCACCGAATATTTCGATCAAAATGGTAAAAATTTAAGACGCGCTTTCTTACAAGCCCCTGTCCAATACTCAAGAATTTCTTCTCGTTATAACCTCAGACGTAAAATTGCATATTACGGAAAGGTGAGGCCTCATTATGGCACTGATTTTGCCGCTCCAGTGGGTACGCCTATCAGAGCAACTGCAGCAGGAATTGTCACCAAATCAAGCTATGCTAGAGGAAACGGGAATTATGTAACCATTCGACATAACAGCACTTATTCTACTCAATATTTACACATGAAAAAAAGGGGGGTCAAAGTAGGACAGCGTGTGCAACAAGGTGACTATATCGGAACCGTAGGCATGACTGGATACACCTCAGGTCCCCATGTGTGTTATCGTTTTTGGAAAAATGGAAAACAAGTAGATCCGTTCAAAACCAAATTGCCCGAAGCCAAGCCCATTTCAACTGACCTAAAAACTATGTATATGGCTCACATGAGTCCATGGAAACACAAACTGGACTGTATTTATTTTGAAGATCAAGAACTCGAAAATTATGCCATTACCGAAAATCAACCCGACACAGACGAAAGCTTGGAAAAAGCTGAAAGCACACCATAAAGAATTTCAAAACACCAAGCTACAAAGCTTGTTTGAAACGGACACTCAAAGAGGGGGTCAATTCAAAATTCATTGGGAAGACTTTTATTTGGATTTCTCCAAAAACCACCTCAGCTCAGAAACTTGTGAGCTGCTCAGCCAACTCGCTCAAGAGTGTGAGCTACCAACAGCCATTAAACAGTATTTTGAAGGTCAACGCATCAATGTAACTGAAAATCGAGCGGTTTTACATACAGCTCTAAGGGCAGACAAATCGAAGAGCGTTTTATTTGACAATGAGAATGTTGTACCCGAAGTACACAACGTACTGGAAAAAATAGACCAATTCTGTTTATCTGTCATCAGTGGAGACGCCAAAGGGGCAACAGGCAAAACTTTTACAGATGTGGTCAATATCGGAATCGGAGGCTCGGATCTTGGGCCAGTAATGGTTACGGAAGCGTTAGAACACTATAGAAACCACCTTGGATTGCATTTTATTTCAAATGTAGACGGTGATCATGTACAAGAAATCCTGAAAAAGGTAAACCCTGAAACCACCTTGTTTGTGGTGGTGTCCAAATCATTTACCACTCAAGAAACCTTGGCCAACGCAACAACCGCTAAAAAATGGCTAACAGACGTTCTTGGGGAAAAAGCCGTGGCGGCACATTTTGTTGCTGTTTCAACCAATCTATCTATGATTAATACCTTTGGTATTGATCCAGACAATGTGTTTCCGATGAACGATTGGGTTGGAGGTCGTTTCTCATTATGGAGTGCAGTGGGTCTGACGATTGCTTTAGGAATAGGCCCTAAAAACTTTAGAAGTTTGCTAGAGGGTGCTCAAAAAATGGATGACCACTTTGCTCAAACCCCTCTATCAGAAAACATCCCTGTTGTTCTTGCTCTGATTACCATTTGGTATAACAACTTTTATGGTGCAGAAAGTGAGGCCATCATCCCCTATACTCAATACCTCCACCGACTTCCCGCCTATTTACAACAAGGCATTATGGAAAGCAATGGTAAAAGTATAGATCGAAATGGGAAACCCGTCGATTACCAAACCGGAAATCTTATTTGGGGTGAACCCGGAACCAATGCACAACATGCCTTTTTTCAACTAATACATCAGGGTACCAAAACCATTCCTGCGCATTTTATCGGCTTTAAAAAGTCTTTGTTCGGAAACGATGACCATCACCAAAAATTGATGGCAAATTTCTTTGCTCAAACAGAAGCTTTAATGCAAGGAAAGTCCGAAACAGCGGTTCGTCAAGAAGGTGTAAATGAAAACTTAGTGCCCTTCAAGGTGTTTGAGGGTAACAATCCTACGACGACCTTGCTCATAGACAAGTTGAACCCTGAGAGTTTAGGGAAATTGATTGCCATGTATGAGCATAAAATTTTTGTGGAAGGGATTGTTTGGAATATTTACAGCTATGACCAGTGGGGAGTTGAGCTAGGTAAACAGTTGGCCAATACCATCTTGGAAGAATTACAAAACAATTCCAAGGGGCAACATGATAGTTCTACCAATGGGCTGTTAAGGCACTTCAACGCTGGGTAAAATCTTCAACTATTTGGGGTTTATACAAGCTGTTTTTACACATGGATGTTTATCTAGGATCTATTGTGTAATCAACCGTTTTGTTATTCAACCCCTTTCAGACGCAACTGCAAGCGTTTTTGGCCATTCCATTCATTTTCGTCTAACACAAAGGCTATCGAACAGTTTTCTTGGGATTTCAAATTCTCCAATGAAGCCCCCATGCCAAACCCAATAGCGTCTAAACGGTGACTGTCTTTGGAAGTAAATTGGGCTTTAAGGTGGTTTTGATCTACGCCCACACAGCGTGCTCCTCCTGTATCACGTACATCACGAGCAACAAATACAGGTTGCATATTCCCTGGCCCAAAAGGACCCATTTGATCTATAATACGATACAACTTAGGTGTCAGATCAGAAAGTTTGATTTCTATATCTATGTTGAGCGTCGGAGTTTTGTGTTCAGGAAGCAAGGTCTTAGAAACTTGATTTTCAAACGCTTGTTTAAACGCAGGATATTGTTCGGGGAGTATGGTCAAACCCGCCGCATATTTATGCCCTCCAAACTGCAACATATGCTCGCTGCATGCCGCTAAAGCTGCATAGACATTAAAGCCTCGCACAGATCTAACAGACGCAGCCAACTGTGAGCCCGATTGAGTAAAAACTACGGTAGGACGATAATATGTTTCTGTTAAGCGTGAAGCAACAATTCCAATAACACCTTTATGCCAGTTTGGATCATACACTACGGTTGCAGCTTTATTTTCATCTTTGGATCGTTTGATTTGTTTAAGCGCTTGTTGGGTAACCTCTCTGTCAAGCTCCTTGCGTTGAGTGTTAAACGACTCTATGGCTTCGGCATGAACATGAGCTTGATCTAAATCCGTACACAATAACAATTCTACTGCATGAGTGGCGTGCTTCATACGACCCGCCGCATTGATTCGTGGGGCCAATAGAAATACCAAATCGGTGACTTTAGCAAATCGCTCCCCGATTAAAACTTTTAATCCAGGCCTTGGCGATTTGTTTAATACCTCCAACCCAAAATAAGTCAATACCCGATTTTCTCCTATCATAGGGACAATATCAGCAGCTATTGCAGTCGCTACCAAATCTAAATACGGGCGTATAGATTCAGGATCTCCGCCAGAATGAAGTACATGTGCTTGTACGAGCTTAAAGGCCACTCCGCAGCCGCATAGCTCTTCAAAAGGATAGGTACAATCCGAGCGTTTGGGGTCCAAAACGGCATAAGCTTTTGGCAATATGTCGCCAGGCGTGTGGTGGTCACAGATGATAACATCAACTCCATGTGTTTGTGCATAGTTCACCAATTCGTTGGCCTTGATGCCACAATCCAAACAAATAAGAAGTTTTATCCCTTCTTGGATTGCCTTATCGATGCCGGCTTTTGACAATCCATAACCTTCTTTATACCTGTCAGGAATATAAGGAGTCGCATGCGCGGATAGCATGGATAAATAATGAGTTATTAAACTTACTGCAGTGGTCCCATCGACATCATAATCCCCAAAAACCATAATATTCTCCTCTTCGGAAAGGGCCTTGTTCAAACGATCGACAGCGCGGTCCATGTCTTTCATCAAAAAGGGATCATGTAACTGATCCCAGTGTGGTCGAAAATAATCCTTGGCGTCTTCGTAGGTTTCAATGCCTCGTTGCGCCAACAAATGCGCAACCACAGGAGACACCTGAAGCACCTCTGCCAGGTGAGTTTTTATCTTAGGGTTCGGGTGAGATTTTAAATGCCAACGCATACTTAAGGTTTACCTGTAACAACCAACACAAACTCTCCCTTAGGTGTGTGTTTTTCAAAATAAGTGTACAATTCTGATAGGGTGCCTCTTTTTGTTTCTTCGAATACCTTGGTTAACTCTCTAGACACTGAAGCTTGGCGCTCAGGGCCAAAAGCGTCTGTTAGTTGTTTTAAGGTTTTAATTAAGCGATGTGGTGACTCATAAAAAACCATGGTTCTGGTTTCGTTGCAAAGAGAGTCTATTCGCGATTTTCTACCTTTCTTATGCGGCAAAAACCCTTCAAACACAAAACGCTCACACGGCAAGCCACTTTGTACCAAGGCAGGAACAAAGGCTGTTGGGCCTGGCAGCGTAATCACCTCTACACCTGCAGCTAAGGAGCTGCGAACAAGTAAAAAACCGGGGTCAGAAATTGCCGGTGTTCCAGCGTCAGATATCAATGCAATGCGCATTCCATCTGATAATTGAGCGGTCAGTCGATCGACATCTTTATGTTCGTTGTGCATATGATGCGCTCGGGTGGGCGTGTCAATGCCATAATGCTTTAACAACTTACCACTGGTTCGAGTGTCCTCGCACAAAATAAGATCTACATCTGCCAATAAGGAAATGGCTCTATGGGTGATGTCTGCTAGATGACCAATAGGCGTAGGTACGATAAAAAGAGTCCCTTTATGGACGGACGATTTTTCCAATTATATATGAAATTAAAACCAATATAAAAGCCATCATTGCCCCCGACTCATGTCCATCTTGTACCGCTAAATGAGCGGTAACCGCCAAGCTGATGTTTATAACAAACCCCGCATAGGCCCATTCTTTCAACGACTTCCAACGGTTGTGCAAAATCACATAAACCCCTGTAAGCTTTAAAACACCCAATGGCAAAACCAAGTAAGCTGGATAACCAAGATCCAAAAAACCATCTCGCATCATTTCAGTTTTAGTGAAATAAATCCCTGCCGAATAGAGCATAAACAAACAAAAAAGAACGGTAGCAATCCAATAAACAATTCGTAATGTTTTCATTATGTATAAGATTTGAGTTAATTAAATAAATATAGGATTTTTTGTGAGCCATCAAAAACATTTAAGTTTGAAAGTAAAAGTTTGTACTGTAGGTCTTTTGGTGATTCGATTTTAGTACCTTTGGGTTTCATAGCCATTTAATTTAAATCGAGTTTATGTTCCTCGAAAACACAGTAAATCAGAACGAACAATACGGATGGATTGAAATCATCTGTGGCTCTATGTTTTCCGGAAAAACAGAAGAATTGATTCGCAGGTTAAAGCGTGCACAATTTGCTCAACAGAAAGTAGAAATTTTCAAGCCTAGCATAGACAGTCGATATGACGATGATAAGGTGGTTTCTCATGATGCGAATGAAATACAATCAACCGCGGTACCTGCCGCTGCAAACATTCGCATTTTAGCAGATAATTGTGATGTAGTAGGGATCGATGAAGCTCAGTTTTTTGACGATGAGATTGTTGCCGTTTGCAACGACCTAGCAAACAAAGGGATTCGGGTGGTGGTAGCTGGATTAGATATGGATTATAAAGGGAACCCTTTTGGCCCCATGCCTCACTTAATGGCAACTGCAGAATACATTACCAAAGTTCACGCTGTCTGTACACGCACTGGAAACTTGGCACATTATAGTTTTCGGAAGACAGACGATGAGAACTTGGTCATGCTCGGAGAGACTACTGAATATGAACCCCTTAGCCGAGCAGCCTACCACAAAGCTATGACTCATGAAAAACATCCTGTTCATGCTGAAACCATAAGGGCTTCAAACAAAAAAAACAACCGTGACTAAAGGTACACGGCTCGAAATACACTTACCTTCTCTGCGTCACAATATGACGCAAATACGCCTTCGTCTTCAACCCGAAACAAAGCTTTTAGCTGTAGTAAAGTCTTTTGCCTACGGAGCCGATGCAGTTGCCATAAGTCAATGTTTAGAACAAGAAGGTGTTGACTATTTGGCTGTAGCCTATGTGGCTGAGGGGGCTGCACTCCGAAAAGAAGGAATCCAAGTGCCTATTTTAGTACTACACCCACAAACTCATGAACTCGATCGCCTGGTCGAAAATAAATTAGAGCCTAGTGTTTACGGGTGGCATGTGTTGCACGCCCTAGAAAAAGTTTTAGCCGTAAAGGAAATTCATAACTATCCTGTTCACCTTAAATTCAATACGGGATTAAACCGACTGGGGTTTTCCACTGACCAAGCAGAAGCCGTCTGCCAAGAGCTTTTGTCCTCCTCCATGAAGGTACAAGGTGTGCTCTCACATTTGGCTGCAACGGAAGATTTAAACGAGAAAGCATTTACACGTCTACAACTTCAAAAATTTGATACTCTTAAACCTATTTTTGGACCAAAACCCATCTATCATGTACTAAATACTTCAGGAATATTTAACTACCCTGAAGCCCATCATAACATGGTTCGTAGCGGCATCGGTTTATATGGATATGGTAATGACCCCCAAATAAGTACTCACTTGAAACCCGTAGCGGTGCTTAAAACAAATATTTCTCAAATCCATGAAGTGAAATCGGGAAGCTCGGTAGGGTATAACCGAGGCTTTATAGCAACCCAAAAAACACGAACTGCCACACTCCCTCTCGGACACGCAGATGGCATTGGACGACATTATGGAAATGGGAAAGGAGCTGTATGGATTCATGGTCACAAAGCCCCCATACTAGGAAACGTATGTATGGATATGATTATGGTCGATGTGACTGAAATTGATTGTACTGAAGGAGATGAAGTAGTCGTGTTTGGTAACAAAAATCAAAACGCAGAGGCTTTTGCAGAACAAGCAGAAACCATCTCATATGAAATTCTTACCGCCATTTCGCAAAGGGTCCGACGCGTGATCATTGACGATTGAGTTTGTTATTTCTGTAACTTTTTGTTATTTTTTTGATAATTTCGATTTGATTGATGGGTTGGGACGATTTTATGGCTACTTTTGCCATCCAAATTAAAACATATGAAAGTTGCAGTTGTAGGTGCTACCGGAATGGTTGGCGAAATCATGCGAAGTGTACTCGAGGAAAGAAACTTTCCGATAACAGAGTTTATTCCCGTAGCCTCGGAGCGTTCTGTTGGAAAAAAAATGATTTTCGACGGCAAAGAATACAGCGTTGTTGGATTGCAAACCGCCGTAGAAATGAAGCCTGACTTGGCTTTGTTCTCTGCAGGAGGTGATACTTCACTAGAGTGGGCGCCCAAATTTGCTGAAGTTGGCACCACAGTGATTGACAACTCCTCTGCTTGGCGCATGCATCCAAACCATAAATTGATAGTTCCAGAAATCAATGCAGACTCCCTGACACCCAATGATAAAATCATAGCCAATCCCAATTGCTCTACCATTCAAATGGTAATGGCTTTGGCACCGATCCACAAAAAATACGGCATCCAAAGAGTGGTCGTTTCAACCTATCAATCTATTACTGGTACCGGCGTAAAAGCGGTACAACAACTCGAAAACGAATATCAAGGCGTTGAAGGTGAGAAAGCATATCCACACCCCATTCATCGCAATGCTTTGCCCCACTGTGATGTGTTTATGGACAATGGCTACACCAAAGAAGAAATGAAGTTGGTGAATGAAACCCATAAAATTCTTGACCCCAGCATTCAAGTAACTGCCACAGCCGTCCGAATTCCTGTAGTTGGAGGACACAGCGAGTCGGTAAACCTTACCTTAAATGAGTCCCCCGATTTGAATGATATTCGCTCCATTTTGTCTGAAACCCCTGGGATTGTCGTACAAGATGATTTAGAAAATAATGAATACCCAATGCCGTTGACAGCCGCAAACAAAAATGATGTGTTTGTGGGGCGAATTCGCAAAGACGAATCTCAAGACAAAGGCATCAATCTGTGGATTGTAGCTGACAACCTCAGAAAAGGAGCTGCAACCAATACAGTTCAAATTGCCGAGGTATTGCATAGTAAGGGCTGGGTTTAACATTTTTTCTATCTTCACGCAATAATCTATATTTTTTGCGTTATGAAAGTCCTCATCTTCATTGCCATGACCCTGGTGATCTATTCTTGTCAAAGTACTTCTGAATTGAACTATCCTGAAAGCCGAAAAGAAAAAATTGTTGACACCTATTTTGGTGTTCAAGTATCTGACCCTTACCGTTGGTTAGAAGACGATTTGTCTGATGAAACTGCGGCTTGGGTGGGAGCGCAAAACAAGCTTACTTTCGCATACCTAAATCAAATCCCTTTTAAAGATGAACTTCAAAAACGTTTAGAGCATCTTTGGGATTACGAAAAAATTTCTGCCCCATTTGAAGAAGGGGATTACACCTATTTTTACAAAAACTCAGGGCTTCAAAACCACTATGTTTTGTATCGTAAAAAAGAAAACGAAAAACCTCAAGTGTTTTTAGATCCCAATTCGTTTTCAGAAGATGGTACGACCGCTTTGGCGGGATTGAGTTTCTCAAAAAACGGACGCCTTCTTGCCTATTCAATTTCTGAAGGGGGTAGCGACTGGCGAAAAATCATTACCATGGATGTACATGCCCATAAACAAATGGGAGACACCTTAGTCGATGTCAAGTTTAGTGGGATCTCTTGGAAAGGCAATGAAGGGTTTTTCTATTCATCGTATGACAAGCCCAAAGGCAGTGAGTTGTCGGCCAAAACTGACCAACACAAACTGTATTATCACAAACTAGGAACACCCCAGAGCGATGACATACTGGTTTTTGGGGGTGATGAAAAATACAGATATGTCAGCGGCAGTGTCACAGAGGATGCCCGCTACTTAATCATATCGGCTTCAAAGTCTACTTCAGGGAATAAGTTGTTTGTCAAAGAACTCCAAGACTTGAATGGTCCTCTTATCACAATTCTAGATCACTTTGATTCTGATACCTATCTATTAGACAATGATGGAAGCACGCTCTACCTTGTAACAAACTTGGATGCGCCCAACAAAAAAATCATTCGTACAAAAGCGTCCAATCCCCAACCCAAACATTGGGTTGATGTTGTTCCAGAAACAGAACATGTGTTGATCCCAAGCAAAGGTTCTGGGTACTTTTTTGCCGAGTATATGATTGATGCCATATCCAAGGTCTATCAGTACAATTATGAAGGAAAGGCCATCCGCGAGGTGCAGCTTCCTGGTTTGGGTAGTGCTGGTGGTTTTAGAGGTAAAAAAGACCAAAAAACACTATACTTCAGTTTTTCAAATTATTATACCCCTGGATCCTACTTTGCCTATAACCCCAAAACTGGAGAATCTACAACTTATTGGAAGCCGAACATCCCCTTTTCGCCTGATGATTATGAATCCAAACAAGTGTTCTTCAACTCAAAAGATGGCACAAAAGTTCCGATGATCATTACCTATAAAAAAGGAACCCGTTTGAACGGAAAAAACCCTACCATGCTTTACGGTTATGGTGGGTTTAATATCAGTCTTACCCCTTCGTTCAGTGTAGTCAATGCCACATGGATGTCTCTTGGCGGGGTGTATGCGGTCCCAAACTTGAGAGGTGGTGGTGAGTATGGAAAATCATGGCACAAAGCAGGCACTCAAATGCAAAAGCAAAATGTATTTGATGATTTTATTGCTGCAGCAGAACATTTGTTTGAAGAAGGATATACTTCTCCCGAATATCTAGCCATTCGAGGTGGTTCAAATGGTGGATTGCTCGTCGGAGCGACCATGACCCAGCGTCCAGATTTAGCCAAAGTAGCTTTGCCTGCCGTGGGTGTACTAGACATGTTGCGCTACCATACTTTTACAGCAGGAGCAGGTTGGGCATATGATTATGGAACTTCTGAACAATCTGAGGAAATGTTTCAATACCTTAGGGGTTATTCTCCTTTGCATACCCTTGAGTCAGGAACCCATTATCCTGCAACCTTGGTCACTACCGGAGACCACGATGATAGAGTTGTGCCAGCACATTCTTTTAAGTTTGCTGCAACCCTTCAAGAAAAGCATCAGGGGGACAACCCAGTATTGATACGAATTGAAACAGATGCAGGCCATGGAGCGGGCACCCCTACTTCAAAATCCATTGCTCTCTATGCAGATGTATTAGGGTTTACCCTTTACAATATGGGTTTCCGTTCTTTGCCCAAATAAACTTGAAGATAATAACTACTTTTTAGGGTCTATCTCAAAATCCTCCATAAACTTGGTGGTATAGTTTCCGGCCACAAAAGCTGGATGATCCATCAATTGTCTATGAAAAGGAATGGTGGTATTGATCCCCTCAATAAAGAACTCATCCAAAGCACGTCTCATTTTATTGATGGCTTCTTCACGTGTTTGCGCAGTAGTAATGAGCTTAGCAATCATAGAGTCGTAATGAGGCGGAATTACATAACCACTGTACACGTGAGTATCTAGCCGAACACCATGTCCTCCAGGAGTATGTAAGGTCCGTATCATACCTGGCGCCGGTCGGAACCCATTATAGGGATCCTCAGCATTGATGCGGCACTCGATTGCGTGCATTTTTGGGAAATAGTTCTTGCCGCTAATTTTCATTCCAGCAGCTACTTTAATCTGTTCTGCTATCAAATCGTAGTCAATAACTTGTTCCGTAATGGGGTGTTCTACTTGGATCCGAGTATTCATTTCCATAAAATAGAAGTTTCGATGTTTGTCCACCAAAAACTCTACGGTTCCTGCTCCTTCATATTTTATAAACTTAGCGGCTTTGACTGCAGCAGCACCCATTTTTTTACGCAAAGCGTCTGTCATAAACGGTGACGGGGTCTCCTCGACTAGTTTTTGATGACGTCTCTGAATAGAACAGTCTCGCTCTGAAAGGTGGCAGGCTTTTCCATAGGAATCCCCAACAATTTGAATTTCAATATGGCGAGGCTCCTCAATGAGTTTTTCCATATACATGCCATCATTACCAAACGCGGCCTTGGCTTCTTGACGAGCGCTATCCCATGCTTTTTGTAAATCATCGGGAGACCAAACCGCTCGCATTCCTTTACCTCCACCACCTGCGGTAGCTTTTAGCATTACAGGGTAGCCAACTTTCTTGGCCAATTTTTTACATGCTGCAAAATCATCTATAAGCCCGTCTGAACCTGGGATGGTAGGCACGCCAGCCGCTTTCATCGTGGCTTTTGCAGTGGCTTTATCCCCCATTTGATCAATCATCTCACTAGAGGCCCCTATAAACTTTATTTTATGTTCATCACATATCTTAGAGAACTTTGCATTTTCAGACAAAAAACCATAACCTGGATGTATCGCGTCTGCGTTGGTTATCTCAGCAGCTGCAATGATGTTAGGAATCTTCAAATAAGACTCTGCACTGGGAGCTGGACCAATACAAACCGCCTCGTCTGCAAACTTTACATGCAAACTTTCGGCATCTGCTTTTGAATAGACCGCAACGGTCTTGATACCCATCTCTTTACAGGTTCGTATCACACGAAGGGCAATCTCACCGCGATTGGCAATTAGCACTTTATTAAACATAGTGTTTTCTTTTTTGTGACTTATGATGGGTCAATAACGAATAGTGGTTGGTCAAACTCTACTGGAGAAGCATCGTCCACCAATACCTTAACAATGGTTCCGGAAATTTCGGATTCTATCTCATTAAAGAGTTTCATGGCTTCAACCACACAGAGCACATCTCCTTCATTGACTACGGATCCAGCCTCAACAAAATTAGGTTTGTCTGGTGAAGGACGACGGTAAAAGGTTCCTATGATGGGAGATTTGATCGTGATCAAGCCCTCATCTTCACTTGGAGCCGTTTCTGTTACAGCGGCAGGTGCTGCAGGTGCAACAGGAGCAGCGGGAGCAACAGGCGCAGCGGTTACTGGCAAGGCCTCCACTACAGGTGCTGAAACCACTTGCTGAACCACACCGTCTTGAGTTTTAATTGTGAGTTTAACATCGCCCAATTCCAATTGGACTTCACTGACGCCAGTCTTGGCAACAAATTTGATTAGGTTTTGAATCTCTTTGAGTTCCATAATAAATTGTGTTAGTGTTTTGATGATTGATAAGCCCATTTGAGCCATGTTGCGCCCCAAGTGAATCCACCACCAAAGGCTGCAAAAATTAAGTTGTCTCCTTTTTTGAACAGATGTTCAAAATCCGACAACAACAATGGCAGCGTAGCTGCTGTGGTATTGCCGTAATGTTCAATATTGGTTAATACTTTCTCATCAGAAACCCCCATACGAGATGCGGTAGCATCTATGATACGTTTGTTTGCTTGATGTGGAACCAAATACTGAATATCTTCGTGTGAAAGGTGGTTGCGCTTCATGATCTGCTCGGCAGCTTCAGCCATATTGGATACGGCAAATTTGAAAACGGTTTTCCCTTCTTGTTTAATATAGTGTTGTTTTGCAGCAATGGTTTCAGCAGAAGTAGGAAGCATGGAGCCGCCAGCTTCTATGCGAAGATGCTCTCGGCCTGTCCCGTCTACTCGAAAATATTCGTCCTGCAAACCAAATCCTTCTTCGTTAGGCTCGAACAATACTGCTCCAGCTCCGTCTCCAAAAATGATACAGGTGGTTCGGTCTTCATAATTAACTATTGAAGACATTTTATCTGCCCCAATAAGCAATACTTTTTTATATCTACCAGATGCCACATAGGCTGCGGCAGTGGACATTCCATAAAGAAATCCTGAACAAGCAGCTTGAAGATCATATCCAAAAGCGTTTGTGGCTCCGATTTTAGTAGCCACATAGGCGGCTGTTGCCGCTACTGACATATCTGGGGTTGTTGTACAAACAAGCAAACAGTCTATATCTTTTGGGTTGAGATTGCCACGACGCAAAAGGTCTTCAGCAGCACGAATGGCCATGTACGAAGTCCCTTGACCTTCTTCATTCAATATGCGACGTTCAGAGATTCCAGTTCTTGAGCGAATCCAAGCATCTGTGGTTTCTACCATTTGCTCTAGGTCATTATTGCTCAAAATATTGTCAGGAACATAGGCCCCAACAGCGGTTATAGCGGCAGTTTGTTTGTTGTTCATTTGTGTTGTTTTTGATTAAAAAACACGCAAATAGGGCGGAAAATTAGTGAAAAATGATGGTTTTGGCCCAAAAAAAACAAATTTTTTGACTTTTTAGGGAAATAAAAAAACGCTTCAAAGAAGCGTTTTTTGAATTTAATAATGGGAAGATTGCTTTTATGCTGTTTCTGCAGCAGCGTCGATGAGCACTTTTCCTCGATAATACAATTTACCCTCGTGCCAGTGTGCACGGTGGTACAAATGAGATTCACCGGTTGTTGAGCAAACTGCAATCTGTGGTGCAGTTGCTTTGTAATGGGTGCGTCGTTTGTCGCGACGGGTTTTTGATGTTTTTCTTTTAGGGTGCGCCATGGCTCTATTTTTATTCTTTTAATTTCTTTAATACATCCCAACGCGGATCTGTTCCGTTTTGGGAAGGTTTTTCTTGTGAGGGTCTAAGCTCTTCTAGCTTATTGAGTATCTCAGAATCTAATGTTCCATCTTCAACGCCCGGATGAACTCTTTTTTGTGGGATGCTAAGCACCAAAAGTTCATATAGGTGATGAGAAGCATCAAAGCTGTGAGCGCCATGCGGTAGGACAAGCAAATCTTCATGATCGTCGCTGAAATCTGGACCAAACTTGATCACAAAATCAAACGAGTGAGCTATGTCTAGATCAAAAGGTTCGTTCGTAACATCGCAATTTAGGTTGATTTGACCTTGCATAACGAAATGTGCCTCCATTAGGGTTGGCTTTTTTTGCAAAATCAACTCAGCGGATGCGTCTACGCTGTTGAAGTCTTCATACTCAAATTCCTCAAAGAACTTATCCGTAATCGAAAATTCAAATCGATGAACTCCGTCTTTTAATCCGGAAAACTTTACCTCAAACTCCGATAAACGCTCCATCTTTATTTCCGTTACGGGCGCCAAAGATATAAAAATTAGCCCAAAGCCTAAAACTGGCGCTTAGTCTCTTTTTTTTGTTTTTTTATTATCTCTTATTGGGAGTGGATTTGCGTTTATTTGAAGGAATTCTTGGCGTTTGCCCACAATGTCCAAAGCAGCAAAAACCGCTTGTCGAAAAGAGTGGTGATCCGCAAGGCCTTTCCCTGCAATTGCAAAAGCTGTTCCATGATCTGGAGAGGTACGAACAGCCGATAAGCCAGCCGTATAATTGACCCCTTCTCCAAAAGATAGGGTCTTAAAAGGAATAAGTCCTTGGTCGTGATAAGCAGCCAAAACCGCATCATATTTTAAGAATTCTTGGCTTCCAAAAAAGGCATCCGCGGAAAACGGACCAAACAATAAGGTGTTCTCAATCTGTTCGGCTGATAATATAGGGGCCAGAATCTGATCGTCTTCGGTGCCAATCACTCCATGGTCACCCGCATGAGGGTTGATGCCCAGTACTGCAATCTTGGGTTTGCGAATGCCAAAATCTTTTTGAAGGGATTGAGACATTAGTTTGAGTTTATCCACAATGTGTTCTGTAGTCAACATTTTTGTGACTTCACTAATGGGCACATGGTCTGTAAGCAGCCCTACGCGAAGTTGGTTGTGAATCATAAACATCAGTGCATTGCCTCCTAGTTCTTGAGCGAGATAGTCGGTGTGTCCTGGAAAAGCAAAATGATCACTTTGTATAGAGGCTTTGTTTATGGGAGCAGTCACCAAAGCTTGGATGGTTCCGTTTTTAAGAGATTGAGTCGCTGCTGTTAGCGATTCTAAAGCATATACGCCTGCTGATTTGGTTTCTTTGCCATACTCAACTTCAGGGTTATTTTTCCAGCAATCAACTACATTCAATGTCCTGCGCTGTGGACGATCTTTGAGAGGTTGTATAGGTACCTTTAATCCAAAGTGCTTGCTTTGAGATTCCAAAAAATCTGCCCGGGCATACACAACTGGGGTGCAAAAGTCAAACATTCGAGCGTCAGAAAAGGTTTTTAGCACGACTTCTGGGCCAATGCCGTTGGGGTCACCTATCGAAATCCCTAAAACCAAACTGCTCATCTTTTATGCGTATTTTTGGCAAAGTTAACCAAATTCGGGTCTATGTTTACGGGTATTATTGAGTGTTTGGGGAAAATTGTAGCTATCAATCGCGATCAAGAAAACATACATATTCGTGTGGAAAGTGTTCTTGCCGATCACCTCAAAATCGATCAAAGCTTGGCACACGATGGGGTATGCCTAACGGTGGTAGCTATTGAAGGAAGTGTTCATACTGTAACGGCCATTCAAGAAACCTTAGAAAAAACTGCCTTACGTGACTGGAAAGTAGGAAAAGTTGTCAATTTGGAGCGCGCCATGAAACTAGGCGATCGACTCGACGGGCATCTTGTGCAGGGGCATGTCGATCAAGTGGGTAAATGCCTGTCTGTAGACGATGAAAGCGGAAGTTGGCGATACACCTTTAGATTCAATCCTGATTTAGGAAATATCGTTATCGAAAAGGGTTCCATTACAATCAACGGAACCAGCCTAACGGTCATCGATGCTCAAAAAGATCGTTTTAGCGTAGCCATTATCCCCTACACACATGAACACACCAATTTTCACCAAATTGAAGTAGGAAACCTCGTGAATTTGGAATTTGATATGATTGGTAAATACATCGCTCGCCTTCATGAGCGCTCATAAATTGGGTTAATTTTTTTTGTCAGCTCGATCTTATTTGCCTCTTTTTTCTGTAAATTTGGTGGAAACCTCCAAATCTTTTTGTCATGAAACATTTTTTGTCTTTTCACCTATTTATTTGCTTGGCTTTTTTTTCTGTTCACAGTCAGGTTATGATTACTGAACTTGCCGACCCTGCTGACAATGACAGCCAGGGCAGGTTTGTGGAACTCTACAATTACTCGAGTGGAACTGTTGACTTAACGGATTGGTCGTTGACTTCATGGACTGGAAGTTCTGGCGGAACATCAACACGCGATCTTTCAGGAAGTCTCGATGCTGGAGCATTTTACATAATTGCAGGATCAATTTCGGGCTTCACAACTGTTTATGGGCAAAGTCCAGACATTTCCGGAGCTTCTGTTGCGAGCAGAAATGGTGATGATGGTTTTATATTATTTAATGGCAACACCATAGTTGATGCGTATGGCACCTTTAGCGAGAACAATGGTGTTTTTACTTACGACAATGGCGATGATACGTGTTGGGAATATTCAGATGGTCGTGCTTACAGAAAAGTTACAGTAACATCTGCCAACCCCAACTTTGACGATAGTGAGTGGGTGGTGTTTAATAACTTAGATTCCGGAATAACAACTTGCACTGACTATTTCTCTGGAGCAGAACATGAAAAAAATGTTGCTGACATGGGGCCTTTTGTATTAGGGGAAACTTTATCAATCCACGAGAATCCTTCGTTTACAATCACCCCCAACCCGGTTTCAGAAGGCAATGTATACCTCAAAGGGCTCCCTAAGCCTGTAAAGGTTTCTCTTTACAACCTTTCCGGTCAATTGATTCAAGAACAAATCACTAGCGAATTGTTGGATGTCCGTGGACTATCAATTGGTCTGTATCTTCTACGAATTCATCACCCCCATTGGGTTCTCACGCGCAAACTGGTCATTGAATAGGCTTATTGCATCTGATAGATCCAGTCTGCAGGGTTTTGGGGTGTCGTCGTTCGGAAGATGCTAAATTGTAAAGTAGTTCTATTGGTGTCTGAGTTGGTAAACACTGTTCCAATGTTTTGTTTGGCCAATACTTTCTCCCCTTTTTGAACCTCGACTGTTGCTAAGTTTTTATAAGCTGTCACGTAACTCCCATGCTGAATCAGTACAATCGGGTTGCTTCCCTGAAATTGAACAATATTCAAAACCCTTCCATCAAAGACCGAACGAACCTTGGCGCCCGGGCTGGTGGCAATGGTCACGCCGCTGCTTTTAATGGTTGTTGTACGCACCACAGGGTGTCGCTGGGTGCCAAATTTTTGAATGACCACACCCTTACGGACGGGCCAGGGCAAACGACCTTTGTTTGAAGAAAACCCAGCCGATAATGCCTTTGCTTCAGGCGTAAGAGCAAATTCAGCTGAAGTGGTCCCTGCTTTTTTGTTAGAAGCCGCAATGGCCTCTCGAATCAAGCGATCAATCTCTTTATTGATACGCGCTGTTTGTTCTTGTTTCTTTTTAATTTGAGAAGCATAACGAGAAGATTTGCTGCGTAAGCTGCGTATCAATTCTCTTTGGGAGCTGCGTTCGGATTCGAGTTGTCGTTGGGCTAAACGGTTTTCAGTAAGTAGAGATTCTTTGGTAGATTTCTGTTGATTTAGGGTGATGTTAAGCTCTTGGAGGGTTTGGGTTTTTTCGGCAATTTTAATCCCTTGTTTTTGGCGGTAAGCAGCATATTGCTTCATATATCGTATACGCTTCACTGCTTGCCAAAAGCTTTCAGATGAAAGTAAAAACATGAGACGGTTTTGCTGAGAAGTATTTTTTCTTGACTTAACAATCATTTCGGCATAGTCTGCTTTAAGTACAGAAAGTTCCGAACGTAAATTTTCTATGTTTCTTTGATTGACTTGAATCTGTTGATTCAGAGTATTGACCTGTCGGTTGGTCAATCGGATGAGTTGATCTAACCGTTCAATTTTAAGCTCCAAGTTCTCAACGGTTTCTAAAGCGTTGGAGGTGGTGTTTTTGTTCTGTTGTATCAAACCATTAATTTGTACAATCTCTTGTTGGAGTTGCTTGCGCTGGGCCTCTAAACGAGCCTTAGCGCTTTGAGCATACCCTAGACCCATAAAACAAAATACCATCAAAAAACAAATAGTTCTCATGGGGTTATAGGGGTATAGTTTTTAGGGATTTGAAAAGGGAAACGCAAGGGGGGGTCAACAACGACATTTCGAAAATTAAACTCTAAAGAGGATTGGTTAAGACGTGATTGAGCTTGAAAATTCACTTTCATAGGGAGCCAGTGGTTGCTCTTTTTTTGATAGTCAGAATAATTTACCTCCAATTGTTGTTTACCAATATACACATGTTGGTATTGAAGTAAAAAATCCTGATTGTATCTACAGACAAACTCTAATTTCCCCTGCCTTGCCTTGAGTTGATATCCTGATTTGTGTTTGCTGAGCCGAGCGTTTAACAAGAGTTCGGGTAAAAACGGACGTCCCAACAAACTGTTTTCTAGTGCTTGATACCCTAGATTAACTCCTAATATTTTTTGAATGGCCGAAAAATCTCCTTGGTAATACGACTTGCCTAAAACCTCATAAAAGGCCACGCCTGAAGTATCAATCTTGGCCCTGCCAATGGGAACAATCATGGAAGCATTGATCCATATTTGTTTTTGGGATTCGATTCGAATATTTGTACTTATACGTTGGCTAGAGTCCTCAAAATTCGCCATCACGACCCCCCTTAAATTCAGAGTATTCCAAGACGACTGTGCGGCTTGAGCACCTGCAAGAAGCTCAGGGGTTGTGTTTGCAGTGGTGTTGTCAAAATCTGTTTTAAGAGCCTTGCAAGCTCCTAGTAGCAATAACATGGTTCCGATAAGCCACAGGGGTTTCATCTCTATGAGGTTAGTTTTGAAAAATCTCCTAAGCTTAAGGTGGTAAAATGACCATCGTAAAGCACATGGCTTCCAATCATGGAGTTTTTAATATGCGCATTGGTCAATACGGTATTTGATTGTACAATGCTGTTTTCAATCGTGCTGTTTTCAACACGAGTATCTGCGCCCAAAGAGACATAAGGCCCCACGGTGCTATTGGTCAGCTTGACCCCTTTTCCAATAAAACACGGTGGAATGATGGTGCTGTTGTGATTGGTGTGAGTTGCAACCAAGACCTCTCCCTCGTCGTGTAAAAACTGTAACATTTTTTGATTGGTTTGGATGGTGATCTCAGGATTTCCACAATCCATCCATTCCGCAACTTTGCTAGGCACAAAACGTTTTCCGTTTTGAATCATCCTCAAGATTCCATCATTGATCTGGTATTCACCCCCTCGTGTAAGGTTTTCATTGATGACGTTTTGTAGTTCGGCTTTTAATTGGCCTATTTCTTTAAAATAATACACTCCTATGGCTGCCATGTCAGAAACAAATTGTTGGGGTTTTTCAACCATTCCTTTTACATCGCCGTTATCGTTGAGTTGTACAACCCCATAGGCCTGTGGGTTGTCAACTTGCTTGACCCAAATAGCGGCATCAACCTCGGGGTCTAAGTTGAAATCTGCGCGGATGAGGGTGTCGGCATAAGCAACCACTGCCGGGCCAGATAAAATAGGCTCGGCGCACATAATAGCATGACCTGTGCCTAGAGGGGTGTTTTGTCTAAAAATATGAGGAGCCGCATTCAGGTCTTTGGCTAATTTGGTCAAATGTTCTACTACTTCATCTCCAAAAAAAGCAGGGTCACCCAATACAAAACCAATGTCTGTGATGGGCTGTTTGACAATCGCTGCAATATCCCGAACCAGGCGCTCAACAATCGGCATGCCTGCAACAGCGATCAAGGGTTTCGGGGTGGTTAAAGTGTGTGGTCGCAGTCTTGAACCGCGTCCAGCCATCGGTACGATAATCTTCATATGTTCATTTTAGTCCTGTACTTCCAAATCCTCCTGAGCCGCGTTCAGAAACGCTTAGAGACTCTGTAAGCTCCCAAGAGATTTGTTCGTGCTTTGCAATCACCAATTGAGCAATACGTGTGCCATGATCAATTGTAAAATTTTCTTGAGATAGGTTAATCAATATAATGCCTATTTCACCTCTGTAGTCTGCATCAATAGTGCCTGGAGCATTTAACACTGTAATCCCTTTTTTAAGAGCCAATCCACTGCGAGGTCGAACCTGTGCTTCGACTCCAAGGGGCAACTCTATGAACAACCCTGTTTTGATCAGTGTTCTTTCCATGGGGGCTAAGGTCACGGGCGCGTCAAGGTTAGCTCGCAAATCCATTCCTGCAGAAGCACTGGTTTCATAATGAGGTAGTGGATGGTCTGATTGGTTGATGATACGAATGTTCATAAGCGAAACAATTGTTTGAGTTCTCGTTGCTCCATAAAGAAGCCTATTGACAAAAATACAAAAACGAACAGCGCTCCAACACCCAATTGTCCGGAGAACTTTGTCCAATGAACAGCACAGAGGCCAGCACTTAAAACAAGGTATCCTAAAATACGTTTGGTAGGATAAGGTATAGGGTAATGTTTCTTGCCTAACACATAAGACGCCAACGCCATACATCCATAAGCCAAAAGAGTTGCCCAAGCAGCTCCCATAAAGCCTATCAACGGAATGAGCCAAATATTCAATAATATGGTTGCGGTTGCGGCAGCCAAAGAAATATACATACCATAGGATGTGCGATCCGTTAGTTTATACCAAACCGATAGGTTGTGGTAAATCCCCAAAAACAAATTAGCCAACAATATGATAGGAACAATATCTATGGCCACCCAATATTCGGGTCTACGAATAAGGGCCTCTTTAAGGGGTTCTATGCCGACCCCTACTGTAAGCAATAAAAACCCTCCAAACAACACAAAATATTTCATGATCAGCGCATAAACTTTTGGCGCATCTCGATGTTGTGCATAATTAAAGAAGAATGGCTCTGCTCCTAATCTAAACGCTTGGACAAAAAGAGTCATAAAAACCGCCAACTTATAACACCCACTGTAAGCGCCCATGGTGGCGTCATCAATATAATAACGAATAAGCAATTTGTCTAAATTTTCATTGATCACAAAAGCAATCCCTGCAAACATGATAGGAGCGCCATACCCTAACATTTTTCGCAACAACGCTGCATGCCAGTTCCATTGAATCTGAAAATAAAATGGAAGTAAAAACAACAAGACAAAGGCGCTGGCTAGCAAATTGGAGATGAACACATATTGTACTGGATCTGTCCCCCACGGCAGAGAAATGCCTTGTAGAGGAAACCACCACAAAAACAATACATTTAATGTTGCGTAGATACATACATTAGACAGTTTTAAAAAGGTAAACTTTGGAACCTTCCCCGTGGCGCGTAAATAAGCAAAGGGCAACACCACTAAAGTATCACAAAGCAAAACCCCTAATAACAAAGAAAAATGATAGGGTGCCATTCCTAATGCTTCTGCAATTGAGTTTGTCTGTAAAAAAAGTATGCTGAAAACAAGTAGGGTTGTGAATGCTAAGGTAATTGTCGCGGTGCTGACAACTTGTTTGGGATTTTTTGATTGACTAAAAAATCTAAAAAAACTGGTCTCCATCCCATAGGTGAGCAGGATGTTAAAAAAAGCGGCATATACATAAAAGGCGGTATTCTCTGCATAACCTTCAACAGGAAGTGTCTGTGTGTGAAGAGGTACTAACAAAAAATTAAGCACGCGTGGAACCACGGTTGCCAACCCATATACAAAAGTTTCCTTGATGAATTGTCTTGGGTCAAACAAGAGTATTGATTTGCTTTCTAAGGTACAACGATTCGGGTGTAATCACAAGATTACATATAATTTATAGAAGGTTGACGTTGAACTTTATGTACAATGGTGTAGTAGGTCTTCTTTTTTTTGAGGTACACAATTACCAATTGGTCATTTTTTAATCTAAAAAGAGGTGGAGGATTCCCGTACTCTTTTATTGGATCATTGTGGAGTATGAGTTCTCGGGGGGCTTGCGGAGGTGTGGAAATGTAGGCTCGATATACACTTGTTTTGAGATCAGATTTTCGGTAATCAATCTGAGCTTTTTGGTCTTGATAATATACATAAAGCAGCGCGTCGCTTGGCTTATTGAGTTTTATTTCGATATTGATTCCAGAGCCTCCTCCACGCACCCCAGACACCCAAGGAGTGGCCGTGACAGACAACACTTCAAAAGGCGGGTTGTTGTCTAATATGGGCTTCATTCCTTGATTTTGGGAAGACCCACAACCCAAACAAACGATCGATAGATATAATAAGAAAACAGAAAGTTTCATTACTGCCAATTTAGCAAAGTAAATCAACTTTAATGCCAGAGGTTAGCTTTTCAATGCCTCCGCTCCTCCGACGATCTCTAGTATCTCGTTGGTAATAGCGGCTTGGCGCGCCTTATTGTAAGTCAGTTTAAGCTGATCTCTAAGCTCGGTCGCGTTGTCGGTGGCTTTGTGCATCGCAGTCATACGAGCACCGTGCTCACTAGCAAAAGAATCTCGTATGGCCTTAAACAACTGGGTTTTAAGCGCTTTAGGAATAAGGGTGTTTACGATTTCAGATTGTTGAGGTTCGTAAATATAATCCGTGGTGGTTGTCTCTTCGGCTTGAAGAGGGACAATTGGTAAAAACTGTTCGGAAGTTACGAGTTGAG
>JADHML010000019.1 GCA_016780065.1 Flavobacteriaceae bacterium
CGCTCTGGGCTTAGCAGGGCGGCAGGAAAAGGCACATGGTTTGATGTTCCTGGGCCTGCCAAATAAAACTTCCATGTATCACTTGTAGCAGTTTTGGTGGTCTGTGTGTTTTTAGACTCTATGACCCATGAATAAGCCGATCCTTTCTCCAACTTAACCATTGCATTTGGTTCTGTCAAACCACGAACGTTTTGAATGCCGTTTGTTTCAAGATTCTGAATGGTCAAGTCATAGCTTTCTGTATTTGCCGAAACTTCCCATGTAAAGGCAACATCGCTATGGGTTTCAGAAACACTTGTGCCTGTTTCACAGAGCACATTATTGGCAGGTAATGACAACAAGGCCGAAGCAGGGTCAAGCGAGGATTCCTCAGAAGAATCCTTGCCACAGCCCGCCAAAACGATGAAGCCTAAGAGAATTAACTTTTTCATTCTTTTACAATTTTAACGGTTCGATTTGTCGTTTCACCTTCAATGTTAATCATGTAAGTTCCAGGCGACACATTACTGAGGTCCACATAAAATTTACGAGATTCCTGACCAACAGAATGGATTTTTTTGTAAGCCAGTGCCCCATTGATTGAATACACGGACACCCATACATAAAGATCCTCACCACCTACGTAGATGTCTAACATTCCTTTGGTTGGGTTGGGGGAATATTGGATTTGTTGGGGGACGAAAATTTCATGGTATACAAAATCTTGACAAGACAAGTCCGTATATACTTTGATAGAGTTTAGCCCTGGCGGCAGTTGAGCGTTAAATTGGTTACTATTTGTCATAAAGACTTCTCCATTGACATCCACATAATATTGCGTACTCCCGCTCATTGTCATTTCGACTGAACCGTCCATATCAGCCATTCCAATCATGGAAGTCAGCGGCAAAGGTTCTCCAATATTTATCTCAAAACATTGCTCATAGCTGTCGTCGCCAACGATCGAAAAACACACGGAATAATCCCCACTAGAAAGACCTGAAAAAGTTGCTGAGGTGGTGCCACTATTTATAATAATATCTTCTTGACCTAACATTTGTACCCTGTAACTGTTAGAGGTGTCTTTAATTTCAATATTCAGCACACCATCATCATTGCCAATACAACTCGTGTCGATGGCTTCGAGAGTGAAGTTGTCATTTGGAGCAATACAATTGTCCCCAACCGTATATTCAATATATTCTGTAACGGCGAGCCCCCCTTGAAAAGCAAACTTACAAGCATAACTAATGGTTTGGCCATTAGAAAGATTTCCTACAACCCCTCTAAATCGATTTCCTCCGATGTTTTCCATTGGAGATTCCTCGAAAGGAGATTCTTTCCACAAATAAGCAATCACATCATTTTTTGAATCGAGAAGTTCAAATTCAATGAACACTGAATTGCCTTGAGTTTCAAAACTGTAGGAGTAACCCTCATTAAAAGTGCCTTGTGTTGACCCATCTGATTCCCCGCCACAAGAGGTGTTTTCACTCGTGGGAGTCGTGAGAGTGATCGTTTTTGTTTCTGCTGATTCATTTCCTGCATTATCACTTACACTAATTGTGAATTCATATGAGGTTTGGGCGGAAAGACCTGTGTAGATAGCTTCTATTTGCTCATCAGATGAGCCACTAAACAATTGTTTGCTGCCACCCTGCTCTAGTGTATAGATTACATAACCCGAATCGTCGCTCGCACTTAAGTTAAACGTAGCCGAGTTTGATGAGGTCGACACCAATGATGCACTTAAATTTGTGGGAGGGGTATCGTCATCGCCCCCCGCAGCTTCACCATAGACTTCAAATTCGAAAAGGCTGTAGCCATATTCTGTGTTACGGCTCGTCGCATATAGCCTGATAAACCTGCCTTGTCCGGCAACATCTAGACGCTCTGTATTGCCATCTCCAGAAGTGGTGCTGTAAATGGAATTCCAATTTGAGCTGTCATCTGATAATTGGATTTCGTAAGCTCTAGCAGAAGCTTCTTCCCACACAAGAACTACTTGATCAATTGTGTAAGGCATACCCAGATCTACTGTTATCGATTGAGGATCCTCAAAAAGGCTAGACCACCTGGTCTCATAGTCACCATCTACAGCCAAGTCGCCGTTGTACTGTTCTTCCACACTACTCACTGTTACAGGTTTTTCAAGAGCAACGTTGATTTTTTGGATCACAGTAACCGTCAAATCATCAAACCCTTTAGCCCCTTCGTTGTCGGTAACTTCTAATTGCAGTTCGTGTGTTCCTATGGCCAGATTTAGTTCTGGAGAGCTGCCGGTGGCGAGTTCTGTTTCGCCATCTAACCAGCGGTAGCTATAAATATATCCGTCCGTGTCAGTACTTGCTGTACCATCGAGTTGTAGGGTGAGTTCACTTGCCCCCACATCTGCATACATACTTATATCGGGTCCAGCATCTGCAACCGGAGCAGCATTATCGCTAGAAGAAACGAAAATTGTGACACCATCGGTTGCTTCAGATCCGTAGTTGTCTGTAATATTAAGAGTCACATCGTTGGCTCCTACTTCAAATGGATAGGTGAAAGAGATTTGAGTGCTTATTTCAGCACCTTTATAGACCCATGAATGGTTGGTCAAAGATCCATCTTGATCATAACTCGCAGACGCATCCAATACCACCTCCTCCGTTCCGTTTGCATCAGTATCTATGATGGTTTGATCTTCACCTGCATTTGCAATAGGAAGTTGGTTGACAATAATGACCACCTCATCTGTTGACACTATGCCGTCGTCATCCGTCACTTCAAGGTTGATGTTGTGTTGTCCTAAGGCGAAAGTGCTTTGGAATTCAACTTCTGTACTTATGATTTCGCCTTCTTTAAGCCAGTTATAAGAAACAACATCCCCGTCCTCATCACTACTTGCAGAAGCATTTAGGACCACATCTTCAACTCCATCCAAATCTGAGTCGATCACAAAAACATCAGCACCTGCATCAGCCACAGGAGCGTTGTTGTCAGGGTCTACTAAGTTAAGGTTGAAATTGTCAGTGCCTGGAACTCCATCATCGTCCGTAACAGTGAGTTCAATGTCATAATTTCCTGTAGACAAGTTCGCGGTGAAAGAAGCTTGATTTCCAATCTCTACTCCGTTAGCTTTCCACAAATATTTTTCAATTACACCATCGGAATCCGTGCTTTGAGAACCGTCAAACAAAACCTCTACAAGATCATCGCCATCTTCATCATTGATGATTTGGTCTTCTCCTGCTTTTGCTGTTGGTGGATTGTTGTCGGGGTCGATGACTGTTATGACAACCTCGTCAGTGGCTGTAAGCTCATCTTCATCGGCTACTTCCAAGGTTATGGTGTGTATTCCGGTAGAAAGTTCGATCGTTGGATTGATTCCCGAAGCCAATTCTGTATCGCCTAAGAACCATTTGTAACCTACAATGGGGGCTGCAACTTCCTCGGACAAAGATCCATCTAAAGTCACATTGGCTAAATCGTCTTCGTTGTCGTCCTCAATACTTTGGTCTGGACCAGCGTTTGCAATCGGCGCCAAACCTCCACTACTGATGGTAATGAGCACTTCATCAGTTGCTTGATTGCCTTCAGTGTCAGTAATTGTCAAAACAGCTGTGTAATTGCCCCTTGGCAAAGTAAGTGAGGTCAGTGCCTCTGTAGCTACAACTTCTCCGTCTATAGACCAAGAGTAAGAGGCGATTTGACCCGAGTGATGTGAGCTGGATGAACCATCTAGATAGATCTGCTCTAAACCATCACCGTTCTCGTCCCATTGGATGATGTCAGGGCCTGCGTTAGCAATAAGCCCCGAGCCACTACCTACTTCACCGTAACCGTTCCATTTAAACACCCTGACATAGTCAACCAGCATTTCACCAGGAAGGTTGGCAGTGACCTGGCTGTTCTGAGCAGCGTCTGTAAAGTTGCCACCAACAGCTAGGTTGATGACAAAGAAGAATGGATTGTGAAACTCTTCGGCATCGCCCCCCAATGGGAAAGGACCTGTATAAAAATCAAACTCTACCCCATTATCGACGACTGTTAATCTAATTTCATTGGGGTCCCAATACATCCTGTAGGTCAAAAATCTGTTGGTAAGGGGTGTTGATGATCTGTAAGGCTTAGTATAATATTTATCACTTGCAATGCTTGCCGCACAAGTTGCGTTGTTGCCTGCACAAGCAGCATCCGAGTAGAATATGATGTTTCCTCCTACAACATCATTTTCCGAAGCATCTTCAAAACCTTCATCAAAAAGTGATTGGCCTTTATATCCCATCTCCATCATGTCAATCTCCCCTGATTTTGGCCAACCAACCTCAGAAATATTATTTCCAAGCAGCCAAAACGCTGGCCACAGTCCTGTAGACAAATCATCGGGCACTTTGATTCTGGTTTCTACAAGTCCGTACTTAACCGTGAGCTTGTCTTGCGTCTTCAACCTTGCTGAGGTGAATGATTTTCCACCTTTATTTTCACTTTTGGCAGTGATTACAAGTGCGTTGTTATCTTCATCGCCCGGAATAGGCGCTATGGCAATGTTTTCGGAAGTATAGTATTGCAATTCTTGATTGCCCCATCCGCATAAATCTTGTTCGCATCCATCACCCAACTCGGGTTCCCAAACGCTTGTGTCAAAAGCGTCAAAATTGTCTTCCCAGATCAACTCTCTGATGTCTACTTTAACATAATCCGAAGAGGTGTTGCCTTGAGTATCGGTTACTTTCAGACGAATGTTGTGAACACCCGTAGTAAGACTGAGATTGGCTACTTCGTCTTGAGATAAAACAATCCCGTTTTCACTCCACTCATAGGAAGCAATGGGGCCATAACTTGAAGAACCATCAAGTGTTACCATTTCTACCCCATCTTTATTTAGATCTTCTTTTACGATATCTGCGCCAGCATTTGCCAGAATATTTCCTTGAGAAAAAGAGACCTCGCCTTGTCCATTCCAGTCTTTTACACGAACATAATCTATGTATAGTTTTCCTGGTAAAGGAGCAGATATGTCATCATCGCCATAATGCCCTGTAAAACTTCCTCCAACAGCCAAATTCAACAAAAAGTAGTACGGTTTTTTGAAAGCCTCCTCATTGGGTCCGATAGGAAAAGGATTTGTATATAAATCGTATTCCGTATTGCCATCCACTACTGTCAATCGGATTTGACTTTCGTTCCAATACATCCTATAAGTTACATATCGGTTGTTGAGCGCCGAAGAGGGTGTATAAGGAGTGGTGTAATATTTATCAAAAGCAATGCTCGCAGCACAACTGGGATTATCCGTTGCACAAGCGGCGCTTGCATACCAAATAAGGTTGGCTCGTACAAAGTTGTTTGGTGATCCCGAAAAGCCCTCAGCCTGTCTTTCGCTCACTGAGTGTCCCATTTCCATCATATCGATCTCTCCGCAGTATGGCCATCCAACTTCTCGGTGATTGATTCCCAAGAGCCATGCGGCAGGCCATAGCCCGTTTTCAATATCTGGGGTTTTCATCCTGACTTCAACAACACCATATTTTATGGCTAATTTGTTTTCAGTAGTTACTTTTCCAGAAGTAAACGCATTGGTTCCGACCGTTTCTTTTTTAGCTTCTAGAACCAACGCATAGTTGCCTGGCTCTTCAGCGATTTCTTCAATATAAACATTGTCTTGCTGATAGGTTTGTAGCTCTTGATTGCCCCAGCCACATAAATCTTCCTCGCATCCATTACCAGTAGATATGTTCCAATATTCATCATTCAGCGTGTCAAAATTGTCTTCCCAAATGACATCTCCAATTTCGTTTCCTCCAACCTTAACTTTGACTTGGTCTGTGTCTTGATTGCCGTATTGATCACTAACTGTCAATGTAAACACATAGGCTCCAGGATCTAAAGAAATGTCATGGGTTTTTGTTGTTGCAACCTGAGTGCCGTCTAATTCCCAAACATAATTAGTTATGGGTCCATAACTGCCCGAAGCATCTAGCGTTAGTACTTCTCCCTCATCTAATTCCTTATTGGCACCCGCATTGGCCATCACCTTTTCGGAAGTAAATACCTTGCCCCTACCATTCCATTTTTTGATGCGAACATAATCTATGTACATCTTGCCCGGAAAATCTGCTGTGACTCCTGAAGGAGATCCTGCATCTGTGAAATTGCCCCCAACAGCCAAGTTCATCAGTAAGTAAAAAGGTTTGGTAAATGCCGCTGAACTTTCGCCAATAGGGAAAGGTCCAGTATACAAGTTTTGCACCAAACCATTGTCGTCAACAGTCAGTCTGATTTGCTCTTCATCCCAATACATTCTATAAGTCAGAAATCGATCTGTAAGAGTTGCGGAAGTATGATAGGGTTGATTGTAATATTTATCAGACGAAATGCTCGCCGCACATGTAGGGTTTTGATCTGAACACGCTAAATCATCGTAAAAAATAAGGTTGGCCGCCACCAAATTATTCTCGTTGGCTGATGGAAATTCTTGTTCTGTTCTAAACGCCGTGTTATGACCCATTTCCATCATATCAATCTCTCCACAGAAAGGCCAACCATCTGATATTTGGTTGGTTCCTAAAAGCCATGCTGCTGGCCAAAGACCTTTAGATAAATCATCGGGCACCTTGATTCGGAATTCAATCATCCCATATTTGACAGCCAATTTGTTTTTAGTAGTTACTTTTCCAGACGTGAAAGACTGATTCCCGCTAGATTCACTGCGCGCTTCTAAAACAAGGGCATAGTTTCCTGGCTCACCTGGAATTTCTTCTATATAAACATTATCATCTTGGTAGCTCTGGAGCTCTTGATTGCCCCAACCACAGAGTTCTGGACAACCATCTCCTTGGTCTACATTCCAAATACTTGAGTCGAGACTGTCGAAGTCGTCTTCCCACAAGATGTGACCAACCTGAGCATGGACACATATTGAAAAGAATAAAAGAACGAAGGTTTTATGATGTTTGCCGAAAAGAACTCGAGATATTTTTTTCATTTAGATTTGTTATTTGAATGGTTTATAAAATTGATCTATAAATTTTATATATCACGTAAATTAAACCATACAAAAACTATACAGAAGCAATTTGCCTTGAATGTGTTGACTGCTCTTAAAATGAGTTTTTTTATACCTTAATACATTGACATTCGCCTTTATCACTTTTTTTTTGTTTTATGGTTGGGTGTTAAAGCGTATCTTCGTTTTGTAATTTGATTTATGGAATTACTCTTTGTATATGCCCTGCTGACCATTGCGGTTTCTTTTATATGTTCCATTTTGGAAGCAGTGTTACTGAGCATCAATCCCACTTATATAAGCTTAAAAATGGGGGAGGGCCACAAGTATGCTCAAACACTCGACACACTCAAAAAAAACATAGACGAACCTTTAATCATTATTCTTACGCTCAATACGATTGCCCACACGGTTGGCGCTATTTTGGTGGGAGTGCAAGCCAAGGTCGTTTACTCATCAATGGGAAATGGGCAAGTTTATCACTTATTGGGAGTTCCATTTTCCGAAGAGGCAATGGTGGGTGTTGTGTCGGCCATCATGACCGTTCTTATCTTATTGCTCTCAGAAATCATTCCCAAAACCTTGGGAGCTACCTACTGGAAAAAATTGGCTAAGATTACAGCACTTTTCTTACGCTCGATCATACCCGTTTTTAAATATTCGGGAGTGCTCTGGTTTTTACAGCTCTTTACAAAGGTTTTAGGAAAAAGAGGGGAGGCTAATGTGATGAGTCGTGAGGATTTTTCTGCTATGGCCGAGATCGCTGAACAAGAAGGTGTTATTGAAGAAAAAGAGTCTACCGTGATTAAAAATATGGTTCGGTTAAACGAAGTTAGAGGGCGAAACATCATGACCCCTAGGTCAGTGATGAAAATCGCTCCTGAACACATGACCATACAAGAATTTTTTGATCAAAACCCCAAGTTGCGCTTTTCAAGAATTCCCGTTCATGGTGAAAACCCTGAAATCATTACAGGATATGTCCTCAAAGACAATGTGCTTGAAGAGCTTATCAACGACAAAGGGAGCCTACCCCTGTCGCACATTAGAAGAGAACTCATTGTCGTTGATAGGGATACTCGAATTCCAGAAATTTTTGAAACCCTCATGACCCAACGAGAACACATTTCGCTCGTTGTTGACGAATATGGAACCGTTACAGGACTTGTGACCATGGAGGATGTAATTGAGACGCTTTTGGGTATCGAAATCATGGATGAAAGCGATCATGTGGAAGACCTACAAGCCGTTGCCCGTAAAAAGTGGGAAGAGCGCGCCAAAAGAATCGGAATTATTGATTGATAACGAACCACTTGGTTTTGAGAAGCTTGTTTTTCTACCCCTATCCTTTCTTTTGAGTTTGTTTGTTTAAAGCGTGTCCCCAGACTGAGAATATAAAGATGGTTGCATAACAAGGGATTAAGATGTAATAACTTTCTTTGGCGGCAGTAGCCAAAGCGATGGAAGCATCCGTGCCCGCCGAGATAAGAACCTCTTTTCCTTGATCTACCAACCTTCCATACAAAGGAGGGATGATGGCACCCCCAGAAATGGCCATAATCAACAAGGCGGAAGCTGTTTTGGTGTGTTTTCCTAAACCCTGCAGCGTGAGTGGCCACACCGCAGGCCACACCAAAGCATTGGCGATTCCTAGAGCTGCCACAAACAATACAGAAGTAATTCCGTTGGTGGTAAGGACCGCCACACTAAACACCATGCCTAACACTGCGCTTATTTGCAGCGCCTTTTTTTGACTTAGATGTTTTGGGATAAGAATCACCCCCAACGCATAGGTGACAACCATGGCCAAAAGGGTAAAAGATGTAAAAAATTTAGCTTTAGTAGCTGAAATTCCCAGTGCAATGCCATAGGCAATAATGGTATCCCCAGCAATCACTTCAGCCCCTACATAGACAAAGAGCGTAAGCATTCCGAGCCAAAGATGCGGATATTGAAAAATGGATTTTTGGGTATTGATTTCGTTTGTCTTACTGTCTTCTTCAACGGCCTCCACATGGGGAAGGGGAGCGATTCGCATCAACAGTCCCAACAAAAACAACACAATAGTCATCACCACGTAAGGCACAAATACACTGTCAGCCATTTGATTGAGTAAGGCCGATTTTTCGGCTTGTGAAACGTGAGACAACTGACCTTTAACCTCATCGATTCCTTTCAGAAGAATAGCCCCAAAAATAAGCGACCCCAAGGCTCCTGCTACTTTGTTGGCGATGCCCATAATGGCAATACGCTTCGCCCCACTCTCTATGGGCCCTAATATGGTAATATACGGGTTGGCAGCCGTTTGCAAAACCGTCATCCCTGTACCTTGAATAAAAATCCCTAACAGAAACATCCAATAGGTACGAGAATCTGCAGCTGGAATAAACACCAAAGCGCCCAGAGCCATGACAAATAGACCGATAGACATCCCCTTGCGATAGCCAATTTTATGCAGCAAAAAAGAAGCTGGCAAAGCCATCACTACAAATGAGATATAAGAAGCTGATGCGACCAAATATGACTGAGCTTCTGTAAGCTCATTAATGGTTTTCATAAAGGGAATTAACGCTCCATTGACCCAAGTAATGAAGCCAAATACAAAGAAAAGTCCTGCTATGATGGCAATGGCCGTTTTGTTGGAGGGAGAGGTGGTCATTAAAAAAGTCTGTTGATTTGAGTCTAAAAATACATACAAATTTTAAACTCGAAACCTTGAGAATCAAGTTAATAAGTCACATTTTATTCTTAAATCTTTTCCCCTTAACAATCAGAATGGGCAGTGGTAACGTTTGTGTTGCAATCCAAACCCATAGGGCCCACTGAAAATCTGTCGTAAAATAAAACACGAAATACAAAACTGTTGAATAAACACCCCAGTTGTAGAAAAAGGGTTTAAAAAAGGATAGATAGCCAACGATGTCAAATTTTTCCTGTTCAGATTTGGACATGGTGTTGTACCCTGAAAGAAGGTATTTGGCGTTGTCTTTGTTGATGTATTTAGAGACCAAGACAAATAAAACGCCCGTTAAAAAAACCGTAATATGAATTACCAACATGCTCATTGTACTAATTAGCCCAATAAAAAAAATTTAAAAGTGTGTTAAACTCATCTCTTATTTAATTAGAAACACAGGCTCCTTTGGTCCAACTTGAAACATTGCTCGCCCCTGCATAACATTCGTTTGGATAAGTGATGTTGTTACACCCACAAACAGGATCATATATTTCAATACACACAGTATTTGGATCTTGAGGGTCTGCAACGCAATCTTCAGCAATGTCTTGATCGTTTTTCTCACACATTGTAACTGACAACAGAAGAACAGCAAAAAGATATTTAATCATTTTTAAATTTTAAATATTTTTAAATTATCATGCCAAAAACCGTCTCTATTTTGCAGGTTGAATGGAGTGGGCGGTGTCTAAAACTGTTTTTCTAAGTGTATGAGTTTCCAATCAAAAGTTTTAATGGTAGACGAAACATCTCCATCATAGGATTTGCCGATAAAAGGTCTAAAAAATTTTGCTTCTTTGTCGACATAGCCCATAATTTTGAGTAACAAATTGGGGGCTAGCTTAGTACTTACTTTCTGATAGCCGTTGGATTTGAGTATTTGGGCCAGTTCTTGAAAATTGTAAGGTTTTTAAGTTGCGACAATAAACCTTTTACCATCTGCTTGCTTATTTTACTTTATTCTTCTTTTTTTATCCATATGTAACAATCCCGTTACTCCCCATAAACCGATACCTGTCATACCCATAGTTAAGTAATCAACTTCAAAATATAAACAGAAACCAAAAATACCAAGTGCAAGGCAAACTGGATTAATAAACTGATAAAATGTATTTTCTTCTTGATTCATAATATTAGAATTAGTTTTTCTATCCTAAATATAAGAATCCTCGAACTAAAAGAAGAGGATATGCCTATGGTCTAGCGCTTACTTCCCATTTTGAATTGGGTCAGTTTCAGGCATCAGCTTGTTTAGAATAAAATAAACTGGGCAAAACTTAGTTATTGGACTAATGAGCTGAAGCCCACCAACCGCTACTGCAATCCATACAAAGTTCAAGTTGGTAGTGTACAGTGTTAAACCTGCACTAATTAAATACAACACTCCCACAATCGCATCGTGTGCTCTTACTTTAGAAATATTTTTTTCCATTTATGTCTGTTTTTTAAGTTAATTAAATATAGGTTTTTTTCTATTAATAAAAGTATAAACCGCTACACTATAACAGTATAACGGTTTTATCATTAATGTCAGCGCGCTATCTCGCTCCTTCGCTAAAAATGTCCACAGGACATTTCCTAACGCTCGGCCGTCCCTATTATTCAAAGTTGCAGCACAAGTAAGTCTATAGTGGATTAGGTTTAACAATAATTTTTTTAAACTAAGAGTAAAATTATCGCTTCCCGTTAATGTCAAATTGTGATACAAAATTCCAAACCAATTCAGAGGTATTCTGTCCTTGAAAAGTTGCGTTAACCCAAACATGGTCTCCCCCAATGTATTTATAATGTTCAACAGAAACTGAGTTATCTCCTTGGTCATAGACATAATGTTCAATTGTCATACCTCCGCTATTTTCAGTGCTTACAATTGGATTTGTCGTTGTATTATTAAAATCAATCCAATGGTCTAAGGTGCTTTGTGCAGAGTTCCAACCATTACCTCCATTATAGGGGATTTCGCTATCAAAAGTTCCGTGAAGATGTATTACCGGCATAGGATGACTTGTGTTCCCTATACAATCGAGCATTGCCCCTGAAACAGATGCGACCGCAGCAATTAAATCACTTTTATAATTTGCAAGACCATATGCCATCATACCACCATTTGAATATCCAGCGGCATAAATTCTCTCCATATCTATATTATACTGAGATGAAATCTCATCTATAATGTCTTCAACAAAACCAAAATCATCAGCATCACTTTTATTGTCTCCTCCAA
>JADHML010000008.1 GCA_016780065.1 Flavobacteriaceae bacterium
CATGGAAGAAGAGCGTCAAAATAATCCTTTAGAACCCTATCGTTAATTTCAGGTGGTGTGATGATTTCTAAAATTTTAGGGCGTTTTGAAGGACTAAAAAACGAGTGAAGCTTCCATGAAAGGGAAAAAAGACCATTTGCTTTCTTATAAGAGCAACCATAATGATGCGCTAAATACTTGGCACTCATATTGTGACGTGTTTCAAAATAACGTCTAAACGTAGGAGAATCTTTATCACCAGGTAAAATTCTAAAAATCCCTCCCCCACGATTATTGATTACAATAATTCTAAGCGAACTGGGTAAGTAAGTCTGCCACAATGCATTTGTGTCATAAAAAAAACTCAAATCACCCGTAATTAAAAGCGTAGGTTGATTCGTTGCTACAGCAGCACCCACAGCTGTTGAAACACTGCCTTCAATTCCACTAGTGCCACGATTACAAAAAGATTGTGTTTTTTCTGGCACTGGAAACAACATCGCGTATCGAATCGGTGTACTATTTGCCCATTGAATGTTGTAATTCTCAGGAACATTTTTCATAATAGTTCCTACAACCTTAAAATCAGAAAATGGGGCTTTTTTAAAGAAAAGTTTGTGGGAATTATATCTTTTATTGGAAAGATCATTCCATCGAAGTTTGTAAGCGTTCTTGACTTGATTCGCAGGTTTCAATATTTCAAAAAACATATTTGGCTTACAAAAAACCTGCTCCACACCAATATAGTAGGTATCGTAGGGTTTCGTAGTGTCGATGTGTAAATGTTTTTCGGGTGGATAAGAACGTAAAAAAGATTTAACCTTTTTTGAGACCACCATCCCTCCTATTGTCACTAACAAATCAGGTTTTAAGGATCTAAAAACTTCGGTTTTGTTGTCTAAATTTTCTATCGGAGCAATCATCTGATCAATGAAAGGAAAGAAGTGCTTATGATATTGATTAGAAGTGATTTCTGTCAGCACAACCACACGTGGGTCGTCAGAAAGAAGTTTTTTGCTTTTTTCAGAGAGAGTATCAGGGGAAGAACAACCAATTAAAACAAGGATGGATTGAGCTTTTTCCCAGACATCTTTCACGGCAGTCAATGGGTAGTTATAATTTATATCTGGTAATTTTACGGAACGTGGCGAAATATCAGATTCATTTTGAAACTCATAGAGGGGTTCTTCCATGGGTACATTTACATGGACAGGACCTTTTCTAGTCAGTGCAGAAGCCAGTACTTTTTGTAGGAAAGCTGTATTGGTGTGGATGATTGTTTGTTGTAACTTCTCAAGTGTGTTTTGGTCGATATCTGTTGAAATCAACTCCTGACGGTTGCTTTGTAAAATAGAGTTAGTAGCGTGAGTTACATCTTGTTTCAAATTGACTTGATCAACCAACATATGCTCAAATACCCCTTCTTGCCTTAGGGTTTGTCCATCTCCTATATCAATTCGATAAGAAGGCCGATCAGCACTCATGACAATCAAGGGAATATTACTGTAAAAAGCTTCGGCTACTGCAGGATAATAATTTAGAAGAGCTGACCCTGAAGTACATAATAAAACAACAGGCTTTTGTAGTTGTTGCGCCATACCAAGAGCGAAAAAACCAGCTGAGCGTTCATCAACAATACTATGCGTTTTAAAGAAAGGATTGCTCGTAAGTCCTAGAGTTAAAGGGGCATTTCTGGAACCTGGAGAAATGACAACATCTTGAACATCATAATCCACAAGCACCTTAAGAACTGCTTGTGCAACAGGAATTGTTGGAACCTTCATAGCGGTTACAAATGTACGAAATGTAAAAATTGATTATTGGAATAAAATTCGTCCCATGGTATCAGCTTTTTGTAAGAGCTCTTCCCATTCAGAATGAGGATCACTTGCAGCCGTTACGCCACCTCCAACAAAAATTTCTGTTTGATGAATTCCCATTCGCATAGAACGTAAATTCACATACCATTCTGTTTTATTTTTTTGAAATGGACCAAAAAAACCTGAGTAATAGGAACGATCTAGGCTCTCATGTTTCGATATAAATTGAACTGCTTGACTCTTTGGCACTCCTCCGACAGCTGGAGTTGGATGGAGGGCTCTAGCTACTTCTAAAGAAGAGGCTTCAACCCTAGCGCTCACTTGAGTAAGTATGTGCTCAATGGCGCCTGCTACATGTGTTTGTGGCTTACCGATTGAAAGCGATTCAAACCCTGAGGGCAATTTAGAGAGAGTGTGTTTGATTTCAGAAAGTACTATAGCTTGCTCATCAACCTCTTTTGAACCCCAAGTTGATCCACCAACCTTACGGGTACCTGCCAATGCCATGGTTTTTAATTGTTTGCCTTCCATAGACAACAACAACTCAGGAGTCGCACCCAACCACATCCCAGACCTGGGATGTGAAAACATGAAATTAAAAGTATTATGATAGCATTCTAGTATTCGCTTAAATAAAGTTATGGGGCCTGTACGATTAGACGATGTGGTCATTGAAGTTGCCAATACCACTTTGCGCAATTCGCTCGTTTGTATTGTTTGAATGGCCTTTTCGACCAGACTGATGTGGTGGTCTCTCTTTATTTCTACATTGTCCCATTGAATATCCTTTGCGTTTGTTAGGGTTTTCTTTGGGAGAAAAAAATCTGTAGACAGGACCTTGTCATTGCGAATGGCTAATAAGGCTGAGCTGTTGTCAAATGGTGCTATCAAGAAACCATCAGAGATGGCATCAATGGGTTGGTCATTAAGGTCGTTTTGTAGAAAGGCAACAACCTTATTAGAATTGGGTTTTCGAAAAACCGCAAAAGGCAGGTCTTTCTCAAAATGAGCCTGAATATATTCAAAAAAATCAGAGGGATTCAACACTATTCAGAAAGAGTGAGGGTAGTGAGTTTACAAGAAGAAACCAGTTTACCGTCATCGTTTTTTATTTGAATCTCCCATAGCTGCATTGTACGCCCTAAGTGTAAGGCTGTGGCGCGAGCTGTAACAAATCCGGAACGTACACCCCGAACATGATTGGCACTAATTTCAATCCCGCGTAACATCTGCCCTTCTTGCCTGCAAAAAACAGCTGCAGCAGAGCTTCCTACCGTTTCAGCAAGAGCTGCAGTAGCTCCTCCGTGGAGAACACCATCGGGTTGATGCACGGCTGGTGTGACAGGCATCTTAGCCTCTAAATAATCATCCCCCATATCGACAAACTCAATCCCTAAAGTCTGCATAAGGGTTCCTGCATTTCTTGCGTTGATTTTTTGTAGTAACAATTCTTTTTCCATAGGCACTAAAATACAAAACGCACTACGATCGTAGTGCGTTTTGTGGAGAATTAAACATCCATTTATTTCACTTCTTCAAAGTCAACGTCCTGAACATCCTCGTCAGTACCCGACTCAGGTTGTGGTTCAGCACTCTCAGAAGGAGCACCTTGCTGATCTGCTTGGGCTTTGTACATTTCTTCAGAAGCATTTTTCCAGGCTTCATTAATTTTGTCCAAAGCAGGCGTGATGGCTTCTACTTCTTTTGTTTCGTAAGCCTTTTTTAGTTCAGCCAAAGCATCCTCAATCGTTTTCTTTTTGTCATCGGACAATTTATCACCAAATTCGGATAGTTGTTTTTCTGTTTGAAAAATCATATTGTCGGCATTGTTCAAAATTTCAGCTTGCTCCTTTGCTTTTTTATCAGATTCAGCATTGGCCTCTGCCTCTTTTTTCATCCGCTCGATTTCTTCCTCAGTAAGACCCGAAGAAGCTTCTATTCGAATATCTTGAGATTTGTTGGTGGCTTTATCAAGTGCTGTCACATGAATTAAACCATTCGCATCGATGTCAAAAGTCACCTCAATTTGAGGAGTACCTCTTGGTGCAGGAGGAATTCCATCAAGATGGAACCTACCTATTGTTTTGTTGTCACCTGCCATAGGACGTTCCCCTTGAAGAACATGAATTTCAACAGAGGGTTGATTGTCTGCAGCAGTTGAAAAAACCTGTGATTTTTTGGTTGGAATCGTGGTGTTGGAATCGATAAGTTTGGTCATCACTCCACCCATGGTTTCAATTCCTAGAGAAAGTGGAGTCACATCGAGAAGTAACACATCTTTAACATCACCTGTCAAAACACCTCCTTGGATGGCGGCTCCTACAGCAACTACCTCATCAGGGTTAACCCCCTTGGATGGTTTTTTACCAAAAAACTTTTCAACTTCCTCTTGAATGATAGGGATTCGAGTAGATCCACCTACCAATATAACCTCATCAATATCTCCTGTAGAAAGTCCCGCGTCTTTGAGGGCATTTTGTACAGGGGTCATAGAGCGCTTGACCAAATCTTCCGATAATTGTTCAAACTTAGCGCGTGTTAGGGTCTGCACCAAGTGTTTTGGTCCAGAAGCTGTAGCGGTTATATAAGGAAGGTTTATTTCTGTTTGGGTGGAAGATGAAAGTTCGATTTTTGCTTTTTCAGCAGCTTCTTTGAGTCGTTGCAAAGCCATCGGGTCCTGACGTAGATCTACATCTTCAGAAGACTGAAATGCATCGGCAAGCCAGCTGATAATAACCTCATCAAAATCATCTCCACCAAGGTGGGTGTCTCCATTTGTTGATAAAACTTCAAAAACACCATCTCCTAACTCTAATACAGAAATATCAAACGTACCACCACCGAGGTCATAGACAGCGATTTTTTTGTCTTCCCCGCCTTTATCTAGCCCATATGCTAAAGCAGCAGCGGTTGGCTCATTGATAATACGGTGTACTTTAAGACCTGAAATCTCACCAGCTTCTTTAGTAGCCTGGCGTTGGGCGTCGTTAAAGTACGCCGGAACGGTGATAACCGCATCTGTCACAGTTTGGCCTAAGTAATCTTCTGCTGTTTTTTTCATTTTTTGAAGTACCATAGCAGAAAGCTCCTGTGGTGTGTACAGTCGACCATCAATATCAACTCTAGGAGTGTCATTATCACCCTTAACTACTTTATACGGTACACGTTTTACTTCTTTGGGAGATTCAGAAAACTTATTCCCCATAAATCTTTTGATAGAGGAAATGGTTTTTGTCGGATTGGTCACCGCCTGTCTTTTGGCAGGGTCTCCTACTTTGATTTCTCCTCCTTCAACAAATGCGATAACAGATGGTGTCGTACGCTTTCCTTCTGCATTAGGAATTACAACAGGCTCGTTGCCTTCCATTACAGAAACACACGAGTTAGTGGTTCCTAAATCTATTCCGATAATCTTACTCATTTTTTTTTAATATTTACTACTCCATTGTCAATGACCGTGCCAATCAGATACACCTGACATGCTGTCAGGATGAAGTCAGTTTAGTCATTTAAACGTATTTTTACTCAAAATTTATAATCATGTCAGCAAATCAAAAGTCCTACAAACGCATCACAACCAATAGTTTGGTTGAAATGAAGCAACAGGGTGAAAAGATATCCATGCTCACGGCTTATGATTATTCTATGGCCAAAGCAGTCGACGCTGCTAATGTGGATGTAGTCTTAGTGGGTGACTCAGCGTCCAATGTCATGTCGGGTCATGAAACAACGGTTCCAATTACCCTCGACCAAATGATCTATCATGCAGCTGCAGTTGTTAGGGCTGTTCATCGGGCTTTGGTGGTTGTTGACCTTCCTTTTGGAACTTATCAGTCTGACCCCAAAGAAGCGCTTCGTTCATCCATACGCATTATGAAAGAATCTGGAGCGCATGCGGTAAAGCTTGAAGGGGGATCTGAAGTAAAAGACTCTATCCGAAGGATTTTGCATGCTGGCATCCCGGTGATGGGTCATTTGGGACTAACACCACAATCTATCTATAAGTTTGGCACATACACCGTTCGCGCCAAAGAAGAGAAAGAGGCACAAAAACTCATTGAAGACGCCAAACTCTTGGAAGAGTTGGGTTGTTTTGCAGTCGTATTAGAAAAAATACCAGCCGAATTGGCTCAAAAAGTTGCTTCTCAGCTAACCATCCCTGTTATTGGGATTGGTGCAGGGTCAAATGTAGATGGTCAAGTGTTGGTTCTCCATGATATGATTGGATTGACAACCGAATTTAACCCACGCTTTCTAAGACGCTACATGAATCTTTATGACGAGATGACTTCTGCTATAAAAAACTATGTTGGCGATGTGAAAAGTGGCCAATTTCCAAATCAAAACGAACAATATTAATTGTTTTCTCTCGATATAATTTATGAAGACAACCATTTATTGGTGGTCAACAAACCCGCAGGACTCCTTGTTCAAGGAGATCAAACAGGAGACCCTACCCTTCTAGATCATGCCAAAGAGTATCTAAAAAAGAAGTACAATAAACCAGGGGCGGTTTATTTAGGTTTGGTGCATAGGTTGGACAGACCGACTTCTGGAGTAATCGTTTTGGCCAGAACCTCTAAGGCATTGTCTAGACTCAATCAACAATTCAAAGATCGAGAACCAAAAAAAACTTATTGGGCGTTGGTTGAAGGAAAGCCACAGGAGGAGACAAAACTCTTACATTTTCTAAAAAGAAATCCCAAATTAAACAAATCATTTGCTCACAAACATGAGGTTCCAGAATCAAAAAAAGCAATCCTTGAATACAAGTGCTTAAAAACACTAAATAATTACAGTTTGCTAGAAATTGACTTACACACAGGAAGACATCACCAAATTCGAGCGCAGCTCTCAGCTGAGAGACTCTTTATCAAAGGAGATTTAAAATATGGAGCCAAACGACCTAACTCAGATGGAAGTATCCATTTATTGGCGCGTACATTAGAAATTACTCATCCTGTTCTTAAAGACAGGCTTCTCTTCGTAGCAAAACCTCCTACTAGCGATGGTCTATGGGATGCATGCCTATCGGATTAGGGGTACTGCTTTTTCTTTTATAACACTTGCAATGGGGCGATTTTGAATTTTGGATTCTAACCATGAAAGTATATCCAAGTAAAGGAATGCGCGTTTTTCGTAGGGGTCATTTTCATATTCTTTTAATCTGTTGTGTAAGCGTTTAAAAGCAGCCTTTAGCTCTCCAGGATAAAGATCTGTTAGACCTCTTAAAAATTTTAGCATGGCTTTTTGAACAGCTTGCAACTCGTTCATTTTGAGCAAGAATTTATAGGTCTGTTTGAGTTGTGTTTCCAATTGATAATCATATCCAGCCTCATAATGAGCAACTACGTATAAAACTCTAGAAAAACACATCAGATCTTCATGAATTACTAAGTTTTTGTTGTTGATGATTTTTTCCAAATATGCAATACATTGTTTGTAATCTTCCACTCCAAAATAGATACAAGCTATTTTATAGTACAAAACCATGATATGATGCTGATCAATTCGATCGATATTTATATCAATTCCATGCAAAACATCGGGAATTAAATCAAGGGCATCATCAAAAGATCCGTCTAAAAAATGGAAATTTATTTTGTTGTGATAACGACCTAAAAAAACTAAAGGTGCAATGTGTCTATTATCAGGAAAATCAATTTGTGTGAGTATTTCTTCAAATTTTATCAGAGCATCTTCAAATTTAGAGCGGTACTTTAGTAGATATAGAGCTTCAAAAAGATATTGATGACCTCGAACAAAAAAGACAGGGTGTAAGGGAATCAGTTCTGGGGTTGAATAAAACAGACCCACCCATTTGTTGGCAAACTTGTAGGCCGAAAGAAAATCTTGAATTAAAAAACCATACCACATGTTGGACTGGAAATACCATAGTTTTTCTTTAAAACCAAGTGTTGAAAAATTGACTTTTGGTAGACGTTGTTCAAAAAACTCGCTGACAGAATGAAACTCATGATCATTTTTTACATATCCAGTCCTAAGAACCATCGTGTAGAGTTCTATTGACAAATTTGACAGGCGATTGGATGTTAGGATGGCATCTGATAAGGTCTCTGACTTACGGACCAAACCTGGAATATTCTTCTCGATATCACCAACCATGTGTTGAGATTCTATAATCTTTTCAAATTCAACAATTTGATACGCAAGATTTGTATCCTCCATGTTTAGTGCTTTAGATTTGATACGATACAACATTTTAAGACTTTGTTTGTATAGTCCCTTGTTGTACAGGATCGTAGCAAAATCTAACTGTTCTCTTAGCTCCATTGTTTTGGTTTGGGAAGAAGCCGAAAGACGTAAACTGATTAATATTTGCTTGTATAGATGTGCTTTAAGATTGGAAAGTTGTTGTCTTTTTATAAATTCAACAGAAAGCAGTTGAGCTTCATCATAAAATTTCATTTTGTCCATGAGATCAAAAAGCATCAAAAATTTAGCTTGAGCATTGCCATCAAGTCGATTTGCATACAACTTAAATTGTCTCTTTTCAGATTTTGTCAACGATTTAACCAGATTGAAGAGTGAGTCCCTATGGTTGTTTTTATTATTCATTGTTTCAAACCTACTAAAAAAGTAGGAGGTAATAATATGGACCGTATCAAAGAAAAAAAACGAATGTTAGTAAACATTTTTTTGAGCGATAAAATTGAGTTAAATTTGTATTTACAATTTGTAACTTTGACGCCGTATGGCAAATGATAAAGTTCATATTTTCGACACAACCCTCAGAGACGGGGAACAGGTACCTGGCTGTAAACTAAATACTGAACAAAAGCTGCTGATAGCAACACGTCTAGATCAAATGGGCGTGGATGTGATTGAAGCAGGCTTTCCTATTTCCAGTCCTGGTGACTTTAGCTCTGTTCAAGAGATTACCAAAATCGTCAAAAACGCAACCGTCTGCGGACTCACAAGGGCTGTTCAAAAAGATATTGATGTAGCTGCTGAAGCCCTGGCTTTGGCCAAAAGACCTAGAATACACACAGGTATTGGTACTTCAGATTCACATATTCAACATAAATTCAACGCTACCAGAGAGCAAATCATAGAACGTGCCACTGCTGCTGTTAGTCATGCAAAGAAATATGTTCAAGATGTTGAGTTTTATGCAGAAGATGCTGGTAGAACCGACAACGAATTTTTGGCTCAGGTATGTGAGGCTGTCATCAAAGCTGGAGCAACTGTCCTAAACATCCCTGACACAACAGGTTACTGTCTTCCTGAGGAATATGGTGCCAAAATCAAATATTTAGTTGATAACGTCCGCGGCATTGAAAAAGCAACCTTGTCTTGCCATTGCCACAATGACTTAGGATTGGCTACAGCAAACTCAATAGCCGGTGCCGTTAATGGTGCACGTCAGATAGAGTGCACAATCAATGGGATTGGCGAAAGAGCTGGAAACACTTCTCTAGAAGAAGTAGTCATGATTATGCGACAGCATCCTGGTTTAAATTTGACCACGGATATCAACACCCAACTATTGTATGATACTTCTCAAATGGTTTCTGAAGCCATGGGTATGTACGTACAGCCCAACAAAGCAATTGTTGGAGCCAACGCATTTGCACACAGCTCTGGGATCCATCAAGATGGAGTTATTAAAAACAGAGAAACATACGAGATTATTAATCCACATGACGTAGGAGTTGAAACTTCTGCCATTGTGTTAACTGCACGAAGTGGGCGTGCCGCTCTGGCTTATCGCGCTAAGAACATAGGCATTGAACTGACCAAACTCCAACTTGACAAAGTTTATGAACAGTTTTTGCACTTTGCTGACGCAAAAAAAGAAATCAACGACGAAGATATACCACACATCGTCGATGCAGCCAACATAAATTCAATCTAACAAACGTATTTTATGGGAAAAACTCTTTTTGACAAGGTTTGGGATAGCCATGTCGTGGATCGAATTAAAGATGGTCCAGACATATTGTATATCGACAAGCATTTGATTCATGAAGTTACCAGCCCACAGGCTTTTTCTGAGCTTAAAAACAGGAACATTCCTGTCTTTAGACCAAATCAGATTGTAGCGACCGCAGACCACAATGTTCCTACACTCAATCAGCACCTACCCATACAAGACGCTTTGTCAAGAAAACAGGTGGCTCAGCTGAATGAAAATTGCGTGGAACATGGTATCGAATTGTATGGCTTAGGACACCCATACCAAGGAATCGTCCATGTGATAGGGCCTGAATTAGGGATTACCCAACCTGGAATGACCATGGTATGTGGTGATAGTCACACATCAACACATGGAGCATTTGGGTCGATTGCTTTTGGGATCGGAACAAGTCAAGTTGCACAAGTATTTGCAAGTCAATGTCTATTAGTTGACAAACCCAAAAGCATGCGTATTACTGTAAATGGACAATTGAGTCCAGGGGTACATCCGAAAGACGTAGTTCTGTATATCATCGCGCAATTGGGAACAGACGCTGGTACTGGGCACTTTGTTGAATTTGCTGGATCTGTATTCGAGCAAATGAGTATGGAAGGCAGAATGACCGTCTGTAATATGAGCATAGAAATGGGCGCTCGAGGTGGTATGATTGCCCCTGATGAAACGACATATAGTTATGTAAAAGGAAAAGAGTTTGCGCCTACAGGCGTTAAACTTGATCAAAAAATCGCATACTGGAAAACATTGCCCTCAGACAATGACGCACAATTTGATCAAGAATATCGTTTTGAGGCATCAAACATTCGTCCTATGGTCACTTACGGAACCAATCCTGGTATGGGAATAGGCATAGGTGAAACGATTCCTAATGAGTCTGGAGCATCCTTTGAAAAATCCTTATCCTACATGGGGTTCAAGAAAGGGGATTCTTTAGAAAACCTCCCCATCAATTATGTTTTTATAGGAAGTTGCACCAACTCTCGAATAGAAGATTTTAGAGCTGCATCTGAATATATTAAAGGAAAACAAAAAGCGCCCAACGTTCATGCACTCATTGTTCCAGGTTCTCAACAAGTAGCCAAACAAATCGAAGAAGAGGGACTAAAGGATGTTTTTGAAGCTGCAGGTTTCGAAATTCGCCAAGCAGGATGCTCTGCTTGTTTAGCGATGAATGAAGATAAGATTCCAGCTGGGGAATATTGCGTTTCTACATCAAACCGAAACTTTGAAGGAAGACAAGGGCCAGGTGCTAGAACAATTTTAGCAAGCCCCATTACAGCGGCAGCGGCAGCCGTCGAAGGAAAAATAGTTGATTGCACACAAATTTGATATGGAAAAATTTGAAAAGCTAAACACCCAAGCGGTACCACTAAACATCGAAAACGTAGACACCGACCAAATCATACCTGCTAGGTTTTTAAAAGCTACAGATCGAAATGGATTTGGAGATAACCTTTTTAGAGACTGGCGTTACGACTCAAACAATCAACCCATTGAAGAGTTTGTACTCAACAACCCAGATTTTTCAGGAAAAATATTGGTTGCTGGAAACAATTTTGGTTGCGGATCAAGTCGTGAGCATGCGGCTTGGGCATTGACTGACTATGGTTTTAAGGTTGTTATCTCTAGTTTTTTTGCAGATATATTTAAAGGCAATGCTCTAAACAACGGTTTACTGCCGATTCAAGTAAGCCCTGAGGTGCTAGCAAATATCTTTGAAGTTTTAGAAGAAAATCCGAAAGCTTCTTTTGTTGTTGATCTAAAGGCGCAAAAACTTTTAGTTGAAAACATTGAACTTGAAATCGATTTTGAAATCAACAACTACAAAAAGACTTGTTTACTAAATGGGTATGACGACATCGACTACTTAGTGAGTCAAAAAGAAAAAATCGGTCAATTCGAAAACTTGAAAAATGCATAAAAAAATTGCCGTATTGTCTGGAGATGGCATTGGACCAGAGGTAGTTTCTGAAGCCATTAAAGTACTCAACAGTGTTTCTGAAAAGTTTGGACATACTTTTGAATATGAACATGCTTTGGTAGGTGCTATAGCCATTGACAAAACCGGAGACCCATTACCTGATGAAACCCTTAAAGTATGCACCTCAAGTGATGCGGTTCTTTTTGGAGCTATCGGTGACCCGAAGTATGACAACAATCCTGATGCTAAAGTTCGACCCGAACAAGGACTGTTGGCATTGCGCAAATCACTAAACTTATTCAGCAACATACGCCCAGTGAAAGCTTATGATTCACTGATTGACAGATCCCCTCTTAAAGAGGATCGAATTAGCGGAACAGATTTCGTAATCTATCGTGAGTTAACAGGAGGTATTTACTTTGGTGAAAAAACGCTCTCAGAAGATGGAAAAACAGCATCAGATTTGTGTTTGTACACTCAAAGTGAAATTGAACGCATTGCTCACATGGCTTTTAAAGCAGCTCGAAAGAGGAGAAATAAAATGACTTTGATTGACAAAGCCAATGTACTCGAATCGTCGCGTCTTTGGAGACGTGTCGTGACAGAACTGCATCAAAGTGATTATGCAGATGTAGATCTTGATTTTCTTTTTGTAGACAATGCTGCCATGCAGATGATTCTTAATCCGGCTCAGTTTGATGTTATTTTGACAGAAAATATGTTTGGTGATATCATTTCGGATGAAGGAAGTGTGATTGGAGGATCCATTGGTTTGCTGGCTTCAGCCTCTATAGGAGGTCAATATGCAATGTTTGAACCCATTCATGGTTCATTCCCACAGGGCACCGGAAAAGGCATTGCCAATCCAATTGCGACCATTCTTTCTGCCGCAATGATGCTCGATCATTTTTCTTTGAATCAGGAAGCTGAGGCTGTTAGAACAGCTGTTGATAAGGCGTTGCAAAATGGAGTGTGTACTCCAGAGATCAACGCAGGTGGTCAATACACAACATCAGATGTAGGAGACTACATAAGTAAATCAATCACATAAAAAAAGAGGCCATTGGCCTCTTTTTTCTTTATAAGCTTTAGCTTTTATTTGTCATCGCTCATCTTCTTTTTAAGATCAGCTAAGACGTCTAAATCACCTAGAGTAGAAACTTCATTTTGTTTAGCGGCTTTTTTCTTAGCCTTTTTAAAGTTTTCTTCTTCCATGGCTTTAAAGACTGCATTGTGAGACAGCACGACACGCTTGTAATCCTTGCTAAATTCAATCACTTTGAATTCAGCGGATTCACCTTTAGTCAACTTACTACCATCTTCCTTTTCAAGGTGACGGTTTGGAACAAAAGCGGTAATATCTTCGTTGAGCACTACCGTAGCGCCTTTGTCAACGACTGAATCAATTTGTCCCTCTATTACGGTCCCTTCAGCGAATTGTTTCGTGTATTTGTCCCAAGGGTTTTCTTGAATTTGTTTGTGTCCCAAACTCAATTTTCTACCCTCAACATCTAGTTCTAGTACAACAACTTCAAGTTCCTGATCTACAGAAACTACTTCTGATGGATGTTTCACTTTTTTGGTCCAAGACAAGTCTGAAATATAAATCAGACCGTCAATACCTTCTTCGAGTTCAACAAACACACCAAAGTTTGTAAAGTTTCTGATGATTCCTTTGTGTTTAGACCCCACAGGATATTTTGCTGTAATGTCGGTCCAAGGATCTTGAGAAAGTTGCTTGATACCAAGTGACATCTTACGCTCGTCCCTATCCAAAGTTAAAATCTGAACTTTAATCTCATCACCTACTTTCACAAAATCTTGAGCAGAGCGCAAATGCGTACTCCAAGACATCTCTGAAACGTGTACTAAACCTTCTACACCAGGAGCAACTTCAACAAAAGCTCCGTAATCGGCAATGACAGCTACTTTACCTTCAACGACATCTCCTTCTTTGAGGTCTTCGCTAAGTGCTTCCCATGGATGCTGGCTAAGCTGCTTTACCCCTAATTGAATACGAGATTTATCATCATCAAAATCTAAAATAACTACGTTCAAGCTCTGATCGAGTTCTAAAATTTCACTCGGGTGATTGATACGATTCCAAGAAAGATCTGTGATATGTACCAATCCGTCAACACCCCCTAAGTCGATAAAGACGCCGTAAGAAGTAATGTTTTTGACAACACCCTCTAAAACTTGACCTTTTTCAAGCTGACCGATGATCTCTTTTTTCTGTTCTTCGATATCAGCCTCAATGAGTGCTTTATGAGATACGACAACGTTTTTGAATTCATGATTGATTTTTACAATCTTAAATTCCATGTTTTTATTTACATATTGATCGTAATCACGGATGGGCTTGACATCAATTTGAGAACCAGGTAAAAAGGCCTCAATGCCAAAAACATCAACAATCATACCTCCTTTGGTACGACATTTTACATATCCAGTAACAACTTCTCCTTTGTCATGAGCTTCATTAACACGATCCCATGCTTTGATGACACGTGCTTTTCTATGAGAAAGAATAAGTTGACCTGTTTTGTCTTCGCGTACATCTACAATAACTTCCACAGAATCACCAACCTTAAGATCAGGATTGTAACGGAATTCATTTAGTGATATAACACCTTCAGACTTAGCATTGATATCAATGATGGCTTCTCGGTCAGTCATATGAACAACCGATCCCTCAATGACATCTGTATGCTGAGTATCAACAAAATTTTCCTGAACGAGCTTTTCAAACTCAGCTAATTTTTTGTCTTGGACAGTTTCAATACCTTCTTCGTATTTATTCCAATCAAAACTTGATAAAAATTCTTCAGGAGTGGGAGTTGGGGTGGTAGAGTCTTCAGATTCTACTTTGTTTTCTTGAAGCGCAACCTCTTGGTCTTGTACTTCGTCGTTTACATGCTCTTCAGCCATGTGTAATGTATTTGTATTCTGTTGATTTGAAAACGAGGTGCATACAACAGAAGGGTTTTGTTTATCGAATCTCTAAGGCTTTTTTTCTTTAAGCACCTTCCTTAGGGAGCGCAAAAGTAAGTTCTTTTACGCAGTTCAACAAATAATGATGAATATATTAGTGTAGCCTTGTTTGAATGTGATCAATTGCGATATTGAGCAAATGATCTTCAGAAGCATTTTCTGAGTTTAGTTCAATCGCATCGACTGGCTTTATCAGTGGAGAATCTTTTCTTGTAGAATCAATAGCATCTCGTTTGGCCAAGTTTTGAAATACTGCTTTTGGAGATACTCGCTCTCCCTTGTCTCTTAACTCGCGAAATCGTCTGACAGCTCTTGTTTCTGCAGAGGCAACCAAATAAAACTTCATCTCCGCATCTGGGAACACCACACTACCAATATCTCTTCCGTCCATTACAACACCCCCTTCAAGACCTAGTTCTCTTTGTTTGGCGACTAAGAATTTTCTGAAAATAGGTTCTTTAGCAATGGTGCTCACATGATCTGCAACTTCCATTGATCTGATCTCATCTTCAACCAACATTCCGTTTAAGGTGATTGAATCATTAGGGTCAAAATCTATTGAAATTCCAGGAAGTTCTTTGATAAGTTGTTCTTTATTAAAATAGTCTTCCCCTATGTATTGATTGCGAATTGCGTATAGTGTCAGCGCACGATACATAGCACCAGAATCTATGTAGGTGTAACCCATGTGATGCGCAATTCTTTTGGCAAGGGTACTTTTTCCGGTTGATGATGCACCATCAATTGTAATGGTTATTTTTTTCAATTTATTGGTTTAAAAGTAAGTCCAAAAAAATTAGAATTTCCCGCAACTGTATATCGGGTGTGGCTGAATTGAAATCTAAGTTTTCTAATATTTATACCAAATCCGAATGACAACCCAGAAAAGCTTCTTTGGTCTAAAACTTTCATTTCTGCAGCACGTAGAGAATTATATCCAATTTGTAATGAAAAGGGACGATCTGGAAACATTTCCGCACCAAAAACTACATGTCTAGAAAACTCCTTTAGGAAGTTTACCGATTGATCTTGAGGGTTTCCATTTAAATCAAACTGAACTTGATTTGGGTTGATATACGCCAAATCCCAACGCTGTAGTTGTTGCATACCAAAATGCCACCGAAGAGGAAGATGCTCTAACTGATTCGAAATGCCAAAATGAATATTGAACGGTAAGGGCTCATAAACTTCATCATAGGTTGTAATCTGAGTTCCCATGTTCTGAAAAACCAATGCATACCGCATACGATTTTGCAAAGATTGATAATAAACCCCTAGATCGGCGCTCCAACCCCAAGAGTGATACTGCTCTAACTTAGAGCTGATCACACTGGCTCGAATGCCAACATGAAGATTGGGTGCCAAAAAATAATGGGCATATGACAACCCTATAGCAACCTCACTTCCTGTAAAAGTCCCTGTTTGTTCTCCCAACTCATTGCGAGCATCAAAAGAACCATAATGTATATATTTTACATCAACAAGAAGTGTTTTTTGATTTTTTAGACCCAAAACATATGCTGCAGTACCACGATTTATTCCTGCAAAATAAGGCTCTACATTTAAGGTAAACTGTCCTTTAGACTGGATCGACACCAAAGCAGGGTTGGCCATACCAGAATCGATATTCAAGTCTGATAATGTAGTAGCGGTTCCTCCAAGAGCTGCAAGTCGTGGGCTAGAAACGAGTTCAAGAAAAGTATAAGTCCGCTCACCTCCAATTTGTGCGGTAGAATGTAGCACTGCTAAAAAAGCAAGAAGAAGAAGTAACGATCGCATAAAAATCTAATCGATTTAATAACGAAGATAAGGACTAATTATTTGGTCGATGGTAAAGATTTAACAGCCGATTGGTTTGTAATCGCCAAGCGAACTACATCTAGCATGTGTTTAACGTAGTGAAAACGAAGCCCTTTCAAATACTTTTGATTGATTTCTGCAACATCTTTTTCATTGTCACTACTCAAAATAATTTCTTTGATATTGGCTCGCTTTGCGGCAAGTATTTTCTCTTTTATACCTCCAACTGGCAACACCTTACCTCTTAGGGTAATCTCTCCTGACATGGCCAACTTGCTTTTAACACGTTTTTGGGTAATAGCAGACACCAATGAAGTAAGCATCGTAATACCTGCACTAGGACCATCTTTGGGTGTGGCACCTTCAGGGACATGGATGTGAAAATTGTTTTTCTTTAGGTACTCAGCATTGATCCCCAATTGGTCTGCGTAAGATTTGATAAATTCCAGTGCTATGGTCGCTGACTCCTTCATGACTTTGCCGATATTTCCAGTTATACTTAGCCCTCCTGATCCAGGAGTGAGTAAAGATTCTATGAACAAGATGTCTCCACCCATTCGTGTCCACGCCAATCCAGTAACCACTCCGGCTACTTTATTGTTTTCATATTTATCACGCAGCAGCTTAGGAGCGCCAAGAATCGCCTCCAGATCTTCTTTAGCAACCGAAGTTTTCACTTCTTCTTCCATCGCAATACACTTGGCTGTGTGACGGACCAATTTGGCAATCTGTTTATCCAAACCACGCACTCCAGACTCTCTAGTATATCCAGAGATTAGATGGGATAGCGCCGAGCGACTTACACTAATATCGGACTTAGAAATACCGTGTTCTTTGATTTGCTTAGGTAAAAGAAATTTTGCGCCAATATTAACTTTTTCTTCAAGTGTATATCCACTTACGTCAATGACTTCCATGCGATCTAAAAGGGCAGGCTGAATGGTTGACAAAGTATTAGAAGTAGCAATAAACAGCACCTTAGAAAGGTCGTATTCCATTTCTAAAAAATTATCATGGAAGGCGGTGTTTTGCTCAGGGTCTAATACCTCTAATAGGGCCGATGAGGGATCGCCTTGGTAGCTTTCAGACAGCTTGTCAATTTCGTCGAGTATAAATACTGGATTTGAAGTGCCTGCTTTTTTAAGGTTTTGAATAATCCGCCCAGGCATGGCACCAATGTAGGTTTTGCGATGACCCCTAATTTCGGCCTCATCGCGCATACCTCCTAGGGATATACGCACATATTCTCTACCTAGAGCCTCAGCGATAGACTTACCCAAAGATGTTTTTCCAACACCTGGAGGTCCTGTTAAGCATAGAATAGGAGACTTCATGTCTTTTCGCAGCTTTAGGACAGCCAGATGCTCTATAATTCGTTTTTTGATTTTATCAAGTCCATAATGGTCACGGTCCAAGATGCGTTGGGCACGTTTTAAATCAAAATTGTCTTTGGAATAATGCTCCCATGGCAGATCCAAATACAATTCTAAATAATTTCTTTGGACACCGTATTCAGCCACTTGAGGATTCATACGCTCTAGTTTGGCCAACTCCTTCTGAAAATGGTCTTGAATTTTTTTGGACCATTTTTTTTCTTGAGCTCGTAAGCGCATTTCAGCAACTTCCTGATCATACGAAACACCTCCTAATTCCTCTTGAATGGTTTTGATTTGTTGGTGTAAAAAATACTCTCGCTGTTGTTGGTCTAAATCATTGCGCACACGAGATTGAATGTCATTTTTAAGAGAAAGTTTTTGAAACTCCATATCCATGTGTTTCAAACACAACAAAGCACGCTCGTTGAGATCATTGGTTTGCAGTATCTTTTGCTTATCGGCTACTTCCATGTCCATATTCGATGAGACAAAGTTGACCAAAAAACCATCGCTCTGAATATTTTTTATGGCAAACGAAGCTTCTGATGGAATGTTGGGGCTTTGTGAAATGATCTGAAGGGATAAATCTTTTATAGAGTCAATAGTGGCCGCAAATTCCTTGTCTTCCGAATCAGGACGGTGTTCTTTAAGCTCTGTAACAGTTGCTTTTAGATAGGGCTCTTCAGAGATATAAGACTCAATATGAAACCTCTTTTTTCCTTGAAGAATCACAGTTGTATTGCCGTCAGGCATTTGAAGAACTCTTAAAATCCGTGCAAGTGTACCCACCCGAAATAGATCTCTTTTGTCGGGAGAGTGCACCTCTTTATCTTGCTGAGTAACAACTCCAATCAGTTTATTTGATGCATTGGCATCCTTTATCAGTTTTATCGACTTGTCACGAGATGCAGTGATAGGGATCACAACTCCTGGAAACAAAACTGTATTACGAAGCGGGAGTATGGGAATCGTTTCTGGAACGGGCTCTTTAGAAATCACCTCCTCGTCGTCGGTGGTCATCAAGGGGATGAGATCTGCATCCTCTTCCAAGTCCTCCAATGAAAGGTTGGCAAGTGAAATTAGTTTTGATTGCGCCATAACTATTGTGTCATTTTGTCTGTTTTCAAAGGAAAGGGGAAAAAATGTCAGTAATTATTACCATTCTTTCTCATCGCACCTCTGTTTACAAGTTTCTATCATTAAATTTTCAATATCCATGCCAAGCAGTGAATTAAGAATTATTTACTCAAAAAAAAAGAAAAAAAGTACTTTGATTACTCGCGAATAGATTGCAATTGTTTTTTGTGCATCCTGCGCAACAACAAGGCACCAACAAAAAAGAACGCCAAAAAGAACAGTATCGAATTACGCATACTCCCTGTTATTTGATCAATTGTTCCGTACAAAATCATTCCTATAACAATGCCTAGTTTTTCAGAGACATCATAAAAGCTGAAATATGAAGTGGTGTCTTCTGTTTCAGGGATGAGTTTTGAATAAGTAGATCTTGCCAATGATTGTATTCCTCCCATTGATAAGCCAACCAAAGCCGCTGCTATGTAAAACTGCAAAGGAGTCACTACAAAATAAGCATACAGACATAAGAAAGCCCATACAAAGTTTAAAAAAATCAATACGGGCACATTTCCAAATCTCTCCGAAAACCTGGCAGTAAGTGTTGCACCTATGATTGCTATCAATTGTATGATCATAATACTCACAATGAGTCCTATGGTTTTTTGCCCCTCACCCCATGCAACTTCTTGTTCACCAAAATAGGCTGCCACCAACATCACAGTTTGCAGGGCCATGCTAAAAACAAAGAAAGCGCCAATGTAACGCTTGAGATGTGGTAATCCTGAAAGACTATTCCATACAGAGCGAAGTTCTCTGTATCCGTTTAGTATAACATCGTTTGTCAACAAATTGTCCTTGTTTCCACGTGGTAGAAACCTAAAAGCAATCTGACTGAAACCGATCCACCATATACCAACAGAAACAAAAGAATATTTCATGGCTTTCATGGCTGCTACTCCCTCTGTCCCTGTAATACCAAACCATGAGGGATTTAACACCATTGCTAGATTAAACAACAAGAGCAACACACTTCCGACATATCCCATTGAATAACCCAAAGCACTTGCTCTATCCATTTGTTCTGGGTGTGCGATATCTGGTAGATAAGAATTGTAAAACACCAAACTCGACCAAGCGCCTACGGAAGCCAAAAAATAAAACAATAAGCCTACATAAATACTTTCTAATTCAAACCAATAAAGACCTGCGCACGATGCCGCGCCAAGGTAACAGAAGAATTGCATGAAGCGTTTTTTATTGCCCATGTAGTCTGCAATTCCTGAAAGAATCGGAGATATCAAAGCAACTAAAGCAAATGCCGCTGCGGTTGTATAACTAATCAATGCGGTGTTTTTCATTGAGTAACCCAAGAAATCTATGTACAAGTCGTCCCCAAATAAAGCACCATAATAGATTGGAAATACTGTTGAAGTAATCACCAAAAAATAAACAGAGTTTGCCCAATCATATGACACCCAAGCGCGAATTAGACGCTTACTACCTTTTTCTAAATGCTTCATTATAGCTAGTTGCTCGACCAAAGTAACCAAAAATCATTTGCATAATGCTTAAAAATCAATTTTATTTGTTAGGTTGCTATTTATGAAAAAAGAAAAAAGCTCAACTCCCTTCGAAGTACCTCCATTTATACGTTGGTGTGCACGCACTTCTGAGCGCATTTCACCGAGTCTGGCCACCCGTGTAGGTTTGCTTTTTTTCTTTAGACCTCAACGCTTTCCGACTCCCCATAGAGAGAAAGAGATGCTGGGAAAAAGTCAACAAAAAAAACTTACCATACCATCGATAAAAAAAACCATTCATACCTATCAAATTCCCCAAAAAGGACAAAAAGTACTGCTTTTACACGGATGGAGTGGTCGAGCTACTCAGCTCTATGCTATCGCGAAAACACTGAACGATTCTGGCATGGAAATTGTTTCATTTGATGCTCCTGCGCACGGGTCATCTGATGGTAAGACCACCAACATTGTGGAGTTTGTTGCTTGTGTTCACGAAGTTTATAAAAATTACGGGCCCTTTGATCATATTATTGGGCATTCTATGGGCGGCTTAGTGGCTCTTAATTCAGCTCGAGAAGGGTTGAAATTCAAAACCTTGACTGTGATTGGTTCAGGTGACAAGATTAAAAATGTGTTTTTAGATTACACTCGAAAAATGGAATTTACAGATCATATTGCAGACCGTATGATTGGTGTCGTAGAAAAGCGCTTCAAAGGGTCTTTGGAGCATTATTCTGGCAGTCATTCAATAAAAAACCTTACGATTCCTGTTCAAATAGCCCATGATGAACAAGATTATGAAATCCCTGTTTCTTACGCTAAAGACCTACACAAAGCAAGTAAAAAAGGGCGCTTGACACTAACAAATGGTTTGGGTCATCGTCGCATCCTAAGAGATCGTGATTTGATAATGAAAATAACAAAGTTTATAAAATCAAACTCATGAGACTCTTATTTTACTTCATTCTTTTTGTAAGTTTTATAGGCTGCGCGCAAAGCTCCTCAACCAAAAAAAACGAATTTCCGTTAGTGAAAAGTGAAGCCCAATGGAAGGAACAACTTAGCCCAATGGCCTATTACGTGTTACGTCAGGCAGGCACTGAACGGGCGTTTAGCGGGACTTATAACAAGCATTACAAAAAAGGCACCTATCATTGTATGGGTTGCAACCAAGCCCTTTATCAATCTACAAACAAGTATGATTCAGGAAGCGGATGGCCTTCTTTTGATCGGGCGATAAAAGAAGCGGTGGTTTTTGATGTAGATTATAAAATTGGGTATGCACGAACCGAACTGTTATGCGCTCAGTGCGGGGGACATTTAGGACATATGTTTGAAGATGGGCCCAAAAACACCACTGGTAAACGACATTGTATCAATTCAGCCGCACTAAAATTTGTTGCTAAAAATGAGTGATTACCCTATTAAAAAAAGTGAAGAGGCTTGGAAGCTTATGCTTTCTGAGGAAGCCTACAGAGTACTAAGAAAAAAAGGAACTGAATACCCACATACTGGTGCCTACAATCTTCATTTTGAATCAGGGACCTATGTATGTAAAGGATGTAATACGCCTCTGTTTGAAAGTAATTCCAAATTCGAAAGTGGCTGTGGCTGGCCTAGTTTTTCAGATGCCATTGATGGAAGTATTCGATATGAGATGGACAAATCACACGGGATGATTCGCACAGAAATTCTTTGTTCCCATTGTGGTGGTCATCTTGGGCATGTGTTTGACGATGGACCAACTCCTACTCACAAACGTTATTGTGTCAATTCAGTTAGCTTGGATTTTAAAGAGTCATCATAGAATTTTAAGGTATAAAAATCGGTCTTTGTTTTGTACTTTTGCCGACAAACAAACTACATGAGCAAATTTGATGTTATTGTACTTGGTAGTGGACCTGGTGGATATGTAACTGCCATACGTGCGTCTCAGTTAGGACTTAAAACTGCCATTATTGAAAAAGAAAGCTTAGGAGGTGTTTGCCTAAATTGGGGTTGTATTCCAACTAAAGCATTAATCAAATCAGCACAAGTTTTTAACTACCTCAAACATGCAGAGGATTATGGCCTAAAAGTTGAAAGCTATGATAAAGATTTTGATGCTGTAGTAAATCGCAGCCGATCTGTTGCTGATACAATGAGCAAGGGGGTTCAATTTTTGATGAAAAAAAATAAAATTGAAGTCATTTTAGGTTTTGGAAGTTTAAGAAAAGGCAAGCAAGTTGCTGTGACTGCGGAAGATGGGACAGAAACCCTCCACGAAGCCAATCATATTATAATTGCTACTGGAGCGCGTTCGCGCGAGTTACCCAGCCTTCCTCAAGATGGAAAAAAAGTCATTGGATATAGAGAGGCCATGACCTTGCCCAAACAACCTAAAAAGATGGTCGTAGTTGGTTCTGGAGCGATTGGTGTTGAATTTGCCTACTTCTACAACGCAATGGGAACAGAAGTAACCCTAATAGAGTATTTACCTAGGATTGTTCCTGTGGAAGATGAAGACATATCCAAACAGATGGAACGCAGCTTTACTAAAAGCGGAATAAAGGTAATGACAAACTCTGAAGTCACTGAAGTTGACACATCAGGAAAAGGAGTCAAAGTCTCTGTTAAAACAGTTAAAGGCAAGGAAATCATTGATGCTGATATCGTTCTTTCTGCTGTTGGAATCAAAACCAACATTGAAAATATTGGACTTGAAGATTTGGGGATTGCTACTGATCGAGACAAAATCTTGGTTAATGAGTATTACCAAACCAATCTGCCAGGGTACTATGCTATCGGAGATGTAACTTCTGGTCAAGCATTGGCTCACGTGGCATCAGCTGAAGGGATCTTGTGTGTTGAAAAAATTGCAGGTCTTTCTGTAGAACCTATTGACTATAACAACATTCCGGGTTGTACTTACAGTCATCCCGAAATTGCATCGGTAGGTTATACAGAGGCTCAAGCCAAAGAACAGGGCTTTGATATTAAAGTAGGAAAGTTTCCATTTACTGCTTCAGGAAAGGCACAGGCCGGAGGTCATACAGACGGTTTTGTCAAAGTGATTTTTGATGCCAAATACGGAGAATGGCTCGGGTGCCATATGATCGGATCTGGAGTAACTGACATGATTGCAGAAGCTGTAGTAGCTAGAAAACTTGAGACCACAGGTCACGAAATTCTTAAAGCTGTGCATCCGCATCCTACCATGAGCGAAGCGGTGATGGAAGCAGTCGCTGCAGCATATGATGAAGTGATACACATATAATTCATTTTAATTTATAATATTGAAAGCAGCACCAAGTGCTGCTTTTTTTGTTACATTTAAAGTCTCTAAGCCCAAATCTATGCAACCCCAAAGTTGGACTCGTCATCAATTGGCTGTTTTAATCTCTGAAAAAATAAAAAATCTATGATAAAATTCTTTCTGAACAAATAATGTTTAAATTTCAATGGGATAAAACCTAATTTAAAATACATGGCTAAAAACATCATTATAACAGGGGTTTCTTCAGGAATTGGTCGAGATGCTCTAAGATTACTACACATAAAGGGCTATCATATTTATGGAAGTGTTCGTAAAGAAGAAGATGCTGTTTCTTTAGCAAAAATCTACCCCAAACGTTTCACTCCGCTGATTTTTGACGTACAAGACCAAGAGGCTATGATCAAAGCCACACAAATTGTTTTTGACCAATGCACAGAACTGGTAGCTTTGATTAATAATGCTGGGATTGCTGTGCCTGGACCGTTACAACATTTATCAGAGGAGGATTTTGAAAAACAGTTAGACATCAATCTCAAAGCTGTCCGTAGGGTCACAAACCTATTTTTGCCACTACTGGGTGCAGATCATAACTTTAAGGGAAACGCTGGTCGCATTATCAATATCAGCTCGATTTCGGGACTGTTTAACTCCCCTTTTAATGGCGCTTATTCTATTTCTAAACATGCGTTGGAAAGTATGACAGACGTTTATAGACGTGAATTGAGACGTTATCACATCAAAGTAATTGCAATAGAGCCTGGTCCCATCAAAACAAAAATCTGGAAAAAAAACCTCAACAGCATGGCTCCCTACGAAAACACTGACTACAACGACGTGTTAAAAAAAGCAAATACCATGATTGAGAATGCCGAACGTACTGCACTCCCTGTTGAACGCATTTCAAAACTCATTCTTAAGTGTATACTGGCCAATCATCCAAAAACACGTTATATTGTTCACAGAAACACTTTTGTGTTTAAACTTATGGCCTATTATTTACCTGACAAGTTGGTAGATTGGTTTGTTCACAAAACACTGACCAGCAGCAATAAACACCGACCGATTTAGGAGGGCAAAAAACTATCTATCGCCAATCGATACACATCCAAACCAAAGCCTAATATCAAACCCTTTGCATTGGGAGTGATGTAAGAAGTATGTCTGAAATCTTCTCTAGAGAAAGTGTTAGAAATATGCACTTCGACAACAGGCGCTTGGATGGCCTTAACGGCATCTCCTAAACCAACAGAAGTATGGGTATATGCCGCTGCATTGAGAATGATTCCATCGGACTCAAAGCCTACCCTATGCAACTCATTTATGAGCTCTCCTTCAACGTTAGATTGATAGTAACTAAGCGTTAGATCTGGATATTGGGCAGACAATTGTTCGAAATAAGCCTCAAAATTTTGGTTGCCATAGACTTCTGGCTCACGTGTGCCTAAAAGGTTGAGATTAGGGCCATTAATGATGGAAATCTTCATGTAAAAATTTTTACAAAAATAACAAACCCAATCTTAACATTAGAAGCTTTATTTTTGTGTATGCGCTGGAAAGATGCTTTAACTGATTTTTTACACTATGTTAAACTAGAGCGTGGTCTGTCTGATAACTCTGTCCAAAACTACCGTTTTGATGTTTTAAAATTGATACGTTTCTTAACAGAACACAATATCTCTGTCAGCCCGATTGATATCAAAAGTGCAACCATCCAATCATTTGTTTATGAATCCTCAAAAAAACTCAAAGCACCTTCCCAAGCGCGTATGTTATCTGGTTTGCGCTTATTTTTTGATTTTCTGATTTTAGAGGGTTTGCGAAAAAACAACCCGCTTGACCTAATTGAATCTCCAAAGCTTGGGTCTAACCTCCCTACTACCCTATCGGTTGAAGAAGTAGATGCTTTGATAGAGACTCATCATTCCGAAAAGCCTTTAGAGCTTCGTAATATGGCAATCATTGAAGTATTGTACAGCTGTGGATTGCGTGTGAGTGAGTTGGTAAAGCTCCGATTGTCAGATTTGTTTTTTGAGGAAGAGTTGATAAAAGTATTAGGCAAGGGAAACAAAGAGCGGTTTGTTCCTATAGCCAATTCGGCCAGAGAATACATTTTAGACTATCTCCAACATAGAAGAACACCTAGTAAAGGTTATGAAGATTTTTTGTTTTTAAACAATAGAGGGAAGTATCTAACGCGTGCCATGGTGTTCACTTTAGTTCGTAGGGCAGCAACTAAGGCGGGCATCACAAAAAAAATAAGCCCTCATAGTCTACGTCATTCTTTTGCAACTCATTTGGTCGAAAATGGCGCAGATATTAGTACAGTGCAACAGATGTTGGGTCATGCAAACATCACCACTACTGAACGGTACTTACACATGAGTAAAAAACACCTCAAAGAAAGTCTTATAAAATACCACCCAAGAGGTTAAGAAACCACAAGTCGAAAACCCTCTCCGTGAATGTTGGTAATTTCAATACTGGAATCTTGTTTGAGGTATTTCCGCAGTTTGGCTATATAGACATCCATACTACGAGAGGTAAAATAGTTGTCGTCGTGCCATATTTGTGTCAAAGCATGTTCTCTAGTTAGTAAATCATTTTTGTTTTGTACCAACAAATACAATAGTTGACTTTCTTTAGGAGACAAACTAATAGGTGCATTTTTTTTATAACTCAACGTACGCAATCTTGAATTGAAATGAAAAGCCCCAATATCAAAGTGAACAGCACCATTTGGTTTTAGGTTATTCGATTGAGTTCTTTTTAAAAGGACTTCTATTTTTTGAAGTAAGATATCCGAGTCAAAGGGTTTTGTCAGGTAGTCATCTGCCCCAATCTTATAGCCTTGAAGTACGTCTTCCTTCATCGATTTGGCAGTTAAAAACACCAGAGGGATTTCTTTGTTTTTGGATCTAATTTCTCTAGCCAACGTGAAACCATCTTTATAAGGCATCATCACATCAAGCACACAAAGATCAAATTGTGATTTTCTAAACTTTTCAAAACCCTCTAGACCATTTCTTGCCAATTGAACCTTATAGCCATTGAGTTGAAGATAATCTCTCAAAATAGATCCAAAATTTGTATCATCTTCTACAAGCAGGATGTGTTTAGAGGAAGTTTTCATATACATTAGTTAAGGGGAAGTTTTACGGTAAAAATACTTCCTTGTTTGCTCTCACTTTGCACAGAAATCGTGCCAGAATGTAAAGACACAATTTGTTTTACGTACGAAAGGCCTAAACCGTGACCTTTCACATTGTGGATGTTTCCACTGGGTTCTCTGTAAAACTTGTCAAAAATCCGCTTTCTCACAGAAGGACTCATCCCTTTACCACGATCTTTAATTTGAACTTCAAAAAAATCGTCTGAAACATGGGTGCTTACAGTCACTTCTAACTGGTCAGGAGAGTATTTGATGGCGTTTTCTAGCAAATTCACCCAGACATTGGTCATATGAGCCTTAGAAAGATTCAGCTTAACGAGTTTAGGGTCAAAAATCTCGATGAGCGCTCCCTGTCGTTGATCAATAAGAAGTCTTATGTGATCTAAGGCTTGTTTCAAAGTTTTCATAGGGTCTATGATCTCCTTAACAAGGTCAAGTTCTTTTTTCTCCAATTGAGAAATCTGAAGAACATGTTCTACTTGCGTATTCATACGCTTGTTCTCATCACGAATCATGTTTAAATAACTCAAGGTTCTTTTTTGATCACCAGTCACTTTAGGGTTTACTAGAGCATCCAAAGCCAAATTTATGGTTGCGATTGGTGTTTTGAACTCATGAGTCATATTGTTTATAAAATCAGTTTTGATCTCCGATATCTTTTTTTGTTTTAAAATTTGCGACAGTGACATGCCAAAAACTACCAATATCACCACAATAAAAAACAATGAAAGAAGCACGGAGCCTATAACGGAAGAAAACAAAAATCGACTTTGTTCTGGGAAAGCAAGGCGAAGCTCATATCTACTGCTGTCATCAAGCCTTAAAAACAACGGAGTTTTGAATTGATCTTGTCCTAAATATGCCAAATAATTATCTGAACCCAACAAGGTCATACGATTACCATCGAACACACGAAATTCAAAAGGAATCCGAATGTCACGAACTTGAAGCTCTTGACGTAAGAGCAATTCCAGCTCAATCGTACTCAATCGTTTTTGAATGGGTTTAATTGCTGCAAAATCCATAAAAATACTCTCGTATTTGGCTTTATCTAAATTGGGCATTCGCTCAATTCGTTGCAAACGCTCAACCGAACTCATTCTTTCAATTTCATCCTCAAAACTTTCGTCAATAATCATCGTTGATTTCACAGTTCTATAATCGAAAATCGGAAAAGTATCTTTTGATAAGGAATCAAATAATTGAGGGTAAATGTTATAATTATCTTCAATGATACCTTGTTGGTAGATATAAGTTTTGTTGGTTGAAGGGCTTCGATCAATGTATTCGAAAACCTCTGTTAATTGAGATGCTTTAGGTGCACCTATGCTATCAATCATTTTCTGATAAACCGCTAAATAATCCTGAAATTCTCGCTCTTTAAGTTGTTTAGAAACATCGGCAAGTGCCAAACTCACATTCAGTTCAAACTGCCTCTCTAGGTTGTTTATGTTGGTCTGAATCCAGAAAACCTGAACCATAATAACACCTAACATGGCCAGTGACATGGACGTGATTAGCAGCGGAAAAAAACCTCGTTTCATGATCTAAAATTACAAATTATAGCAAGTCGAACCGCGATTTAATGGACAGACAAACAGAAGACACTTGATCTCTAGTATCTTCTACAGAAACATTCTTAATTACATAATCGGCCAAAGGAAGTGTTTTTTCTTCAGGCCATTGATTCGACATTCGAGATAGAATCTTAGCTCTTGACCAACCTTCTCTTTGTTGAATGCGACGGATTCGATCTTCTTTTGGGGCTACTACCAAAATTACAGCGTCAAAATCGTGCTGTCTTTGATGCTCGAATATGATAGCGGCTTCATATACACAAAGCTCTGAGGTTTGTTCACTAAGCCATTTTTGATAATCTTCGGCTACAGCAGGATGCACAAGTTTATTGAGTTTTTTTAAAGCATTTGAGTCAGAAAAAACTTTTTCTGACAAGTAAACTCGATCAGGCTTTTTACCCTTATAGCTACCAACTCCAAAACAATCAATGATGGCCTCGCGAAGTTTTTTGGAGGTTTCCATCAACTGCTTTGCTTTAAGGTCTGCAAAATACACAGGAACTCCCCGTAGCGCCAACAACTGACAAACAGTTGTTTTTCCACTGCCTATACCACCAGTAACCCCTATTTGAATCATTTTCTTATAAAAAATTGCACCTCTTCAGGATGGATCTTCAAAATACGTACTTGTTTCGGAGATTGCAATATCTTTAGTGGTAGCACATTGGATTTTATGTCTTCTTGGTATTCACAGGTTACCCTAAACTCACTTGGCATAAGCTGCTTAAGAGAAGATACAGGTGCACTAATACTGAGTTCAGCATATCTTGGTATGGGTTGAATTTCAATATTGCTACCCGATTGTAAAATTTCTATAGGCACGCGCACCATATGCTCTGTGAATCTATCTACCAATCTTTGGGTCAGAACTTGACTATCAGACCATTGCAACAATCCAGAAGTGTCCGATTTTAAAAAACAGATCTCATTAAAGTTAGACGAAATGGGTGTTGTTAAATCATGAGAGACATATGCGTAGTCTAGTGTATTTACCAAGTTCTCTGGTCCCGTAACATACAGTGAATCGGGCTTAAACGAAAAGTCAGAAACCCAATCGTAACCAGCTTCTAGTTGAATAACATCCAACATTCGTACGGCTAACAATCGACCGACTGCCTTTCGAATGGGGGTGCTAATCGCAACTGTCTTTTTTAAATCCACCTTTAAAGTTTGGTCAAAATGATTGTCAACATAGGAAACCAATGAAAGGGGGCTCAGTAAAAAATCCCCGTTTTTTGATTGTATGGTACTGGATTTAATTGATATCGTATTGGGAAACATACGGGCTAACATCAATCGAAATCCTGTTCCTGTACAGAAAACATCAATTCTTTGGGGTTCTGTGTCTTCAAGGTATTGATGTATGTCCAATTCCACATACCTTAAATATAGAGAGACTTTGGCTGAATGTTGTTCAGACAAGGCTGTGGTCAACCATATGAACATAGAAACCAATACAAATACGGGAGCTACTTTTGAATATTTGAGCGTTTTAAATCGCTTGTCTAGACCCCGAAATAACATGAATTGGGGTTTATTCGCTCTGTTGTTGTTCAAAAAGATCCATCACTGCATCACTGACCCCCATGTTTGAGAACCCACCATCATTGTATAGATTTTGAAGAGTAACTCGTTTGGTTAGGTCAGAAAAAAGAGAGACAGTATAGTTGGCACAGTCCAAGGCCGTAGCGTTTCCGAGTGGAGACATTTTTTCAGCATAAGAGATAAAGCCATCAAAACCTTTGACTCCTTTACCAGCAGTGGTCGGAGTAGGTGACTGAGAGATGGTGTTGACGCGTACTTTTTTATCTCTACCAAAAAAGTAACCAAAGCTTCGTGCTATAGATTCTAAGTAGGCTTTATTGTCAGCCATGTCATTATAATCAGGAAAAACACGTTGAGCGGCCATATAGCTTAAAGCAACAATACTTCCCCACTCATTCATAGCATCTTTTTTGTATAAGGTTTGCATCAACTTGTGGAAGGAAACGGCTGAAACATCCCATCCTTTTGAAGTCCAATCGTGGTTCTGGTCAGTGTATGCCCGACCTTTGCGAACATTGACAGACATTCCGATAGAGTGTAGCACAAAGTCAAGCTTACCACCCAAAATCTCCATTGACTCATCAATGAGCTTATTTAAATCTTCAATAGAAGTCGCATCGGCTGGAATGACTTGGGCATTTGTTTGATCGGCCAATTGTTGAATGGCCCCCATACGCATAGCGACTGGTGCATTGGTTAAAACAAAAGAACCACCTTCTTGGTGAACGCGCAAAGCGGTTTGCCAAGCAATTGAGTTTTCATCTAGTGCTCCAAAAATGATTCCTTTTTTTCCTTCTAAAAGATTGTAAGACATGAATTGAAAATTTTTGGCAAAGATAGCACTAATTCAACAACTCTTCGGCGTGTAAACGAGCTACTTTGGTAACTTGATTGCCGTCGAGCATTTGTGCAATTTCGAGAATTCTGTCTTCACCTGTTAAAGCCTTCGCATAAGTTTTGGTAGTCGAATTGTCGGTAGATTTAAAAACCTTGATGTGAATATCGCCAGTCGCTGCAATTTGAGGCAGGTGGGTGATCCCAATCAGTTGAGTTTTTTTACTTATTTGTTTCATCAAATTTGCCATGGCTTTGGCCATTTCACCAGAAACACCTGTATCTATTTCATCCATAATAAGACATGGAAGTGTCTTATGATTGGCCATAATTGATTTGATAACCAACATGATTCGAGACAGCTCACCGCCCGAAGCAATTTTATGAAGGGGGCCAAAAGCCATCCCCTTATTAGCAGAAAACAAAAAATCTATTTTGTCTTTTCCCAAGAGTGTCAAAGATGTATTGTTTTGAAAATTAAATACAAATTGAGCATGCTCCATACCCAAAACACCCAGACCTTGAGCAATAGCCGCAGACAGTTCCGGAGCCTTTTGAGTACGTATTTTAGACAGCTGAGACGCCAACTCGTCGGCTTTTTTTTGAGCTTCGTTCATCTGATTTCTGAGCACAGCAGTCACAGACTCACTATCCTCTGCCAAAGCACAAATTTGTTCTAATTCACTTTGTTTCTCAAGCAAACCCTCTACATCTGTTACTTTATGCTTGTTTTGTAAAGCGTATAAAGTGCTCAATTTTTGACTCAGTTGATCTAAACGATTTGGGTCATGCGAAATGTTTTGATGATAATCTTCAACATGACTTGCGATGTCGTCAAGTTCATACCAAATATTTTGAATTCGAGAGGAAAGCTCCGCATATTGTTTGCCAAAGTTTTCCAGTTTGGAGAGACTGTTTTTCAGCAAATTCAATTGATCGGACAACCCCAAATTTTCTTGATTTATTATATGTTGGGCTTGAGATAATATTTGTTCAATGTCTGTTGCGTGTTGAAGTTGATTACGGGACTGCTCTAACTCTTCTTGAATTCCAGAATAGAGAGACAACTGCTGAAGCTCATCTAGTTGATATTTGTTGTACTCATGTGAGGCTTGGGCTTGTTGTTGGGCTTGCTCAAGGGTTGTAAGTTTTTTTTGAATGGAGCGAAAATCCTGTAAGGCTTCTTGATAATTATCTCTCAACGACATGGAGTTGCTGTATGCATCAAGTAGGTCATATAAAAAATTAGATTCTGTCAGAGAAGCGGTTTGTCGCTGGGTATGGATGTCAACAAGCAAATAACCCAGATTACGCATTTGATCTAGATTAACAGGCGTGTCGTTGATAAATGCACGCGATTTTCCTGAGGGCAATATTTCTCTCCTAAAAAAAGTTTCAGGTTCATAATCAAGATCCAATTCCTCAAAAGATTTTTCAATGTTCAGTGAAGAAACTTCAAAAAGAACCTCAACAACACACTTACTTTGGGCATCTCGTACGGCAGACAAATCGGCTCGAGATCCCAAAGCCAATGAGAGAGCCTCTAGCACAATTGACTTTCCTGAGCCAGTTTCTCCTGTAATGACATTGAATTGATTCCCAAAGGAAAGCTGTATGTCATCAATGAGCGCAAAATTCTTTATCGATATAGAACGAATCAAAACCTAGGGAATTACGTTCTTCAAATATAACTTATTCGCAGGTATTGTTTTTATTAGATTTCACTCCATTTGGTTGTGAAAAAAGGAGCAACGCGGTTCAGGTCCTCTACCAGTGAATTGGTATCAAAATTGGGACCACCGCTAAAAATCTGGACAATTTCATCAGATTTGGCGTCGAAAAAATTTTGAACCACAACAAGGTTAGGGTTTCTGTCTGTCAAATCGCGAATGGATTTAATACTCGCTGCAATGGCATTTTTACCCATATCGGGGCGATCATGCATTTGATCTAAGCCCAATCGGTGATAGTTATACAAAACCCCTCTAAACGCGTCATAGGTAGGTGACGTCAATTGATCAATGAGCCAGTATCTATTGTTTCTGTTTTCAGATTGTTTCCAACCAGAAAAACCTGTTCGCTGAGATAGATCAACAATTTTACGTGCTTGTTCGTAAAAGTCAGCCCCTCCATTTGCAGAAAAGGTATCTGCATCCATTCCTAAGATCACATACACATAGAAACTCATCAAGGCAACAAGGTTCGTGTTGCTGTTGTTTGGGTTGTAGTTTAAAGACTCAAATTCTTGATAATCAAAGCTAAAATCATCGTCTTTTCGATTCATCACAACAGTAGTGTATGTAGAATTAAAAACAGGTCTTGAAGACTGTATCTGGAGATTGGCTTGAACATTGTTGTTTTTATAATTCTCAACCGTAACAACCATAGATATTTGAATCTTGTTATGGTCATCAGCTTTTTGATCGACCCAAGAAGTCGTGTTAACAAATTCGTTAAGATCTCGTTCAAGAGTTTCAAAAATCTGTTTATTCGTTTGGTCGATTAGGTCCGAATTGATCGTAATTTGACAATCTATAAGCTGTGCCATTATAACAAAAGGGAACAAACAAAAAGCAATTAAGAATTTATTCATTTATCAAATGGTTTATTTCATGAAGTAAATCAAGTGCAACCTCTTTTTTGGATTTTAGAGGATAGGCGTTATGACTTCCATCACTTTTGATAAAGGTAATCTTATTTGTGTCATGTCCAAAACCGGCACCATCATCTGCCAAGCTGTTCAAAACAATCGCGTCTAAGTTTTTACGAATCATTTTTTGATGTGCATAATCAAGACCCTCTTCAGTCTCTAAAGCAAAACCTACAAGAAACTGTTTGTTTTTTTTCACACCAAGGTCATTTAATATATCAACCGTAGGCTCTAAAGAAAGTGTGTCTAAAGGAACATTCTTTTTGATCTTTGATTTTTTCGGGTTTTTGGGCTTAAAATCTGCAACAGCGGCAGCCATCACCACCACATCTGAATCCTTGTAATACGAGAGGCATGTTCGGTGCATCTGATCTGCAGTCATTACGGACTCAAGTCGAATCTCGGGATGAAGAGTCAAATTGTCTGTTGGCCCACTCACCAACACAACTTCTGCGCCCCATTCAGCAGCCTGATTTGCGATTGCATAACCCATTTTACCAGAAGATTGATTGCCTATAAAACGCACAGGGTCTATGGATTCGTATGTAGGGCCGGCAGTAATCAAAACTTTTTTACCCAACCATGGCATCTTAGACATTAAATCTTTTTCTAGAAAAGCGACGATTTCATCTGGTTCTTGCATACGCCCCACCCCTTCTAAGCCGCTAGCCAAAGGGCCTTCTGCTGAGGGGATATGAATGTTGGATCGACTTTCGAGTTTGGATATCGCTTCTTGGGTAGCTGGATGTTGATGCATGTCTAAATCCATCGCTGGAGCAAAATACACAGGGCATCTTGCAGACAAGTAAGTAGCCATGAGTAGATTATCGCAACTAGCTTGCGCCATTTTTGATAGAGTATTTGCTGAAGCCGGTGCAATCAACATTAGGTCAGCCCAAAGACCTAGCGACACATGGTTGTTCCATACCTCATGTTCGTCATCAACAAATTCAGTCAAGACAGGTTTGTTTGAAACGGTTGACAGGGAAAGCGGGGTCACGAATGAAGCCGCAGAAGGCGTCAAAATGACTTGTACCTCAGCACCTGCTTTTATAAGAGCACGAACGAGAATAGGCGTTTTGTAGGCGGCTATACTACCTGAGATGCCAAGCAAAACTTTTTTGGCACGAAGGGCAGACATACAATATATTATGAATTATCCGTGTGGCGGTAGTAAATCTTTTCTGCCAACCATTGTTCAATAGCCACCGCGTGAGGTTTTGGAAGTTTTTCGTAAAACTTAGAAACTTCAATCTGTTCTTTGTTTTCAAAAATTTCCTCAAGGGTTTCTAGTGGTGTAGCAAATTCTTCGAGTTTTTCGAAAAGCTCTGTACGAATTTCCTCATTGATTTGAATAGCACGCTTGGCAAGTATAGAAACCGTTTCATAGATGTTACCCGTAGGCGCATCTAGTTGATTGCGGTCATACGTTATGGTGCTGTCAGCAGCATTGGAATCTTTAATAGGCATGAGAAATCAATTATTTGACTGCAAAGGTAGTGATTTCTTTGTCGACTTCATCAAACAACTTATCACAATCCTCTAAGAAGGGTGATTCTGGATATGCACGCTTAAACTCTTTGTAATAGTTTTTAGCAGCCTTTAAACGTTCTTCTTTTTTTCTGTAGACACTGTTCAGAGCTAGGATGGAGGCTGATTGAAATTGTACCACCATTGCCTCTTCTCTGTAGGGAGTTCCTGGATTATCACCAATAAAATTGTCAATCGCTTTAATGGCAGCTTTGTAGTCACGTATTTTGTGGTACTGCTTGGCGATTTCGAAAGCTTTGTGTTCGGTTTTCTCTCTCAATCCTTGCACCAAATTGTTAGCCTCTTCCAATCTTTCACTTTCAGGGTATCTATTTATATATTCTTGAAGTTTATTTAAGGCCTCGTAAGTATCCTTTTGATCCAAACTGAAAACAGGAGATACTTTACTATAACTCAGGGCCATCATATAGTAAGCTTCTTCTAGTTTTTGACTTTTTGGATAAGCTTTGGTAAAGGATTCAAATTCATAAGCAGATGAGATATAGCTTTTGGTTTGAAATAAGCAGTTGGCATAAAAAAAAGTGATTCGCTCTGCTTGAGGTTTGCCTCTATACTTGGGCTGTAATTGTTCAAACAGGTTCATGGCGCGTCTGTAATCTTCTGACTTATAGTATTGCTTCGCTAAATCATATTTAAACTTTATATCATCACTCTTAAGTGCTTTTTGATAGGTATTGCACGAGACAAGACCAAAAAAGACCCACAAAATCAAAATATAAGAAATGGTTTTTTGCATGACACAAATGTACTTAAATGGTTTCAAAAAAGATTGTTTGACTAATCTAAAAGATTTGTAACGGCTTGTAGCCTTTTTTGTAGATCATCCGTAGCAGAAATCAACGGCAACCTTAAATGATTTTCTAACAAACCTCTTTGATGTAAAACCGCCTTAATCCCTGCAGGGTTACCTTCTTCGTATAATAAATCAATGACAGGGTTCATTTGATCCATCACCTCGGAAGTAATGGGTTTATCTGAACTAAGTGCTGCATCTATCCCTTTAGAAAATGTTTTTGGAAAACCACCCGCGACAACAGAAATAACACCCTCTGCTCCTATTTCAATCAATGAAACAGCGGTAGCGTCATCGCCCGAAAGAACCAAAAAATCTTTGGGACGACCAGCAAGAATTTGAGCACCTTGTTTCAAATCACCGCTAGCTTCTTTAATTCCGATAATATTGTTGCAATCATGTGCAATTCGAAGTGTGGTCTCCGCACTAATGTTGGAAGCCGTTCGCCCAGGAACATTATAGACAATCATGGGAAGGGGTGTTACCGCGTTTAAGGCTTTATAATGCCTGTAAATACCTTCTTGACTGGGTCTGTTGTAGTAGGGAGAAACAGACAATATGGCTTGAAAGCCATCTACCTTAGCCGTTCGAAGTGCATCTTCTAGGGCAGCCGTATGATTGCCCCCCATACCCATAACAAGTGGGACTCGGTGGTTATTGACTTGTTTAAAACAATCAAAAATTTTGATCTTCTCGTCGGTTGTGATGGTTGGCGATTCAGCCGTAGTTCCTAAAGCTACTAAATACTTGATGCCGTTATCGATTAAATAATTGATATTGTTGGCAAGGGCATCATAATCAACAGAAAAATCTTCCTTAAAAGGAGTTACAACGGCTACTCCGGTGCCAAAAAAGTCAGTTCGGGACATGGGCGCTTATTTTTGAATAATATTTAGGAAACTCTTCAGCAAATTGTTTGGGCTGAAAAACATCAGATGCCAAAATCAAATCATTGAGACGCTGGTCTACCGATGAAAAACCCACCCGAAAACCAGCTTGGATAGAAGAGGATAAAGCCAGTAATGCAAGATCACTTTTCTTAAAATAGTTCAGCATTAAATCAAATTTTTGATCTAATAATTCCGGTAAATATGGATGAAGCAGATCCCCATCCCAATGAAGATGATACCTGTTAAACTGCGGACTATAATGGGCATTGGATTTCCTTTTTCTTTTTAGGTAGTAAACAAACTGAAATTGCGGTTGTTTATCATCAAAGATAGATGCAAGGCTCAGGTTTATTTCCTCTGATGAAACTTGTGATGGATCTAACAAGCAAATTACCGATTCTACAGATTCAACCTTTACAGGTTCACGCTGTACAAACAAGTTGAGTTTTTTCTCAATAATTCTCTTTGCAAACATCAGATATATAAGGGATGCAAAATTAGGGAAATCATCTCTTAAGAGAGTTAATTTTTCTTGTTTTTTTCAAAATAAAACAAAAAGTTACAAAAATAACATCACAGGGATATCATTTCTGAAAACGTATCCTCATCAATAACACTAATATTCAATTTTTCGGCTTTTACTTTTTTGCTTGGGCCCATATTGGCTCCTGCAACTAAATAATTTGTTTTGGATGACAAGCTCCCTGTCACTTTTCCACCATGCGATTCGATTAGATCTTTGAGTTCGTCACGACTAAAAAGATCAAAAACACCAGATATCACAAAAGACATTCCTTTGAGTTTTGAAGAATGTGGTTCTTGGGCAGAAAGTTCCATTGATAATTGTAAGCCATAGGTCTTTAAGCGACGTACCAACTCCACATTCAATGGGTTTGAAAAAAAAGCATTTACACTTTGGGCGATTCGGGTTCCGATCTCATCAACTGCCATCAAAGATTCCTGGTCTGCAGATGCTATGGCGCCTATGTTTTTGAAATGACGCGCCAATTTTTTCGCGACGGTCTGACCTACATAACGAATTCCAAGAGCAAACAAAACGCGCTCGAAACCTATTGATTTGGATTCTTCAATCCCTTGCAACACATTAGATACGGATTTTTCTGCCATTCGTTCCAAAGGCAATAGTTGTGCCTCTGTCAAAACATATAAGTCTGCATAGCTCTGTAACAGACCTTGTTTGTGCATCAAGGCAACGGTTTCACCACCCAAACCTTCAATATCCATAGCCTTTCTAGAAATAAAATGTTGAATACGACCCATAATTTGGGTAGGGCAACCTTCTGTATTAGGGCAATAGTGCTGCGCCTCACCTGAATCACGTACCAAAGGAGTGTTACAATCTGGACAATGTGTAATGTATTGTATTTTTTGGGCATTCAATAAGCGCTTCTGCGTATTTACTTCTGTGATTTTTGGTATGATTTCCCCTCCTTTTTCCACACCTACTGTGTCGCCGATATGTAAATCAAGTTTTTCTATCTGATCGGCATTGTGAAGAGAGGCTCGTTTGACAATCGTCCCCCCTAGTAAGATGGGTTCAAGATTGGCAACAGGCGTTATGGCACCCGTCCGACCTACTTGATAGTCCACAGAATTTAGGGTGGTAAAAACACGTTCCGTTTTGAATTTATAAGCAATGGCCCAACGTGGTGACTTCGAAGTAAACCCCAGCGCTGCTTGAGCATCTAGTGAATTTACTTTAACAACCACCCCGTCAATTTCATAAGGGAGATCGTTTTTATGGGTTTCCCAATGTTTTATAAAAGACATGACTTCTTCAAGATTCTTTGCCTCTAAAAAATGTTTGGGTACATGAAAACCCCAGTCAATAGCAGCTTCAAGGCCCTGAACTTGTGTTTCAAACAAAGGAACGTTCGTGACAATTTGATACAAAAAACACTGTAATGGTCGTTGAGCCACCACAGCAGAGTCTTGAAGCTTTAGGCTCCCAGAGGCTGTATTTCTCGGATTCATAAAAGGAGGCTCGCCATTGGCAATTCGTTCGGCATTCATTGACTCAAAACCACTAAGAGGTAAAATAATTTCACCTCGAATATCAAAACGCTGTTCCAATTCAGATCTGAGTCTTAAAGGAACTGTGGGTATGGTTTTCACGTTTTCAGTTACATCATCTCCTTGAATGCCATCGCCCCTAGTGACTGCCCTTACAAGAACCCCATTTTCATAAGTGAGGCTGATGGAGGCACCATCATATTTAAGCTCACAGCTATAAGAAATCGAATCGTTCCCCAAAACTTTTTGTAAACGTGATTCCCAATCTTGCAACTCTGAAAAATCATAGGCATTGTCCAAAGAATACATGGGATGATCATGCATCACTGTTGGGAATTTTTTAGTAACAGAGCCCCCCACACGTCTCGAAGGTGAATTGGGGTCATAAAACTCAGGATGTGCCTCTTCAAGATCGATTAGTTCTCTTAATAACATGTCAAACTCATAATCACTGATTGTAGGAGAATCGAGAACATAGTAAGCGTGATTGTGCTCATGTAGCTGATCTCGTAAGGCTTTGATTCTTTTTTCCATTATCTACTTTTTGAACGCATCATTCGCTTCAAACCTCTCAAATCATTTTCGATTACAATATCGGTAAAACCCTTTGTTTTTAAAAGCTGTTCGACTTTATCTGCCGTATGTGGATTTAGCTCAAAATACAAACTCCCCCCAGGATTCAAATGTGTCTTTGCAAAATCTGAAATCGCATCATAAAAAATAATGGGATTGTCGTCAGGAACAAACAAGGCCGTATGAGGTTCATGATCCAACACATTGGTGTGCATAGTAGCTTTTTCCTTCTCCAGCACATAAGGTGGGTTTGAAACAATCACGTCCCATGTTTTGGACACTTCAGCTATGTTAAAAACATCCATTTTTTCAATATTCATAGAGATTTGATTTCGTTCGGCATTCGAAGATGCACATACAAGGGCTGATTTTGAGAAATCCCATCCAGTAACATTCGCTTTGGTAAGGTGTGCAAAACCCAACGCAATACAACCACTTCCGGTGCATATGTCCAAAGCATCTCCACCAAGAGGATGTTCTTTGGCCATCCAATGGACAAGCGATTCTGTTTCAGGACGGGGAATTAAAACCCCTTCACACACATTAAGCGTACAACCAGCAAACACCACTTCTCCAATAAGGTATTGCAAAGGCACACCTTTTTGTAAACGTGAAACACTATCATCAAGCAGACTCAGAGCATCTTCATTGAGTAATTTATCGTATGACAACACGGTTTCGGCTCTTGATTTCTGCAAATGATGGTCTGTCAAACGAAAAAAAATCTCTTCGGCTTCTTCATTGGAATACAATGAATTCATCATCGACTTGAATTTGTTTTTATACTGAGCAAGTGTCACATTTAAATTTTAAAGTTTTTTACAAAAAGAGGTATAAATCATCAAAATGGTAATACAAACACTTTGATGTATTTTTGCGATTGTAAATTACATCAATTTTTTATTTTTTGGATTGGACACCTTACATGCAACGCTGTCTGACCCTGGCTTCCAAAGGCTTGGGAAACACCTACCCTAACCCATTGGTAGGAGCCGTAGTGGTTTACAACGGAAAAGTTATTGGCGAGGGGTGGCATAAGAAAGCAGGAGGGCCACATGCGGAAGTCTTCGCAATTGAATCCGTCAAAGACAAGTCCAAATTAGCCAAATCGACCTTGGTAGTCAGTCTTGAACCTTGCAGCCATTATGGTAAAACACCCCCCTGCAGCAAATTGATTGTTGAGAGTGGTATTCAACATGTGGTTGTGGGAATGAAAGATCCATTTGATGCTGTTCATGGTCGTGGGATTAAGCATCTACAAAATTGTGGAATTAAAGTTGAAGTCGGGGTTCTTGAAAATCAATGCCGAGAATTGAATAAAAGATTTTTAAGCATTGTAGAAAAAAAGCGTCCTTATATAATATTGAAGTGGGCTGCTTGCCAAGATGGCTTTTTAGCCCCTGAGCAACATAAAGAAGGGCAACCCTATTGGATTACTGAACCCCCAGCCCAACAACTTGTACACAAATGGAGGGCGGAAGAACAAGCCATCCTTGTTGGTAGGAAAACCATTGAAGCAGACAACCCCCAACTAAACGTTCGACTTTGGTCGGGAAAACAGCCGACAAAATTGATCATAGATCCTTCTTGTAAGGTTAAAGCCGACTCAAAAATTTTTCAATCAAAAGAAAACATTTACATCTATAACAACAAAAAGCAAGAAAGCCATCAAAACATTCATCATATATTGGTTGACTTTAACAATGAAACTTTGACTCAAATAATGAAACACCTTCATAAGGTCGGGATACAGTCATTGATCGTGGAGGGAGGCGCCGATACATTGAGACATTTTATAGACAATCGCATTTGGGATGAAGCTCGTGTGTTGATCGGTCAAAAAAAATTGTCAAAAGGACTAAGGGAACCTAAAATCAATAAGGACTTCAAGTTTGTAAAGGAAAGCATGTGTGGGGTTGATAAGATTCGGTTTTTCAAGAATCCCACATGCGATTGAAAAGATCTTTTGGGCAACGAATGGGTTTGCGCGAATCAGCATTTAGAAACACCAACTTAGTGTGTCCTTCTGTACAGCAAATTTGATCTTGGTTGAAGAGCTTGTAAGTAAACTCTAAGTAGTAATTAGGTTCCTTTATAAGTGTGGTCTCTAAAACCAATTCATCATCAAACATAACGGGCTTGTTAAAGGACATGGATAAGGACAAAACAGGAAGTAAGACACCAGAAGATTCAAGCGATGCATAACTTGAACCCAGAGCACGCAACCACTCTATACGTCCCATCTCGAAATAGCGGGCATAGTTGGCATGATGAACAATACCCATTTGATCAGTTTCGCCATAACGGACACGAAATTGAATTTGATTACTTTTCTTACACATTGTAGGAATTCTTTGTCGATTTTGACAAACAAACAACCGGCAATAATATGCATAAAACTTTCTAAAAATTCAATACCAAAAACATTTTTTTTTCATTTTTTTTAACATCATATTTGTAGTGTAATTATGAAAAAATATCATTGAATTTTTTTCGTGATTTTCTAAACATAACAAACATTAATATTAAGGTCATCTATTGATGCAACAAACAGCAGAAACTGTATGGGGTAGTTGCTTGGATTTTGTCCAAGACAACATTCAAAAACAAGCTTTTAAGACATGGTTTATGCCCATCGTTCCTGTTAAACTTAATGGCGCTGCACTAAGCATTCAAGTTCCAAGCAAATTTTTCTACGAATGGATTGAGGAACACTACATCAAAATTTTGAAGGTGGCTTTGACAAAAGAACTTGGCGACGAGGCTCGTTTGGTGTACATCATCAAGATGGAAAACACCTACGGAAACAAACTTCCTTTTACTGAAAAAATTCCTAGTAAAAATCGCAATGGAATAGATATTCAAAGTGTGGATGCACCACTTCGCAACCATCCTTCTGAGCTGAAAAATCCATTTGTTATACCAGGAATTCGCAACCTTAAAATTGAATCGCAGCTCAACCCTTCATACAATTTCGAAAACTTTTTGGAAGGTGATTCAAATCGCTTGGCAAGATCGGCTGGTATGGCTGTAGCCAACCGACCTGGCGGCACTTCTTTCAACCCTTTGCTTGTTTTTGGAGGAGTTGGCTTGGGAAAAACACATCTCGCTCATGCAATCGGAGTCGACATAAAAGAAAAGTATCCTGAGAAAACAGTCCTTTACATTTCTGCCGAAAAGTTTACACAACAATATATCGAGGCCATCAAAAAGAACAATCGAAATGATTTTATTCACTTCTATCAACTTATAGATGTATTGATTATTGACGATGTTCAATTCTTTTCTGGAAAGTCAGGAACACAAGATGTATTTTTTCATGTTTTCAATCATCTACATCAAAATGGAAAACAAGTTATCTTGACCTCAGACAAGGCGCCTGTAGACATGCAAGACATAGAGCAGCGTCTTCTTTCACGTTTTAAGTGGGGTTTATCTGCTGAGCTACAACGACCTGACTACGAAACACGGGTTTCCATCTTGAAAAACAAACTCTATCGTGATGGAGTTGAACTTCCTGAGGAGATTATTTCATATGTAGCCAAGTCGGTTAAGACCAACATACGTGAACTAGAAGGGGCCATCATATCATTGATTGCACAATCATCTTTTAACAAACATGAAGTCACTTTAGAGCTTGCCAAACAGGTGGTTGAGAAGTTTGTTCGAAACACCAAGAGAGAGATCTCCATTGATTACATCCAAAAAGTAGTTTCTGATTACTTCCAAATGGATGTCACTACCCTACAGTCCAAGACACGCAAAAGACATATTGTACAAGCCCGTCAGTTGGCCATGTTTTTTGCTAAAAAGTTTACAAAATCTTCATTGGCCAATATTGGAAATCAAATCGGTCACAGAGATCATGCTACGGTTCTGCATGCTTGCAAAACGGTAGACAACCTCGCATTTACAGACAAACAGTTCCGTAAGTACGTGGAAGACCTTACCAAAAAACTTTCTTCCTAGCCATTATGGCACATCGCATTCTGGTTGTTTGTTTGGGTAACATTTGTAGATCACCCCTAGCACATGGGATTTTTGAATCAATACTTGACGACGATTTTTTTGTTGATTCGGCTGGTACCGGAGCGTATCATATTGGAAATCCGCCCGACTCTAGGTCCATAGCAATCGCTAAAAAAAACGGAATAGATATCAGTCATCAAAAGGCAAGACAATTCAAACCATCTGATTTTGATCATTTTGATGCTATCTATGTGATGGATCGTCAAAATCTGAAGGATGTCAACTCATTAGCCCGGAACAACCAGGATTATCAAAAAGTGCAATTACTTTGTGATGTAGAAGGGCTGGATGGCGTAGATATTCCTGATCCCTACTATGGTGGCGAACAAGGTTTTGAAGCTGTATTTAGACTCATACATAAAGCATGTGAGACCCTAAAAAAAACTTTTTGACATGGAGTTTGGCACCCTATTTCTTGCACCAAACACACTTGGAGACACTCCGCCTCTAGAAGTAATTCCATTGTCAATTAAAAAACAACTCGAGGGGATCCATTATTTTGTCTTTGAAAAAGAAAAAGCAGGGCGTTTATTTATCAAAAATCTTTGTCCCAATATCGAACAAGGCAGTCTTTCTGTACAAACATTAAATAAGTTTACACAACCCGAAGAATTAGAGGAAATGCTTCAACCATGCACACAGGGTAATCATGTAGCTTTAATTACAGATGCAGGTTGTCCAGGTGTTGCAGATCCAGGGGCTGATTTGGTAGCACTTGCGCATCAAAAAAAAATAAAAGTGGTTCCCATGGTCGGACCATCATCCATCCTTTTGGCATTGATGGCTTCTGGGCTTAATGGTCAGAGTTTTGCCTTTCATGGATATTTGCCCATTGAGAAAGGAGCTCGCAAACAAGCAATTAAAAAATTTGAAAAATTATCTTCTTTAGGGCAACAAACTCAACTTTTTATTGAAACCCCCTATCGAAACAATGATTTACTTAAACAACTCACTCAAAACTTACTTCCAGATACGCAATTAAGTGTGGCTTGCGATCTCACACTTCCTAGCGAGTGGATTAGAACATGTAGTGTGTCTGAATGGAAAAGCATTGATTATGATCTTCACAAAAGACCTGCTATTTTCTCTTTTTTACGAACCCCTTAGCGCATGATCCCATTGCGATTGAGCCACCGAGTGTAAATGCGCTTGTTGGCAGCATGTTGAGAAAGCGTTTTGCCAAACAGGTGATATCCTGGATTGTAAGGATCTGCTACAAAATACAAATAATTGTGGCGCTCAGGTTTCAAGACCGCATCGATGGCATCGATGTCAGGCATGCATATAGGACCGGGAGGAAGACCTTTGTTTCGGTAAGTGTTATAAGGTGATTTTATTTTTAAATCTTTATATAAAACCCTTCGAATCTCTAAATCAAAATCATTTGCTTTCTTCTTCATCGCATAGACCACCGTGGGATCAGCTTGGAGCTTCATACCACGCTTGAGTCTATTTAGATAAACCCCAGCCACTCTGGGACGCTCGTCAGGTTTTTTTGATTCTTGGTGAACAATAGAAGCTAAAGTAACAACCTCTTCCCTACTCATCTTTAATTTTTCACGAAGCATTTCTCTTTCAATATTCCAAAAACGAGCACTTTCTTTGACCATCCTTTCTGCAAACGAATCGGCATCAGTATTCCAATACATAGAGTATGTGTTGGGGATAAACAAAGAGAGAACTTGGTCACTGTTTAGTTGTTGACGATTCAAAAAATCTTTGTCTAAAAAAGCGTTTAAAAGTTCTATACAATCTGCTTCGATCTGTTGAGCGACCCTTCCTGCAAATGCCGCCAGGGTTTCTTGATTGTTAAACACAACCTTTACTTCCTGATTCTTGGATCGGAGGGTGTTGATGAGTTGTTGATTGCCCATACCTCGCTCCAACACATAATGTCCAGCCCTTGGATAAGCGTGATACATTTTGGCCTTAGCAGCCAATTTGAAAGTTAAATTGCTTTTTAAATATGGGTTGATGATGCTTTGGAGAGAATCAAAATTTGTTTCCGTGGGAATAAAAACAGATTGTGTTTTATTGTAGGGAACCTTGGTGTTATTGGCATAAAATATCCACCAAAAAAGAATCGCAAGAACCAAAGCTGTTGCGGTCAAAATCAAAATAATTATTTGAAAAAACTTTTTCAAAGGTCTTAGAGTTCAATGGTTCCAAAAAACACCTTTTGAGCAGGCCCTCGGAGGATTACATCGGTAAATTGGCTCTCTTGATGATTAAAATCAACCTCCAACACTCCTCCCAACGTATGTACTTTAAGTTGTGTTTGGGTGGTTTTGTTGGCTAGGAAAGTTGCAATAGCAGAGGCAGTAACCCCTGTGCCACAAGACAACGTTTCGGCCTCTACACCTCGCTCAAAGGTTCGTACATCTATTTGATGGGCACTGCGAATATTAACAAAGTTGACATTAGTCCCCTCAGCACCATAGGGTTCATTGTGAGCAATTTCAGATCCATCCTTTGCAACGTCCACCGAAGAGATATCGTCTTTAAAAATTACATGATGGGGAGACCCTGTGTCCATAAAAATAGAGTCGTCTTCAATTTTCCAATGATCGACCTCGTTCATATGTAAAGAAACTTGATCATTGCTGATTTTTGCTCGGTGGAGGCCGTCAGCAGCCATAAATTGTGTTTGTTCTTGGATAATTCCTAGCTGTTTTGCAAAAGCCACAATACAACGACCACCATTGCCACAAAAGCTCCCTAAATAACCATCAGCGTTGAAATATATCATTTCAAAATCTTCAGTAGGGTGCTTGCTTAGTAAAATCAAGCCATCCGCTCCCACACCAAATCTTCGGTTACATAGCTGGGCCACTAGCTCATGATCTGTTCGAGGAAACTGACGATTGCGGTCATCAATCATGACAAAGTCATTGCCTGTGCCCTGATACTTGTAAAATGAGATTTTTTTCACGCAGTAAATATATTGCTTTTTTTAGCGTGGCTAAGCTGTTAAAATCTAGTTAAAATCAAAACAAATAAGATATTTATCTTTTACATTTGAGAGACAAAATTACTATAGCTATGAATACAAATCTCAAATTTATAACCCTCGCTTTGTTTAGCGCTTGCTTGACAGTTGGTGTTTATCATTTTTTCTTGGCTCCTGAAAAATGGGTCATAACCCCAAGTCCAACCCCAATAGTCCAAACAAACTTCAGTACAAACAACAGCCTAAGTGCTTTGGAATCTACAGATTTCACAATGGCAGCAGCAAAAACCATAGATGCGGTTGTCCACATTACCAACACAGGGTCTTATCGTTCAAATGCGCCTTCTAGCATATGGGAATATTTTAATTATGGCCGTATGAAAGAATACCCACGTATCGGAATGGGTTCTGGAGTGATTGTATCATCTGATGGATACATCATCACCAACAACCATGTAATAGAAGGGGCCGATCAAATTGAAGTAACTACCAATAACAACATGATATTTGATGCTGAGCTAATAGGAACTGACCCAAATTCTGATATCGCAGTCATAAAAATCATCGGAGATCAATCGTTTCCTTATGTGCGTTTTGCAGATTCTGACCAAACACAAATTGGTGAGTGGGTTTTAGCAGTCGGTAATCCATACAATCTGAATTCTACGGTCACAGCGGGGATCATCAGCGCAAAGTCACGTGATTTAGATCCTCGTGACAACCGCAATCAGTCATTTATCCAAACAGATGCAGCTGTCAACTCTGGCAACAGCGGAGGTGCTCTTGTAAATACCAATGGAGATCTGGTAGGTATCAACACAGCCATCACTAGCAATGGAATGGGAACATTTATTGGCTATTCGTTTGCTGTACCAAGCAACATTGCCCGCAAAATATATGAAGACATCATAGAGTTTGGGAACGTCCAGAAAGCTCTATTGGGCGTAAGTGGGAACGGGCTCAATGCTCGTATTGCAGAAGAGTATAGCATAGAGATAACAGAGGGATTTTATGTAGCCACCGTTCAGGAAGAAATGGGTGCAAAAGAAGCAGGGATACAAGCCGAGGACATTATTGTAAAAATTGACAATACCCGCATCACTAAGTTTTCAGACATGAGTGGATACCTAAGCAGCAAACGACCCGGAGACAAAGTTCAAGTAACTTATTTGCGAGATGGGGAATCTCAAACCACAAAAGTTGTCCTGAAGACAAACCCTTTTGTAGATTTCTACGGTATGTACCTGAAAAATTTAAGCGAAGAAGAAGCAAAAAAACTCGATCTGAACAATGGAGTTAAAATTTCTAGCATACGAAATGGCAGATTGTTG
>JADHML010000020.1 GCA_016780065.1 Flavobacteriaceae bacterium
TGCCGTGGTAGCAGTGCTGACCATTTGCTGTAGGGCACGCAACTTAGCAAAAGTCTTATGATAAGCAGTGAAGTTTGTGTGGCTTGGGTACTCTTTAATATCGTCGCCAGCATATACAAGCCTTTTTCTGTAAAGGCTTGTATATGCTGTCGAAGCTGTTGCTTGATATTGAAAATCTAAACCGTATTTATAAAAGTTTAAACCTTCCGAAAAACCATCTTGTTCTAACAAATCAACTTGCATACTAGATATGTTTGAATAAATCTGTTGTACGCCTTGAACAGGCCAACCTCTGCCTACTCCCCCACGAAGCCAAAAAGACAACCTCTTTGTAGGGTTATTACCAAGCTCTAGAAGCTTTAAATAAAGGTCTGTTTCAACCCCTATGTAAGAAAATTTATAATTGTAACTTAAGAACTGTAACTCATTGCTCCTAGCATTGATTTGATGTTGATCAAAGGCCAATCCAAGACCCCATTGAAGTCGATTGTTTAAAAATTGAAATCGATAACCAAGACCTGCTGAAATCTCCAGAGATCTTGAAAAATCATTGGATATCACGTGTTGTCCCTCTGTGTTTGTGTATTCAGAGAAACTTGAACTGTTCAATCCCAACTCTCCATACCACTGACTATGAAGGGTTTGAGAATTGAAAAGCATAACCAAAGCGACTATGCTAAAAAGTGGGTTTAAAAAATAAATCAAATCAAAACTTTCCTTCGTTGTTCTATTAATCTTCATGTTTAATTGATTTTAAGTATTTGTTAATTGTGTTTAATAATATGTTTGGTAAAAGTTTGTGTGCCAGTATTAATAACAAGCATGTATTTTCCGCTACCTAATTCGTTTAGGTCAACCTCAATCTTGTTGCTAGGATTTTTAAATCCTGACTTGCTGACCAGTCTTCCTCGCATGTCATACAGAGCGGTGTGTACATCATCCACAGGAGTGGCGTCAAAATCAATTTGAATACGATCCACAAAAGGGTTTGGATACACATTTACAATCAATTGTGGCGCAATAGGCTGACCTCTAAAAACTGACAAAGGCTGGAGAAAGCCTTGACGTATTTCAACACCCGATAGGGAAACACTTCCTAAGAGAGGGGTCTGCCCAAATACATATTGAGCTTTAACAGCGTTGTTGTTTTTTGACGAACCTAAGGTCGTTGCAGCGGTATTTGATTGTATGTTGGAACGTAATATAAGATTAGAGCGGTTAGAAAAAGACTGGGAATATGCATTCGTAACAAAAACCATAAAGGTTAGTGTTATGAACAAATAATGTTTATTTTGAATCTTATTTATTCTAAAATCAAATAAGAACGACTTATTAAAAAAGTAATTTTCTTTTTTTGATTTAAATAATTTTTTTTCAAATACAAAAAAGTTCTCTTTTTGGAAACAACATTTCTCTTCTCTCTGAAACATATTTGTTTGATTCTTTCATTGACAAAAGAAGTTTTAATTTGTGACAAAATATTTTGTTTTTTGTGACAACAATCTTTGCTTACATGAATTGTATTAAAATGCTAGTAACAAGTATTTTTGTAATTTTTTTTGTGGAATATATTTCTTACTTGAGTGTAAGTAAAAAACTACTTTTTTAAAACAAAAAAGACCATAGAGAAGGAAGGATTGTCATAGGTGACAATATAGTTTCATAAATGCACTACAGCTTGTAGGGTTGCTTACGCCAGAAAAACTTAACCCAAAGAACTTGGTTTTTAACAAAAAATTTTGGAGCTACAAAAGTTGCTATTACGGCAGAACCCAACAACAATGGAAGATGAGACAAAGGCAAAAGACTTCCTATAAATAAACGGAAAAGAAGGAATAAACCCCCAAAGCAAAACAAATTGAGAACGAAAGAAATTGTTGATTTACGCATCACTCTTGTTTTTTAAACTTCCTTTATACATTGTATAATGAACCAATCGGCTTTCAAGTTTGCCATTAAACAGTTTGATTTTAGCCGATGGCTTTAGCCCAACATACTTAAGAGCCTCTAAGTTAGAGCTGATCAACCATGCATGGGTATTAGGGTATAACTGTTTAAGCGTGTCACCAATACGTCCATAAAAGACCTTCATGTCGATAGGGAGTCGCTCTCCATAAGGAGGATTAAACACCATATGCAAAGCACTTTCAGGGTTGGGTTTTGCAGAACGGAAAAAATCTTGTTTTTCAATATGAATAAAATCAGAAAGGCCTGCTTGATCAACGTTATCTTGTGCTTTTCTTACAGCAGAGGGGGCTTTGTCATAACCCATAATCTTCCAATGAAAATCACGTGTCTTTTTAAGAGCGGAAGCTCGAATGAGTTCAAATAAACCAGCATCCCAATTCGACCAGCGCTCGAAGGCAAATTGTTTGCGGTTGAGTTGGGGTGGAATGTTGCAAGCAATCATAGCCGCTTCAATGAGAAGTGTACCACTTCCACACATAGGGTCTAAAAAATCGCACTCCCCTTTCCATCCTGAAAGCATCAACAAGCCCGCAGCCAAGACTTCGTTAATAGGAGCAATATTAGTAGCTGTACGGTAACCACGGTGATGCAAAGAAGCGCCTGAAGCATCTAAAGAGACTTCCATATTGCCTCTCCCTATGTGGATGTGAATACTCAAATCTGGATCCTCACGCCCCACGCTGGGGCGCTTACCTGTTTGTTTTCGAAACCGATCTACTATGGCATCTTTGGCTTTTTGAGCTGCAAACATGGTGTTTCTAAACAAATCACCCGATTGAGTCACCTGAATCGAAAAACGGGTTTCTAAATCCATGTGTTCCTCCCATGAAATTCGGCGAATCGTTTGATAGAAATCAAATTCATTTTGAATGTTCGCACTGTGTATGGGCACCAATATCCTCAGTGCGGTACGCAAACACAAACTAGATTTGTATAAAAACCCTAAATCTCCTCGAAAACGCACATGACGAACACCTGGTTTAATAGATTGAGCCCCCAGTTGCAAGAGCTCTTTGGCAAGTAGGGATTCAAAACCAAATAAGGTTTTGGCAACCATTTCAAAATTCTCACCAGCTTTGCCCATGCTGCAAAAGTAGAGAAAAGCATAGACACCGGCTCCATGCCCGGTGTGACATTCGTGTAAAATCTTTGTAGTGAATCACCTATATGTCACTCACGCGTAGGCGGGAGTCTCTAAAGACGCTACATATCTCGGCTGTGCCTTTTTGGAGGTAAAGAAAAACAATGTCTATTGATGAAATTTTCACGAGTCAAAAAGCAATACATTGTGGTTTTATACATTAAGCGACAACCTTAAACTTCCACCCAGTCCTTCTCGGATGATACGCATCAAAGTCGAAAGCCTGATATCGCTTGCGTTGTTCTCGATTCTAGAAATATAGCTTTTGGTAGTTCCAACTTTATCAGCAAGTTGCTGTTGTGTAAGATTTTTACTTTTTCTGGCTTCTTGTATAAGCACTCCAAGTCGAAAGGCTTCTACTTCCTCTTGAAATCTTTCACGTTTTTCAAGACCTCTTATTCCGTATTTGGTATCCAAATGATCATCCCAACGGATTATGCTATTTTTTGTTTTCATAATATTCTTTTTTAAGTCGTTCAGCTCTTTTTAATTCAGATCTGGGTGTTTTCTGTTTTTTCTTTTGAAACCCGCTCAACAGCACAATTAAATTTCCTTTATCGAAAAAGCAAAATATTCGATAAATCCCTTTGTTGGCAGACACTCTCACTTCCCAAAGGCCTTCTGACCCCGAAAGTCGCTTTAAAAACTTTTCTGGCACAACTTTGGTTGTTTGAATCATGGTGACTGTCCAGTCAATTTTGCTTTGAACTCTTGCATGCTGATTGTTATAAAAACCCCAAAAGTGATTTCTGTAGATAACAATATTGCGCTTGAAAGTTTTCAAAACATCGTTTCATGTTTATAGATCAAAGTTACCTAATTAGATAACATATTCCAAGGATTATTTTTTTAGAGACTTTTTATAAGATAGGCAGGAGGAGCAGCAACCCACACAAAAGGAAAATACCGTAATTTTGCGATTATGGCAAAGCAAGCATGGTTTAAATCCTGGTTCGACTCAAAATACTACCATATTTTATATTCAGAACGAAACGATTTAGAGGCCAAGAAATTCGTAGGTAAACTCATGAAAACCCTAGCACTCCCAAAGGCGGCATCGCTGCTGGATGTGGCTTGTGGCCGAGGTCGTCATGCCAGAAACCTCAACGAGTTGGGGTATGATGTTACGGGGATAGATTTGTCCATGAAAAGTATTTTCTATGCCAAAGCTTTTGAAAATCAAAGCTTGCGTTTTCAGCAATACGATATGCGCAAAGCAATGGATTGCAATTTTGACGGGGTTCTCAACCTGTTTACAAGTTTCGGGTACTTTGAAGATGATACGGACAGTTTAGAAACTTTACATGCTTTTAGAAAAAATCTTAAACCTGGAGGTGTCGGGGTTTTAGATTTTTTAAACACACCATGGGTGGCAAAAAACTTAGTGCCCGCTGAGAAAATCATCAAAAAGGGTATATCATTTGACATTAAACGAAACATCGACAAACGCTGGATCACCAAAGAGATTTCTTTTGAAGTAGATCAAACCAAGTACCAATTCCAAGAACGCGTGCGTGCCCTCACACTCAAAGATTTTGAGGACTGGTTTGCGAAAGCAGGCTTACAAATCGAAACCCTTTATGGTGATTATGAACTTTCTGAATACAATCCCCTATCTTCGAAGCGTCTAATCATGATCGTGCAATAATGAACTTAATTTTGCCTTTTATCACAGTGGTGCTCGGAGCTGCTGTTGTCATCGTTTGGCGCCCCAAACAACTTAGATACGTCAAAAACCTACTGGCATTTAGTGGTGCTTTTTTATTATCAATCACTGTCTTTGAGATGCTTCCAACCGTCTTTAATCACACCCAATCATCTTCCTTAGGGTTATGGGTCATGGGAGGGATTCTGATTCAAATCTTGCTAGAGTCTCTTTCTAAAGGGGCTGAACACGGTCATATACATATCAACAGCCAAAGCAAGTTTCCATGGGGTCTTTTTGTGGGATTGTGTCTGCATGCCTTTCTTGAAGGTATGCCTATTGAACAACATGAGCACCTTATTTGGGGCGTGTTGGTTCACAAACTACCCATAGCGATTATTATTAGCTACTTTTTATGGCAATCTCACCTGTCCAAAGCAAAAATGTGGTTGTTTTTATTACTCTTCGCTTTGATGACGCCACTAGGAACTTGGTCTGTACACACTTTTGAAGGTTTGCAACAGTACTCAATAGAAATGAGTGCCTTGGTTATTGGAATTTTTCTACATGTTTCAACAACCATCCTTTTTGAAAGCTCCGAAGGACACCGATTTGACATCACCAAACTATTGGCCATTGTCAGCGCCATTCTTCTAGCTTATACAATTCAACATTAGGATAAATACATCCAATAGGCTCGTTAATTTGGGTATGGTAAATAATATTTATATTTACAGGATCCAAATCTTCTACTTATGCGAGTATATGCTCACTTCCTTCTCAGGCTATTATTCCTTTTTAGTTTGTCCTATTGCCTCGCTCGAGAAAAGTTTAGTTACAGTGGAACTGTTTATGACCAATCAAGTGGAGAAGTCCTTATTGGTGCAACCCTTGAGGTAGACGGAAGCGCTTTAGGAGTTATCACCAACAATTATGGATTTTTCTCCATTACCCTACCCAAGGGGACTTATAAATTCAATATTTCATATTTGGGATATCAAACTTTGACTAAAGAAATTGTTTTAACAAAGTCAATAAAATCAAACGGCTACTTAAAACCCAACTCCTATCAAATTGACGAAATTATCTTGGAATCTAATAATCAAATTCATCAACTAAAAAATCCACTAACAGGAATTTCAGCTCTGAGTAGTTCGGAAATTAAAAACCTCCCCTTACTTATGGGAGAACCAGACATAAACAGAGCCATACATACACTTTCTGGGATTAGCACAGTTGGAGAAGGTGCCAGTGGGTTTAATGTTAGAGGCGGTGGTATTGATCAAAACCTGATATTACTAGACGAAGCACCCATTTACAACACCTCGCATTTATGGGGGTTTATGTCTGTGTTTAATACAGATGCCATCAAAAACATCAAGCTCTACAAAGGAGGGATTCCTGCAAGGTTTGGCGGTAGAGGATCATCGGTCTTGGATGTGCGCCAACGCGAAGGAAACACAAATTCTTTTAGAGGTAAAGGCGGAATCGGATTCATTTCCTCAAGACTTACACTAGAAGGACCGATCGTTAAAGGCAAATTGAGTTTTTTGGTGTCGGCAAGAAGATCTTATTTCGATGTACTCTTTCCAAACCTATCAGACATAGATGACTCTAAAGTCTATTTCTATGATGCAAGTACAAAACTAACATGGATAATAAATGAAAACAACCGCCTGTATGTTTCAGGTTATTTTGGAGCAGATGTTTTAAAGTTTGGTTTCGAAGAATCGACCCAATCTGACGGTAGCATTGAACCCGAAGAAGCGGTTGATTTTCAATGGCGAAACACCACCACAACACTGCGTTGGAACCGAATATTTTCGGACAGGCTGTTTATGAACCTTAGTGCCATTTACAGCCAATACAACTATAAGCTAAATGCCGAAAACGATACAGGGGGTGGGCCTGCAAATACTTTTGGTACTTTCGAGTGGAAATCCAAAATAGACAACTGGATATTAAAAACAGATTTAACATGGTATTACAATACCCACAATACCTACAGAATGGGCGCCAATGCAACACGCTACCGCTTTACACCTGCACGGGTAGAAAGTATCGAAAGTGGAATCAACAAAGTAGCGTTTCAGCAAGAAAACGCCTTGGCGTTGGCACCCTATATTGAATGGGATTATAAAAGAGGAGCATTATCCATTTTGGCGGGATTAAGATATTCATGGTTTGCTAGCTTAGGGCCATATACAACAAACAATTACGATCCACTTTTACCCAAAACAGCAAACAATATTGTAGGAACAACTTCATTTGATCAAGGAACTGTAATAAAAGATTTTTCAGCTTGGGAACCCAGGTTGGCATTAGCCTATCAACTCAATGATAGAAGTACATTAAAACTGGGGCTAAACAGGAACTACCAATACATACAATTGATTTCAAACACAACTGCTGCCCTCCCCTTTGACATATGGAAACCTGCCAGTAATCACATAAAACCCCTATCAGTTCATTTGGCATCCATAGGCTATGTGACTATATCGAAGAACAAAACCTACAGCTATGGCATTGAAGGGTATTATAAAACATTCGAAAATTTGGTAGAATATATAAATGGCGCCGATTTGTTTTTAAACGAACTTATCGAAACCCAACTCATTTCAGCAGACGGAAAAGCCTATGGAATTGAGCTAAACCTAAAAAAAAGCAGGGGTAAATTAAAAGGAAATGTCAATTACACCTACTCGGTGAGTGAAAGAAAGACAACGAGTATTTTTTCAGAACAAAACATACAAAACGGAAACTATTATCCATCCAACTACGACAAACCACATATTTTTAACACTACCATTCATTATAAACTGAATAAAAAATGGTCCATTTCTGGTTACTTTACCTATCAAACAGGTCGACCTTACACCAAAGCAGTAGGGCGTTTTAATATTAACGAAAAAGACTTTATCGTCTATTCAGAAAGGAACGCTTTTAGACTACCTGACAACCACAGATTAGACCTATCGTTTCATCTTTCTCCTAACAGAAAACCCAATAAAAAATGGAAAGGCAATTGGTCCTTTGGCGTTTATAATATATATGGAAATAAAAATGTGTTTTCTCGTTATACAAATTTCCTTAACGACGAACTTAAAACATATGATTTTTCAGTTATCGGAGCACCTATACCTTTTGTTAATTATAATTTAAGTTTTTAATAATGAAAAATAACTGTTTTACATATCTATACTTACTGTTAATAACAACATCGTGCGTAGATCAAATAGATTCAAAAAGTGATCACCATACCCAGCTTGTCATTTCTGGATTAATGATAGTTGAAGAAGGTCATATTGAAGTTGAAATTGTAGAGACAACTGCGCTAAACAACAATGACCGTGCTCCTGTAAACGATATCGAATTATCGCTACACACTCGTTATCCAGATGGAAGCACCACACTAATTACAGATCAATTTGAAGTTGAAAACGGAAACTACACCAGTATAAGTACCGTAGCACCCCTTACGAACAACCGCTATTGGATTGAAGCAATAAGTTCGGATAACACCCAATATATTTCAAGTGAGGAACCTATTTTTCCTACTGTAGAAATAAAAGACCTTCGTATTGTAAATGGTGCTTTAAGAGTAATTTTTAGTGATCCACCAAACACACGTAACCAATACGCTGTTTATATTTCTTATTACTTAAAGAATGTACACATCGAAAATGAGATAGTATTTCTTGAAGAACAATTAACAACAAGTACTGATGTGCTGTTCAACGGAAATTCAGAAGCATTTATAGAGTTTTCGAGACAAACAGGAAATTATGCAGAAGTTCAATTAATTAACCTCAATACTGCATCCTATCGCTTTTTAAACAATATTCAAAGTCAGCTAGAAGAAAATGAAGGTTTTGAAGATGAATCAGGTGATCCAGGTCAATTGTTTCGCAACCCCCCAATTCAACTTTACGGAAATATCTATAATAAACAAACAAAAAGACCCATACTTGGGAACTTTAATATAATCAGTAGCAGTTATGCCAGTATCAATTTCTAATATTAAACTTGAATGGTTTACATTCTATGTTATCATTACGTTTTTAACGTGTTTGATACCATTTGTCCATTATGTGGATAGCGACACCTATTTTACCATAGTTCGTGAAGACGGCGGGATAGAATCCTTTACCGCCATAGGTTTATTGGTCGGTTCGATACTTACGCTAAGAAGGCTTGTGTCAAATTGCAAAGCACTCAAAATCACGCAAAAAATAGGTTTAGGGATGTTTGCCTTTGTTTTGTTTTTAGGCTTTGGGGAGGAAGTTTCTTGGGGTCAAAGAATATTTAATATCGAAAGTCCTGAGTTTTTCACCAAAAATAACCTTCAAAATGAAACAAACATACACAACCTTAATGTCTGCGGTATTAAACTTAACAAATGGATCTTTACCTATGGCATGGTACTTGTCTTTACCCTGTATCTTATAATGCCTTTTTTAAGTAGACGTTATAAATGGATTAAGGCATTGGCACATAACTACAGTATACTATTACCAACCTTTAGAATTGCGATGGTCTTTTTGGTGGCAACCATAGTATTGCACATTATCAAAACGCCCAAAGTATCAGAACTTTGGGAGTTTGTTTTTGCGTTAACAATACTGAGTATATGTGCTAATCCGTATTTGGTTCAGGCCCCAACAAATACTCGTTAAGGACACTCTTGTGCTTAAAATCATTAGCCACGTATTCAATTTTAACGATACGCTTGGTGTGTACTGTTAAATATATTTTTCCAGAGTATAAGCTGTTTTTATCCAAAGAATTTATAGAAATATCATAAACCCATATACTAGGATTTTTTCGAATATTGATCATATCTAACACACGAATAGCAAAAGGGCGTAACGCATCATTTTCAGCGATATACACATGTTTTTCAAAACCAATATCAATATTGGAATTGATCAAATACAAAGCAATGGCTGGTACACTTGTAAAAGTTAGTGCGTTAGGGGCTAACTTGTAGGTTTTCCCATATTTAGCATCAAAATTTATTTTTTTGGGGTCATGATAAAACATTGATAATGAGTCATTAACTTTTTTTTTGGTGTATTTTGGGCCTCCTTTCCAATTGTAATTTAAGGTGTCTAAAAAAACGGTAACATTATCTTGATCTTTGACAATCATTTTAACAAAATTAACCTCCATAATGGGTTGATTATCAAACGGGGGCTCAGCAGGATGTACCTTTCGTTCATAAATAAGTGTATCGCCAATACGGGTAATATGGGTTTGACTATAAAAGTTCCAAGGCTGATGTGCACCATAGTGCATTCCCTTATAATAATCAAGAGTTTGGCCATATACATTATTAAATAAAACAGAGTATAAGAGGGTAAAAAAGAAAAATAGCGCGGTTTTAAGGTAAAAGGCTTGGGAGAGCATAACATTTAGATTTAGATTCCTAAAGTTAATAAACTATATCTAAGTATGTTGTACAACTGTGTAAAAACAAATAATTAAGAGAAGTGGATAAATAGGGCAATAAAAAACCCTCTTAGTTTCCTAAGAGGGTTTAAAGAAGGCGGCGACATACTCTCCCACAAATGCAGTACCATCTGCGCTATTGGGCTTAACTTCTCTGTTCGGGATGGGAAGAGGTGAGCCCCAATGCAATAGCCACCTTATCGGTATACAATTTCAACAAATCAAATGTTGAGATTGAATCACGGCTGTCCAAAGGACAGGTCGTGCAATACGATCATATTAAGAATTTTTAGCACATAGCAATAACACAAAAACAATGATAAGAAAAGTGTGTTACGATAGGTTTATGGGTAATTAGTATCACTCGGCTATGACATTACTGCCTTTACACCTGTGACCTATCAACGTAGTCATCTCCTACGACCCTTAAAAGAAATCTCATCTTGTGGTGGGTTTCGCGCTTATATGCTTTCAGCGCTTATCCCTTCCCGACATAGCTACTCTGCGATGCTCCTGGCGGAACAACAGATACACCAGCGGTCAGTCCAACTCGGTCCTCTCGTACTAGAGTCAGATCCACTCAAATTTCTTGCGCCCACTACAGATAGAGACCGAACTGTCTCACGACGTTCTGAACCCAGCTCGCGTGCCACTTTAATGGGCGAACAGCC
>JADHML010000021.1 GCA_016780065.1 Flavobacteriaceae bacterium
AAGATTTGGGTTGATGGGGATTTAAAACAAAGACAAAAACTGCAAAATTTAGTCTTTCCATCCGGATTGGGTTACGACAAGTCAAACGACCAAGTTCGAACCCCAAAAGTGAACGCTATTTTTGGCTCAATCCCGATTTTATCGAAGGAAATCTCAAACATAAAAAAAGGAGAACCAATTCCTGTGAATCAATTCTCCGATTGCGTGACCTCGGCAGGATTCAAACCTGCAACCTTCTGAGCCGTAATCAGATGCGCTATTCAGTTGCGCCACGAGGCCGTTTGAGGGCGCAAATATACCCCCTTTTTGTTTGTTCAACAAAACTTTGTTTAGTCTAATGCACGCTTTGTTACATACCAACGCCATCCTAGTAAAACCAATTGAAGTTTGGAGGCTTTAGTAATATCTACCTTTTGTTTGGTAAGACTTGGTAAAAAGATTTTATTGGCTTTTGCCAAGATTTGAAAAAGTTTTTTTCCCATACTGTAAAAATACAAAATAGGGATTAACGTATCTTCGCATCGAAATTATGGACGCAATTAAAATCATTATTGGACTTACTCTATTGGTTCTCGGCGGTGAATGGCTTCTGAGGTCTGCAGTCGGGTTTTCATACAAGTTACGGGTACCAAAGATTGTTGTCGGAATGACGGTGGTTTCTTTGGCTACATCACTTCCAGAGCTCATTGTGAGTATCCAGTCTGCCCTTCAGGGGTATCCTGATTTGGCTTTGGCCAATGTAGTCGGTTCTAACGTAGCTAATTTAGGTTTGGTGCTAGGGATTGTCCTTATGTTTACGCGTATTCATGTGACCTCTTCTTTTTATCGTGCGGATTGGCCCTTAATGTTTGTGTCTACGCTTTTATTGTGGTGGTTTATTCAAGATGGCAAGTTGAGTTCACTTGAGGGAATCTTTCTGCTCTTAGGCTTGATGCTTATGTTAGGGTATTTATTCAACTACCAAAAACAAGCTGTAATCCCTTCAGACGAATCAAACCATGCTTTTCAAAGTTGGTTTCGCATTACTTTTTTTGGAATAATAGGGGGGGCATTCCTAGCGTATGGTTCTGATTTACTTGTAGATGGCGCTGTTGGTGCAGCACGTCAATTGGGACTGAGTGAGCGCATCATTGGTATTACACTGGTGTCTGTCGGCACGAGTATTCCTGAATTAGCCGCCTCTTTGATTGCGATTTATCGCAAAGAAAATGCCATTTCACTTGGAAACCTACTTGGTTCAAATATGTTTAATATTCTTGTTGTGTTGGGTGTTACTTCTCTAATCCACCCCTTACAGATCTACGACTCGCAGTTATTGAACTTTGATATCTATGTAGTTTTAGGCATCGCCGCATTGATTCTTCCATTGGTTTTTATTCCAAAACGTATGCAATTGGGGTGGCAAGAAGGCTTGGTCTTACTTGTTTGTTACCTTCTTTTTATTCTTAAAACACTTGTATAAAAAAAACACCTCCTAATGGAAGTGTTTTTTACTATAACTTATTAAAACGGTTTAGGCTGTAACAGGCTTAACGGTTTTAATAATACGAGCAGCTACCTTATATGGGTCTGCATTCGAAGCGGGACGACGATCTTCCAACCATCCTTTCCAACCTTTTTCAACAGTCATAATTGGAATACGGATAGAAGCACCACGGTCAGAAACACCGTAGCTAAATTCGTGGATAGATTGTGTTTCGTGGTCACCAGTCAAACGCTGATCGTTATAAGCGCCGTAAACATCAATGTGTTCTTTAACAACAGGACGGAATGCCTCACAAACTTTCTCATAAGTTTCTTTCGAACCACAAGTACGAAGTAAAGTGTTTGAGAAGTTGGCGTGCATACCAGAACCGTTCCAGTCAGTAGCCCCTAGAGGTTTTGGGTGATAGTCGATCGCTAGACCATACTCTTCAGCCAAACGCTCTAATAAATAGCGCGCTACCCAAATTTGGTCTCCTGCTTCTGCAGCACCTTTGGCAAAAATTTGAAACTCCCATTGACCAGGAGCAACCTCACCATTTGTACCTTCTACGTTCAAACCAGCTTCAATACAAATATCTAAGTGGCGGTCCATGATTTCACGTCCGAAAGAATTCTTAGCACCCACAGAACAGTAAAATTGTCCTTGAGGAGTTTGATCTTTAGGGAAGCCTAAAGGTAGGTTGGTTTCTGGATCCCACAAGAAATATTCTTGCTCAAATCCAAACCAGAAGTCTGAATCGTCATCATCAATCGAAGAACGCCCATTTGATTCATGGGGTGTTCCATCAGCGTTCAGTACTTCAGTCATTACTAAGTATGCGTTAGAACGCACAGGATCAGGGTAAATCGCTACAGGCTTTAACAGACAGTCAGAAGATCCTCCTTCTGCTTGAAGCGTAGAGCTACCATCAAATGACCACATGGGTACTTCTTCCAAAGTACCACCAAAATCAGAAACAATCTTGGTCTTGCCACGCAAGCCAGCTGTAGGCTTGTAGCCATCCAGCCAAATGTATTCGAGTTTAGTCTTGCTCATAATATTTTTATTTTAAGATGCACACAAAAATATATTTTTTTGCGTCACCCATTGCCAATTATAGGGTCAAATAATAAACATCTACTAAATATTTGTCAACACCCTATTTTTTTAGGGGGTATTTTTTGAATTTTATAAAATTAATCCAATTAATTCATAAAATCATATGCCTATTCTGCTCGTTTTGAGCATGGAATGTGTATTTTTGATAAAAATCTACTGTTATGTCAACACTTCGTTTTCAAGCGGTACGTGATGCCTATCAAAGGCAACTCCAAACCGCACCCGAACATCAAAACCGTTCAGAACTTTTTGCTTCTAATGTCTTTGATAAAAAGACCATGAGAGCCTATCTAACACAAGATGCCTATGCTCAAGTCATTCAGGCGATTGAGAAAGGCACTCAAATTGATCGCAAGGTTGCCGATCATGTCGCTGCCTCCATGCGTGACTGGGCCTTGTCCAAAAACGCCACGCACTACACACACTGGTTTCAGCCACTTACCGGTGCCACTGCCGAAAAACATGATGCTTTCTTTGAGCTCACCTCTGATGGCTTGGCCTTAGAAAATTTTGATGGCTCTCAGTTGGTTCAACAAGAGCCCGATGCTTCGAGTTTCCCTAGTGGTGGTATTCGAAATACTTTTGAAGCTCGTGGATACACCGCCTGGGATCCTACATCTCCAGCTTTTATCTATGGAACACCCCTTTGTATTCCAACCGTATTTGTCTCTTACACTGGAGAAGCCTTAGACAACAAAACCCCCTTATTGCGAGCTTTACAGGCCATGGATCAAGCCGCTACTGGGGTGGCTCAATATTTTGATAAAAATGTTTCTAAAGTCAACGCGACACTAGGATGGGAGCAAGAATATTTTTTAATAGACAAATCACTGGCTCATAGTCGTCCAGATATTGTACTCACAGGCAGAACACTGTTGGGTCATGCCCCAGCCAAAGGTCAGCAGTTAGATGATCATTATTTTGGATCCATTCCAAACCGAGCACTTAGTTTTATGCGTGAGCTCGAGCATGAGTCCATGCTTCTAGGCATCCCGGTCAAGACCCGACACAACGAAGTAGCCCCCAACCAATTTGAATTGGCTCCCATATTTGAGGAAGCCAACCTGTCGGTTGACCACAACGCTCTGTTGATGGATATTATGGGCAAAATTGCCAGCAAACACAACTTTAAAGTGTTGTTACACGAAAAACCTTTTGCGGGAATCAACGGGTCTGGAAAACACAACAATTGGTCTCTACAAACCAATACGGGGGTCAACTTGCTTAGTCCAGGTAAAACACCTATGCGCAACCTGCAATTTTTAACATTTTTCATCAATACCATAAAGGCTGTCAATGATAATGAAGCCCTGCTTCGTGCTTCTGTAGCAAGTGCTGGAAATGACCACAGATTAGGAGCCAACGAAGCTCCGCCGGCCATCATTTCTGTTTTTATTGGCAAACACCTTATGAAAGTTCTCGATGATTTGGAGAATGTTTCAAAAGGAAAGCTTTCCCCAGAAGAAAAAACCGAACTCAAACTCAATGTGGTAGGTAAGATCCCTGAAATCTTGTTGGATAATACGGATAGAAACCGCACCTCTCCATTTGCTTTTACAGGAAACAAGTTTGAATTTAGAGCCGTTGGCTCTTCTGCAAACTGTGCCAACCCAATGATAGTGTTAAACACCATTGTAGCACATCAGTTAAAATCCTTTAAAACGGAAGTTGACAAACTAGTAAAAGCCAAAAAACTCAAAAAGGACGATGCGGTCTTTAACGTGTTGCGCGAATACATCAAGCAGTCGAGAGGTATTCTTTTTGAAGGGGATGGTTACAGCGATTCATGGGCTAAAGAAGCCAAACGCCGTGGTTTGTCCAATACACCAAAAACCCCTAACGCACTAAAGGCACGTGTCAGCGACAAAGCCATTGCCCTTTTTGAAGAAATGGGTGTGATGAACAAAGTGGAGACTCAAGCACGATACGAGGTTCAAGTGGAAGAATACATCATGCGTATTCAGATTGAGAGTCGGGTTTTGGGTGATATCGCCCGGAACCATATCATACCAACCTCCGTTCGCTACCAAAACACCCTGATTGAAAATGTAAGTGGGCTCAAAACCATTTACGACGAACAGTACACCAAACACGCGAGTGAACAATTAGAGCTTATCGAAAAAATATCAGCCCACATTGCCAACCTCAACCGGGGTGTTACCGATATGATCAACGCTCGAAAAAAAGCCAATGCCATCGCCAAAGCAGAAGAACGCGCACAACTCTACTGCAACGAGGTGTTGCCCTTCTTTGAACAGATACGCTATCACTCTGATCGTTTAGAATTGATGGTCGACGATGAGTTGTGGTCTATGGTTAAGTATCGTGAATTGTTGTTTTTACGCTAAGAGGCTTTTGGGTATCTTTGTACTTTAATCTGATTCATGTCGCAACAACGATACGACCAACGCGGCGTCTCTGCCACCAAAGATGATGTCCATAAGGCCATCAAGAACATTGATAAAGGACTCTTTCCTAAGGCTTTTTGTAAAATTGTCCCTGATTATTTGGCCCAAGATCCAAACCATTGCACCGTCATGCATGCCGATGGTGCCGGAACCAAATCGGCTTTGGCATATATGTATTGGAAAGAAACTGGAGACCTCTCTGTCTGGAAAGGCATTGCGCAAGACGCGCTGATCATGAATATTGACGACCTGCTTTGTGTGGGTGCTACTGACAACATTTTGCTTTCTTCCACCATTGGACGAAATAAAAATCGAATTCCAGGAGAGGTCATTGCTGCCATTATCCAAGGCACAGAGGAGCTGATTGCCGAGCTGGGCAAGCACGGAGTGACGATTCATAGTACAGGCGGTGAAACCGCCGATGTGGGCGATTTGGTACGTACGATTATTGTGGATTCTACGGTGACTGCCCGCATGAAACGTGCCGATGTCATCGACAATGCCCGTATCCAAGCCGGAGATGTGATCGTAGGATTGGCATCCTTTGGCCAGGCCATTTATGAAGACGCCTATAATGGCGGTATGGGCAGCAACGGACTGACTTCAGCACGCCACGATGTATTCTCAAAAGATTTGGCACAAAAATATCCCGAGAGTTTTGATCCGGCTGTTCCAGAAGTACTGGTCTACACAGGCTCCAAAACACTGACAGAAGCCACCGACAGTCCTCTCGATGCAGGAAAATTGGTATTGTCCCCGACCCGTACCTACGCACCGATTGTCAAAAAGATATTGTCAGAATACACACCTCAAGACATTCATGGTATGGTACACTGTAGCGGAGGGGCACAGACCAAAATCCTACATTTTATAGATAATGTACATGTCATAAAAGACAATCTTTTTGAAGTACCCCCCTTGTTTCAACTCATTCAACAACAGTCGGGCACCGATTGGAAAGAGATGTATCAGGTATTTAACATGGGCCACCGTTTGGAGCTCTATGTGCCCGAAGCCATCGCTGCAGATCTGATCGCCATTTCTGAGTCTTTTGGGGTGCCTGCCCAAATCGTGGGTAGGGTAGAGTCGAGTGATGCCAAGGCCCTGACCATTACTTCGGATAAAGGAACGTTTCGGTACTAAAAAACCCCGCCGAAGCGGGGTTGGTTAAATTAAACTTTAGCACCTGTAATTAGTTGAAAGTAGGTATGTTGGTCTCATCTGTTCGTGCATTTTCTGATCCTAAATTGTAATGAGGTTCTGTTCCTGAGGGGTCAGCGTCCACCCCACCAAGGGTATAGAGTTGCTCCTCCAAAACTTCAAGTTCAGTTGATGGAACAGGAAAATGTCTAAAAGTTCCAATTTGTAATTGATTGGTTCTTCTCCTGTCAAAAAAACCACTACCTACACCAGTATTGAATAACTCAATGTAGCGTTCGTAGAATATTGCTTCTAAAATCTCATCCTTAGACTCCGTTCCAAGAAGAGGAGATAAATTTCCTCTATTTACTCTTGAGCCTTGGTTTAAATCATAAGCCGCTCCGCTAACGTTATCAAGTTCGTTTAACCTTGCTTTTGCTTCGGCTAATAGAAGTCTATTGTCTTCAAGCATAAAACTTTTTATTTGTTTTGAATCATTACCATCAGAAAAGTTGTCATCATTCATGAATCGTGTGTGGATATAATGAGAAAAATGAAATCTACCGCGCTCAGATCTAAAGAGAATATCTGGTCTGTATTCAAAGTCTTTGCCTTCTCCAAAACGATTATCGTTAGTTGATATTTCAGGATTTTCTAGAGTAGATCCTGAGCCAGCAGGAAAGAAAACAGGTTGATTAGGATCTACGATGTTTAAAACTCTCATATCTAAACGTGCACCAAAAGCTCCGAATCCATTTGGAGACTCCATTAATACATTTATGTTTGACCACCAACTAATTCCATCGTCACCTGATGGGCCAAAATCTTCAGTAATTCCATTTTGGGCAAAAGATTTAATTTCATTCCAATCAATTGTGTTTGTTTCGTCTAGATTTCTAGCTCCTTGAACAATAAACCTTGCTTTGAAAGAATTACAAAGTTTTATCAACTGCTCACTATTTAAATCTACGCCGTTAATAACTGTATTTGGAATCGTAATCTCATTATCACTAGCTACTGCGATTGTTCTATCTAAATCATCGACAGCTTGATTTATAAGATCCTTGTATCCAACGAAAGGAAACGTCTGTGTTAAATCATCCCCTACATTAACGATAAATCCTTTTTCAAATAACAGACCTAAATAGCCATAAGAAAGCCCTCTTAAAAGATAGGCTGCCCCTTCAATTACTGGCGTTAGGTCTTCATCCCCATCAATCCATTTTATTCCATCTTCTATGGCGCCAAGAACATCGTTTGATGAGGAGATACTCGAGTAATTTCCTGCCCAAGGCTGTTCAAGAACACTCAAATCCGACCAAGAAGAGCTGTTTTGAATAGGGTTTCGAGGTTCGTTCGAGAGTGCTCTCATCCCCCAATTGCCCCATGAACAAGTTGCATGATCTGCTGCTACAGCTAATGGAGGTACTAAATCTCTATTATTTGCTTGCCACCATGTCACATATCCACCTCTAACAATTCCTAACAAATCAGAACCGTTTGCCAAAACTTGATTTCGATCAGGGTTGTTGAGATTTTCAACAGCATCAATTTCATTGTTACATGAACTTAATATGAATGCAGTGAATAACGTAAATATTATGTATTTAATTTTTTTCATTTTCATAGATTTAGAAATTAATTTCGACTGAAAAACTAAATGTTTTTGTAGTTGGATAAGGGAAGTTGTCGACCTTAAATATGTTTGGATCACCTCCTGGAGTGTTGGCGTCATTACCAATTCCATTTGTTACTCTCGTTGTTAGGTCTGAACGATTAGCCTCTGATTGATGAGAAATTTCAGGATCAAATCCTGAATAATCAGTAATTGTAAATAAATTTCTTCCTAGAACTCCAAATTTAATGTTTTGGATATAGTTGCCTAAATTACCAAGTTTGTTACCCTCTAGATTATAGAAAATCGAAAGCTCTCTCAGTTTTACAAAGCTACCATCTTCTACAAAGGCTGAGCTAGATAAATTAGTGTTGTATAGACTTTGGTAAAAGTTGTAAGGTAATCCACTTGTAACATCTTCATGTCTTCCATCTCGATACAACCATTGTTTGGTTTTATTGTAAATGTCTCCTCCTTTTTTCCAGTCCACCAATGTGTAAAAACTAAAGTTTTTGTACGAGAACATGGTATTAAAAGCCATACGAAAATCAGGTATTATATCTCCTATTACAAAAGATTCATTTCCTGAGCTATCAACTTTTTTCACTGCATTTTCTCCAGTTGATTTATCTACAACATATCCAGCTGAGTTAATAGTATAATCGCTGGAGTCTAGATTATTTGGTAAATCATCAAGGCTTCTAATGAATTGATTTCCAAGCATTACACCAAAATTCAACCCTTCTTCTATTCTGAATATGGTGTTCTCCTGCGTTCCAGGTCCAGTCAGGTAAGCTGGGACGTCAAGTCTGCTTACTTTTTGTTTTGATTTATCCCATACGATACCTAGGTTCCAATTTAAATCTTTCTTGGTTATTATCTTATAATTTAGACTTGCTTCAAGTGTTTTGCTTTCAATTTCACCAGCGTTTCTCCATTGAGCACTAAATCCTGTTGCAGCAGAAAGAGGAACACGTAAAATCTGGTCATCTGTAGTAGATTCAACATAATTGAACTCAAATGAGAATTTGTCTAAAAAGTCCACATTAATACCCAATTCTAATTCGTCTGTTATGGCTGGTCTTAGGTCGTTATTTCCTAACGTGGCTTTTGTAGGGCTACCATTTCTAAGAGTAAAAGTCTCAAAACGCATCTCGTAAGTTGGTCTAACTCCAGCAGTTCCATAGGAACCTCGAAATTTCAACTCTTGAATACCTGAAATATCAAAATCTTCTGTAACCCTGTAAGCTAAGCTTGTTCTGAAATAATTTGAATCTCTGTTATTGGGTCCAAATAACGAGGAACTTTCTTGTCTTAACACACCGCTAAAAATATATTTACCATCATAGTCAAAATCTGCAACTGCAAAATAACTATCTGCCAAAATGTTTTCTGATAATGAGGACACAGTAGGTTCATTTGAAATGTTGTCTAAGGACCTGATTTCAGAAACAGCTAGATTGTATCCTTCTGAATTATTAAATATATTCTCATAACGCTCGTGTAGATAACTCAATCTTAGATTAAGATTAAATTTTGAGTCTTTCCTAAAGAAGTTTGTGAGTAACGCATTAAACCTGGTATTTTGGGCTCGACCCTTAAATGTTGAACGCTGTATGAACCCTATATTTTGAGCATTACCCTCCGGATCATCTGACAAATAACCTTTAGGAATGTAATTTTCAAACGCATTGTTTTCATAATCAAAAGAATAAGATCCATTCAGGTTAAGCCATGATGTTACATTGTATGACAGGTCAATATTTCCAAGTACTCGATTTCTGTCATCTGTTCGAGAGTTATTTGCTAATGTGTAAAGTGGGTTCCTGATGTTAGGGTCAAAAGTATTGCTGTCCCAGTTATACTTTGAGTCGTCTTCCTCATTTAATGCATTCCAATTATATATGGGTTCAGTTATCAATGCTGTAAATAATACACCTAAAGTTGTGCCAGAATTTATGTTCGAATCCCTTTCTGATCTGCTATATAAAAAAGATGTTTTTAGTTTGAAATCATCATGTATTGTGTTGTCAAGGTTTAATCTAAAATTGTCTCTATTGTAAGAGTCAACCAATTCAAAAACACCTTCATCTTCAAGCCTCTGATAAGAAAATAAATATTTTGAGTCTTTACTGCCTCCAATTAATGATGCATGATGTGTTGTGAATAGTCCAGTTTTAAAAATTTCGTCCTGATAATCAAATAGTTTCGACACAGGATAAGGATTATCGCTTAATCCGTCTTCATCAGTTTCTCGTGAACCACTGCTAAGATCGAAATCACTACCGTCAGATGTTAGCTTGTGTCTATGTGTTTTTGCCAAGTCATATTTTGAAGAAATATGTTTGAAACCTACTTCAGATCTATAACTAAATCTTTGAGAGCTTCCAGTGTCATCAAGAGAAATTGTTCCTCTCTTGCTAAATATTTCAATTACTCCGTTTGAGGCCCGAGATCCATATAGGGAAGCTCCAGCTGCACCTTTTACAACTTCTATCCTTTCAACATCTTCAGTATTGACATCAGACAAACCACCTTCCAAGATTATACCATCCATAATAATTAAAGGCTGCTGACCAGTCGATAAAGAATTAGCAGTTCTTAATTGAATCGATACATCACTGCCAGGTTGTCCACCAGATGGAGATATAACTACCCCAGACACCTTGCCTTGCAATGCTGATGTGGCATTTGTTGATGGTACATTTTGTAATAATTCGTCTTTAAGTCTTCCAACTGCAAAACTTAACTCTTTGATTGATTTTCCAGTGGCGCTTCCAATCACCACCACCTCTTCGAGTTGTCCAGAGATTTGCATTTGTACGTTGATGGTCGTGGAGGTACCTACGGTAACCAATTGGGTAGTATAGCCTACGTAGGTAAAAATCAGGGTGTCTCCTTCGTTTGCTTGTATTTGGTATTTGCCATCAAAGTCGGTAGTGGTTCCTCGAGTGGTGTTTTGCACCACAATGGCTGCTCCAGGAAGTTGGATGTTGTCCTCGTCTGTTACGGTACCCGATACAATCTGTTGTG
>JADHML010000001.1 GCA_016780065.1 Flavobacteriaceae bacterium
CTTATATCTTCCAAGATTTCAACTGCCCCTAAATCCACAATCACATAATGGAGCCCCAGCTTCTGAAGCTCTTCTTTAACCATCATTTTGCATCGCAAACTGACCATGTATTTGATAAATAGTTTTGTACTCATTTTAAAATCGATGCTTAAATTTTAATAATTATATCACTTTGTCGATTGCATAGTTTGAACAAAGATACCCAATGTATTCACTAATAAATAACTACCCCCACAAGCTTTGCATGGCGCAGAATTATGTCCACATCCTGCATAATAAAGTTCGATATTTGTCGGGGTCCTTGTACAGTCGAACCCGCAACATAGTTTGCGGGTTTTTTCTTTTCAAAAAGTTTCTAAAATTTTGTTTAAAAAAACAGAGGTTTTGCTTCGAAAATAATTCAATTGGGTGTACGATTATCCTCAAGAATAATTTATTGTTTTTGGGGATATTTTTTTGGTAGCTTTGACTATACCTAACGCTTAATGAGAAAATTAATTTTTTTATTTATTGCAGGACTTTTCTTAATTGTTTCATGTAACTCTAACATTAACGACAATGCGGACAATTTAAACATAGATTCTTGTGGTTTGGAATTAAATGAAAATGCACCTAAACCCTCATGGTTCAAAAGATATAATGGTAGCGGTGAGGAGTCTCACGGACATTTTATCATGAGTTGTATTGATGGAGGTTTTTTGCAAGTAGGTGAAACAGGGTATATTCCAAGCTCAAAAATATTAGTCACAAAAACAGATAATGCTGGCGATTTATTATGGTCAAAAGAAATTGGTCAACTGAAAAGTAATTTAGGTAATGCAGTAATTGAGTCTGATGACGCGTACCTTGTAGTTGGTGCATTAGACGAAAATAGCGCTATAATTAAACTTGAAAAATCCTCAGGAGAAATTATCAGTTCAAAAACTTTTGATTTGGGTGGGGCAGATGCATTTGAGCATATTGTTGAATATCAAAATGAGCTTATAGCAGTAGGATACAATAATGCCATTGATAGTCAAAACACTTTTTTTACAGAAGGTCAAGCTACAATATCCGTCTTGAGTGAAACAGGCAATTTAATACAAACAAAATCACTAAATGAATATTTAGCACAAGCGTATCGAATTGAAGTTTACAACAATTATTTTTTTGTAAGCGGATTGAGTGATGAAGCTAATGATTATGTTCTTTTAAAAATGGATACTTCATTAAATGTTATTTGGAGTAAAAGATATGGTGGGACACAAAGTGATCATAATTTCGGAATGGATATTGACCTAGATGGTAATATTTTCCTGACAGGGCACACTCTTTCTGATACAGAAAATTGGGATACCTACACTATGAAAATTAATCTTGATGGCGGTAAAATTTGGGAATCTAAAGTGGGAAACCCAAGAGGATTTGACCCGAAATATATACACGACGAAACTTGGGATGTAAAAGGCACTAATGATGGAGGGTGTATTATTGTTGCTGGATCTGGAGATGAGTATGAAAATTATAATGCGTATTGTGATTCAAATGGAACTTCTTCAAATCAATGGGTTGTATACTTAATCAAGTTTAGTGAAAGTGGTAAGGTTGAATGGCAAAATATTTATTTCGATACTGAGGGAGGAGATTGGGCTGGTGAAGCAATAACATTAACTAATGAAAATGAAGCAGTTGTAGCAGTTGACAATGGATCATTCGGATTTTTAAAAATAAATTCATTTTAGAAAGTTTATTTTTTAGTGTTTCTACAACATTTCATGCTTTTCAGTAAAACCAGCGATTGTTTCGAAAATAGCTCAATGGGGTTTACTCATTAGAACCTTCATTCTTATAAGATTGAAGGTTTTTTTTGGTCGTATGTTGAACCAAATGGGCAATCAGCTACTCTGTTGGTTTATAAAACATGATTACTTTATCATCAGATCATAGGTCTTCTAACAATTTAGGTTACATTTGCCACCTCTTATGACAGACTTTTCTTCTTTGGGTATAAATCCCCATCTACTACAGGCCATCAGTGCCTTGGGATTTCAATCTCCTACGGAAGTACAACAAAAAGCCATCCCTGTATTATTACAAAATCAAACGGATATCGTTGTATTGGCTCAGACGGGAACGGGCAAGACCGCTGCATTCGGCTTGCCGATGCTTCAACAAATAGATATGGGAAGCAAGGCAACCCAAGGCCTGATCATAGCTCCCACTCGCGAGTTGTGTATTCAGATTAGTAAAGAGCTTACCAAATACGCCACTTCTATCAAAGGACTAAATATTGTACCTGTCTATGGAGGGGCCAGTATTCAAGATCAAGCAAAAAAAATCAAAAAAGGGGCGCAAGTATTGGTGGCCACACCGGGACGTATGCAAGACATGATTCGAAGAAAATATGTTAACATTTCATCGATTGGTTTCTGTGTCCTAGATGAAGCAGACGAAATGCTGAATATGGGCTTTAAGGAAGATATCACCAACATACTTTCTTATACACCTAACGAAAAGCAAACATGGCTATTCTCAGCTACCATGCCCAAAGAAGTTGCTCGAATTGCCAAAGAGTTTATGCACAAACCCATTGAGATAACCATTGGGACTAAAAACGCAGCTTCTACCAACATCAACCACGAATATTATTTGGTTGCAGGTCGTGAACGTTACAATGCACTCAAGAGACTTTCAGACACACAACCTGATATTTATTCTATTGTGTTTTGTCGTACCAAACGCGACACACAACGTGTTGCAGAAAAACTTATTGAAGACGGTTACAGCGCAGGTGCATTGCACGGAGATCTGAGCCAAAACCAACGTGATATGGTGATGAAGGCCTTTCGCGCCAAACAAATTCGAACCCTCGTAGCCACGGATGTAGCCGCTAGAGGAATTGATGTAGATAACATCTCACATGTGATTCACTATCAGTTGCCTGACGAAATAGAAACTTATACACATAGAAGTGGTAGAACGGGACGCGCCAGCAGCATGGGGACCTCCATGATTATTCTTACTAAAGGAGAGTTGGGAAAAATAAGAACCCTTGAACGCATTATAAATGCCAAAATATCAGCGCAACAAATCCCTGATGTTCAGGCCATACTGTCCAACCAACTAAGCCATTTTGCTGAAAAAATCAAAGCCACCAAAGTTGATGCGGACATTCAACCCTATTTAGCAGAGGCAAACAATGTTTTTGATGGTTTCTCAAAGGAAGAACTTGTAACAAAACTGATGTCCCTTGAGTTTAATAGGTTACACGCTTATTATCAAAAGCAATCAAGTAATATTTCGAAAGTAGAATCTGATAAGAAGCCCTCAAAAAAAAGTGTGGACGCCCGATATACCATCAATATTGGGAGTAGAGATGATTATAACTGGAAACACTTAAAATCATTTTTGGTGGATTTTTTGTCCCTACAAACAGATGATGTGTACCATGTCGATGTGATGGAAAACCATGCTTATTTTAATACGGCCATTGACAAAAAACAACATGTGTTAGCAGCATTTGATGGCCTTACACTAGATGATCGCTCTATCCATGTACGATTGACCGAAAAAAGGGGGCAGCACCTGCAAAAGGGTGATGGGTTTTCAAAAAATAAGAACCGAAAATCTGACGGTTACAACAAACGTAGAAAAGACGATTCTTTCTTTGGTGGAAAGAAGAAAAGTAAAAAAACCAAAACCAAGTCTAGAAAGAAAAAAGGCTTTAAGTCTTAACAAGCTGGTTCAAGCATCGTTTTTTAAAAAAAACACTCCAATTTTAAGGCAAAATTCCTCCCCGCTGCGGGTTCATAATATCGATTGCCAAACGCATTGATGCGAATATTGTCAAAATAGGAGGTATTTGTCAGGTTTTGAATATAAACACCCAGCGTGGCTTTTTGGTTTAGCAAAGAAAAATGCTGACTTACATTCAGATGCAAAAGCACATAGTCAGACACCTTTGTGTCATTGAGGTTGTCTGCATACAAATCGCCTTGATAGGAAGTCTGCAGCCCCACTTGCCAGCGTTTGTTGTCAAATTGCCAACTTAATTGTGCAGTGCTTTCTGCCACTCCAGGAATACGTAGTTCACGACCGTCATGATCAAAGCGATATGCCGCTTGGGTCATACTTCCTCGAATTTTTTGGTTTTTATCAATCGATAATACGCCTTCCAGCTCGAGTCCATAGCGCGTAGAGGCGCCTATGTTTCTGTAAAAATTTTGCCCTGGAAATGTTTCCAGTTCATAGCGCACCAATTCATTTTGAGTACTAGAAAAGAACACAACCCCCTCCCACTGAAACCTTTTAGTTTTTTGTCTGAACCCGACATCGATTCCGATTGAACGGGATGGTTCTATTTCTGGATTAAAACCTGCGCCATAAGGGTTGGCAGAAAGTTCGCTTAAAGCGGGGGTTTCATAGCCTGTCCCGAGCTTTGCAAACAAGGTATTGTCTTCGTCTAAGGACCAAGAAGCCCCTAAAGTTGGAGTCCAAACTGTGTAATCTTTTTGGGCTTGCTGATCACCATCTTCCAAAAACCGATCTTCCAATTCCAGTTTCTGTTGATCAAAACGCAATCCAATTTCTGTGCTCAATTTGCCCCATCTAAACACCAACAGTCCATAACCGCTACTTGCGCCAAAAGACTCTATTTGATCCATCCCTTGGGTGCCTCGAACCCCTGATAAGTTCTGAAATCGCTGTCGGTGGTCGTGTTGTTGTTGTAGATCAACACCTATCAACCATTTACCCTTACTTATTGCAGACTGGTATTCTATGTTTGCGCCATAAAATGTTCGGTTTAAGTCAACCATGCCATTGTTTTCAAAGGGCAACCACCCTGAATAATCTCTCGGACTCCAGTGCAAATTGGTGTTAACGGTGCCTTTTTGAAATTTATATTTCGTGTTGATTCCTACTTGTAATTGTTTAACCGATTCTTTAGCCCTAAAATCAACATTGCGTTGTCGGGCTTGTGCACGGTTTTGTTGCACTTCTTCTAAGGTCAGTGCTCCTGCATCGTAAGCATAAGGACTGTCCATGTAGATCATGTTCCAAGTGGTTTCCAATTTGTCAGACCATAAACGTTTGTACTTTAAAAATCCTTGTCGATTATTGAAGCTGCTGTGGTCTCTAAACCCCTTTTTTGATGCGGTAGAAATCGAAGCAATTAGTTTATTTTTTTGTCTTTCATGCTGTGCGGTTGCAGCTACACTCCACCATTGATAGCTACCATAATTTGCTGAAATTTTTCCTGAGCTACCGATATCGTCGCTAGTATGTAGGTGGATCACCCCACCAGATGCATTGCCGTATCGAGTGCCACTAAGCCCGCGCAATACAGACACACGTTTGAGCAGGTGTGTTGGAATGTGATCAATTTGGCTTTGCCCATCGGGGGTGGTCATCGGAATGCCGTCTAAATAGATATTAATACCTCGAATCCCAAAAGCTGCTCGTGCACCAAAACCTCGAATGGCAATTCGCTGATCTTGTGCCGCATTGTCTAAGTTGCTGACTTGCAGTCCTGGTACACCAACAGACGATAAAGGGTTGTTGTCATTCGAAGACTCGCCAATAATTCTTATGCTCAAAGGCAAGGGTGACCGATCGTTTGACAACATCGATGCTTTGACAACCACTTCACTTAATGTGAGCGTGTCTTGAGCCCCTAGTTTTGCTACCAACAGTAAGCATAACAAAAAACCTCGCATAAGATAAAATTAAATAGCTTCTGCCAAAGTTTTGAGTAGGGCAGCTACCTCGTCCGTATTTGACATGCAATAAGAAGCTTCGGTTTTTTGAAAACCAACTTTGACGGTCCAGCTTTCAGGTGGTAATTCTATAAACATATCTTCGTCTGTCACATCATCACCGATAGCCATCACAAAGTCGGCAGGCCAATCAGCCAAAATTTGAGTAGCTGCGGCTCCTTTATTGGTTTTGTTGTGAAAGATTTCGATGACCTTGTTTCCGTCTAACATTTTGAGGTTGTCGCTGATGAGACTGTTGAGTAAAGTTTTCAGTTCTACAACCCTATTTTGTGCCAATTCAGGATCTGTTTTCCGATAGTGCCACGCCAATGCATGCTTTTTTTCTTCAATAAAAGTTCCTGGCGTGCGGTCTACAAAGGTTTGTAGTACAGGTCTAATGTGCTCCATCCAATCGTTGCGCAACTGATCACTCCCTGACCATTCACCGTCAGAAGTTCGCATAAACATACCATGCTCAGCAACCAACACGAATGGGAAGTTTCGAAACCAAGTTCCCAACGTATCACGATCTCTACCGCTGATGATCACCAATTGGGTGTTGGGCATACTTTGGATTTTTTCAAGAGCATTGAGCACTTCATCTTTGGGTGTAGCCATTTCGGGGTTGTCATGAAAAGGAGACAACGTGCCATCATAATCTAAAAACACCAATCGTTTTTTGGCCTTTTCGAACTGAGAAGTCATTTCTTCCAAGGTTGCTTCACCAATTTTTTTGGCGGTATGGGGTTCTCGTTGATCGTAAGCCTTTAACAGTGCTTGCATAAAACTCTCTGCCCAACGAGTTACGCTATATCTTCTAATACGTTGTTGTAAACTTTTGTTTCTCGACACTTGTTCTCCAACAGGCATTTCCAAAGCTGTTTGTAAAGCATCTGCAAGCGCTTCAGTGTCGCTGGGGTTTACCAGCAAGGCTTTGTTGAGTTCTTTGGCTGCTCCGGCCATTTCGCTCAAAATCAGCACACCACTTTGATCCGTTCTTGTAGCAACATACTCTTTTGCCACCAAATTCATACCATCCCGTACAGGCGTAATCATTGCAACATCTGAGGAGGTATATAGATCAATGAGATTGTCAAATGGGAGTGAGCGATAAAAATACCAAATAGGGGTCCAACTGACCGTAGCAAACTTCCCATTGATGCGACCGACCAGTTCGTCTGTTTCTTTTTTGAGCAGTTTGTACTGAGGAACATTGGATCGTGAAGGAACCGCAAGCATGACGAGTCGCACCTTTTCTTTATACTGAGGATATTTGTTCAAAAAAAACTCAAAAGCTTTGATCCGACCTGCAATTCCTTTGGTGTAGTCCAAACGATCTATCGCCAAAATAAGCTTGCTGTCTTTGTTAGACATTAAATGTGAGTCTAATCGTTTCTGAAGTTCTGACTTTTCAGAATCCTTTTGTTGAGCATGTGCCAGCGCTGCTTGATAAAATTTATCATAATCTATCCCCATCGGGAAAGAATCTACTCGTGTGATGCGACCTTCATGATATACCTCATTGTATTTTACTTCATGTCGCAATAACCTCTTTACTGAGCTCAAAAAATGTCTCTCATAGTCATAAGTATGTACACCGACTAAATCAGCTCCTAACATTCCTGAAAGCAATTCTTCACGCCAAGGATAAACCCTGAAAATTTCAAAAGATGGGAAAGGGATGTGCAGAAAAAACCCAATACAAGCATTGGGAATGGCTTTTCGGAGCAACGCAGGAAGCAGGAGCAATTGATAATCGTGTATCCAAATCACATCTCCATCTTGGTAATGATTCAAAACTACCTCAGCAAATTTTTCATTGGCTTGTTTGTACACCAGCCAGTCGTCTTTATCGAATTGGCAGAATTCCAAAAAATAATGGAACAAAGGCCAAATGGATTTGTTCGAATGGCCCAAATAAAAATTTTCTACCTCATGTTCAGTAAGCGGCACCATAGAGCATCCAGCTTTTTGGATGGCTTCTTCAATGGCAGGTCGAAGGCTTTCAGAAATAGACTCATCGGTTAAGCCAGACCAACCCACCCAAAGGCTCTCTCCGTCTTGATGCACAGACTTCATTCCCGTAGCAAGCCCGCCTACACTTGGGCTTGTTTTTGGGGTGTTGTTGTGTACTTCAATTTGAAGGGGCAAGCGGTTCGAAACAATAATATTTTTGCCCATAAAATAATTTTCGAATTTGTAGTAGTATAGTTGAAAATGCTTATCTAACTTTACAAAACGAAAAATTTTGGAAACAAATTTAAACTTTTTAAGTGGATAATTTAGACTTTGGTATTGTTGGAAATTGCCGTTCGGCTGCGCTGATTTCCAAAGAGGGATCTGTAGATTGGTGTTGCTTGCCAGAATTCGATTCGCCCTCGGTTTTTGGAAAATTATTGGATGCGCAAATTGGGGGTAGTTTTTCCATTCATTCTTACGGAAATCCTAAAATCACCCAGAAATATTTGGAAAGTACCAATATTCTCGTCACGCGGTTCGAACAAGAAGATGGCGTCTTTGAGCTACTCGATTTTATGCCACGATACAAAAAAGAAAATGGAGATTATCACGCTCCGCCCGAATTTATGCGTTATGTAAAGCATGTTTCAGGCGCTCCAAAAGTGGTTTTTGACTATGATCCGAAACTTGAATACGCCGCCGGAAACACTCAAACCTATGCCAAAAATGACTTTGTTGTAAGCCTGACCGAGTCCTCTAAGTACGATACTTTGTACTTATACACCAATATTTCTCATCAAGATTTACTAGACAAAAAGCAATTGGTTTTGGAAGATGATGTTTATTTTGTTGTTAGCTATCATGAAAAAATTGAAGTGCCCAATTTGTATACAGTTAGCCTAGAACTTAATCGCACCAAGGTTTATTGGCTGAATTGGTCTGCGAAAACACCTACTTTTCCAATCTATAACGACGAAATTTTACGCAGTGCCCTTACCCTAAAGCTTTTGTCCTATGACAAATCGGGGGCGGTTCTAGCTGCAGCTACCACATCTTTGCCAGAAACCATTGGCGAGGTGCGCAATTGGGATTATCGTTTTTGCTGGATCCGTGATGCTTCAATGGTGATAAGTATTGTATCACGATTGGGTCACCGAAAAATGGTACAGCGATATCTTCAGTTCGTCATTGACTTGATTCCGGATAAGGACGAAAAACTCCAAATCATGTATGGAATCAACAAAGAAAAAAAACTAACAGAGGCTACGCTAGATCATTTGTCGGGCTACGAAAATTCCAAGCCCGTGCGTATTGGAAATGCTGCTTATAAACAGCGACAAAACGATATTTATGGAATTTTGATGGATGTGATTCACACCCAAATCGAGGGCTTCCAAAACGAAGTTGAGAATTTAGAGGAGTTGTGGTCAATCACCAAAGGCATCGTCTGGGTTGTAGCGGCACACTGGCAAGAACCAGATAAAGGAATATGGGAGTTTAGAAGCGAAGATCGCCATTTTACTTTTTCGAAAATGTTGTGCTGGGTGGCTATTGATCGGGCCATTAAAATTGCTAAAAAGCTCAATAAACCTCACAATGTGACCAAATGGACGCCATTGGCCAAAGCGATTGAGGAAGATATATTAAACAACGCATGGAATGATGAAGTTCAAGCGTTTACACAGTCCTATGGGTCTAAAGATTTAGATGCTTCTGTGCTGTTGATGGAAAATTATGGGTTTGTAGATGCTAAAGATCCTCGTTTTGTCAAAACGGTTCATGCAATCGAACGTGAGCTTTGTCATGAAGGTTTAATGTATCGTTACAAAAATGAAGACGATTTTGGTCTGCCAAGCTCCTCATTTACTATTTGCACATTTTGGTTTATAAATAGTTTGAATAAAATTGGTGAGCGCGACAAAGCCATGGCAATGTTTGACACCCTGCTTTCGTATAGCAATCATTTGGGCTTATTTAGTGAAGATATTGACTTTTCTTCCAAAAGGCTATTAGGAAATTTCCCGCAAGCGTATTCTCATTTGGCCCTTATTGAAACCGCTCTCAACTTTTCGGACACAGCACCTGACTAAATGTAAATATCTAGAAGTCCCTCTGGAATTTGAACATGAAGTTGTTTTTCGGCTCTATCCACCCTTTTGATGATTTCGTCAACAACGGGTAGTAATACTTGGGTTGATTTGTAATCGATCTCTAAAAGTGCTTGGGAGGCATTATCATTTACTCCTATGACCTCTCCAATATTTCCATGATGTTTATCGATTACATCATAGCCTATGACTTCATGAAAGTAAAAACGATTACCCGTGAGTTTGGGTAACATGTCCAAAGGTAAAAACACCTTCTTTTTTAGCAAACCATCGGCATCGTTTTCATCTTTGACGTCTTCAAAAGCTACTCGAAGCAAACTAGATTTGTGCAGCCTAGAATTTTTAATAAAATAAGGAGCCAGACCCGTTTGGGTTTCAATAAAAAAGGATGAAATGTTTTCGTAAAGTTCGGGTTGATCAGTATCAAGTTTGATCAATACTTCTCCCTTGTAGCTGTATTTACCGACTACCGTTCCTAAAAAAAAGCAGTCCTCTTTAAGCATGTTGGAAATTAAGATTCTTCTCCCTCTGCCTCTTCGGTTGCCTCCTCAGCAGCGGGTGCTTCTTCAGCAGCAGCTTCTTCAGTGGTTTCTTCAGCAGCGGCTGCTTCTTCAGCAGCAGCTTTAACAGCAGCCTCTTCAGTGGTTTCTTCAGCAGCGGCTGTTTCTTCAGCAGCAGCTTCAGCAGGAGCCTCTTCAGCAGTTTCTTCAGCAGCGGGTGCTTCTTCAGCAGCAGCTTCAACAGCAGGAGCCTCTTCAGCAGTTTCTTCAGCAAGGGCTTCCTCAGCGGCAGCTTTGCGTTTTGCACTTACTTCTTGTTCGGCAGCCAATACAGCTGCTTTCTCTTTGTTTTGTTGTTGTTTAAGGTTGTTGAGTAAGGCTTCTTTTTTACCTTCTTTTTCCTTCACCCAAGCCTCAAATTTTTCGGTGACTTGCTCTTCTGTAAGCGCGCCTTTTCGAACACCGCTTACCAAGTGATTCTTAAGCATTACACCTTCATCTGAAAGTAAATTACGAGCTGTGTCCGAAGGTTGAGCACCATTTTGTAACCATTGAACAGACTTATCAATGTCAAGTGTTACGGTTACTGGGTGGGTGTTCGGATTGTAAGTACCTAGTTTTTCTAAGTAACGACCGTCTCTTTTAACGCGGGAGTCAGCAGCGACGATCCAATAAAAGGGTTTTCCTTTTTTTCCGTGTCTTTGTAAACGAATTCTAACAGGCATATCAAATTAAATTTTTAGGTTCGAAACCTTGGTTATTAATGAGCGGCAAATGTACATTTTTTTTATAAATACACAAGCGTTAATAACTTCTTCCATAAAGGGAGGGTTATTGGCTCGACTTATTATATTTTTAATCCAAAGTTTGTTTCCCAATTATGTATTTAATTTTTGATACAGAAACCACTGGTTTACCAAGAAACTGGAATGCACCTTTGTCAGATAGTGATAATTGGCCAAGGTGTATTCAAATTGCATGGCAACTCCATGGAGTCAATGGAGAACTGCTTTCGCATGAAGATTATTTGGTTCAACCCGATGGATTCGATATCCCGTATGAATCTGAAAAGATACATGGCATATCTACAACATTAGCCAAAGCCGAAGGTAAGCCCTTGCCAGAGGTAGCTGATTGTTTCCTTGAAGCCATTGGTCAGGCTACTTTTTTAGTAGGTCACAATTTGAAGTTTGACCTAAATATTATGGGTGCCGAACTTTTGCGATTGGGCAAAGAAAATATTCTAGACGAGCACAAGGTTTTGGACACATGTTCAGAAGAAACAGCCCTTTTATGTGAAATACCTGGGGGAAGGGGTGGTAAATTTAAGTTACCAACCCTAACAGAGCTATATACCCATCTTTTTAAAGAGAATTTCGACGAAGCTCACAACGCGACTGCAGATGTGGAAGCTACTGCGCGTATTTTTTTAGAACTCCTTCGAACCAATCAAATAAAAGATGCCTCACTGACCGAATCAATAACACAAATCCAATCCTTTTATTCAGGTTCTGTTCCTTTGGCTGGGCTTAAACACCGCAGTCTCAAAAAAGCTGCAGCGTATCTTGAACAATCTCCTGTCCAACAAGAGGTAACAGTCTCAGACCAACACAACATTCCCTTTTGTCATTTACACACCCATACCCAATTCTCGGTGCTCCAATCGACCATTTCAATACAAAAATTAGTTGACCAAGCGGGTGCTATGCAGATGCCAGCGGTCGCTATGACCGATATTGGCAATCTTATGGGAGCTTTTCATTTTGTAAAAGCTGTTAAAACCTTTAATGCCCAAAAAAAGGAGGGACAAACACCTCTCAAACCCATCATAGGAATTACTTTGAATGTATGTGATGATCACAAAGACCGATCTCGTAGAAACAATGGTTATCAAATGGTTTTCCTTGCCAAAAACAAAGTCGGTTATCACAATTTGGCCAAGCTTTCGTCTTTGGCTTATACCGAGGGCTTTTATTATGTGCCCCGTGTAGATCGCGCACAAATTTTGGAATACAAACAAGATTTAATTGTGCTCACTGGAAACCTTTATGGAGAAGTCCCGCACAAATTACTCAACACGGGAGCGCAACAAGGTGAAGAGGCTCTTTTGTGGTGGAAAGAACATTTTGGGCAAGACTTGTATATCGAACTGATGCGCCATAAACAAGAAGATGAAACGAGGGTAAATACGGCTATGGTGACTTTGGCCCAAAAGCATGATGTAAAGTTGGTAGCAACCAACAGTTGTTATTACCTAACCAAAGAAGAGGCCAATGCTCACGATATTTTATTGTGTGTTAAAGACGGCGAAAAACAATCTACGCCCATTGGTAGGGGTAGGGGATTCCGATATGGCTTACCCAATCAGGAATATTACTTTAAATCTAGTGCAGAGATGAATACACTCTTTGCCGACTTACCTCAAGCCTTACAAACTACCACTGAAATAGCAAACAAAATTGAGGCTTTCGAATTGGCCCGCGATGTTTTGTTGCCCAAGTTTGATATTCCACCATCTTATGTTGACCCAACTGACTCGGAGGATGGAGGCAAACGAGGTGAAAACGCCTATTTGCGACACCTCACTTTGGAAGGTGCTAAAGAACGTTATGGCGATCCAGACAAAGACATTTTGGAGCGCATCGATTTTGAGCTTTCAGTAATTGAAAATACAGGTTATCCAGGTTATTTTCTAATCGTTCAAGACCTAATAGCTGCAGCACGCTCTATGGATGTTTCGGTAGGTCCTGGAAGAGGATCCGCAGCAGGTTCGGTGGTCGCATATTGTCTGAAAATCACCAATATTGACCCCATCAAATACGACTTGCTTTTTGAGCGTTTTCTAAATCCTGATCGGGTGAGTTTACCTGATATCGACATAGACTTCGATGACGAGGGGCGCTCCAAAGTGATGAATTATGTGATTGAAAAATATGGGTCAGATCAAGTAGCTCAAATTGTAACCTATGGCACCATGGCAGCAAAATCTTCTGTCAGAGACACAGCAAGAGTATTGGATTTGCCATTGGCAGACGCAGACCGGCTGGCTAAATTGATACCCAACACCAAACTAAATTCCATATTTGGGCAAGATGAATCCAAACTTAAAGAGGATTTGCGTTCTGATGAGTTTGCGCGCGCACAACAATTGAAAAGCATTGCTTCGGGAGATGACCTAGAGGCTCAAACGTTAACCCAAGCACAAGTCTTAGAGGGCTCTTTGAGAAACACAGGCATTCACGCTTGCGGGGTTATCATTACTCCTGAAGACATCAGTAATTTGGTGCCCATTGCTACGGCCAAAGACTCGGATTTATATGTAACCCAGTTTGACAATGCCGTGGTCGAGAGCGCAGGTTTGCTTAAAATGGATTTTTTAGGCTTAAAAACTTTAACCCTTATAAAAGATACGGTCAAATTGGTTAAATACCGACACAACATTGACTTGAATCCCGATGAATTCCCCTTAGATGATGCCTCAACTTTTGCTTTGTTTCAAAAAGGTGAGACCGTAGGTATTTTTCAATATGAAAGTGCCGGTATGCAAAAGTATTTACGTGAGCTAAAACCCACTCATTTTGAAGATTTGATTGCCATGAATGCCCTTTACCGTCCAGGTCCACTGGAATATATACCAAGTTTTGTACGACGCAAGAACGGCGAGGAAGAGATCAGCTATGATCTTCCAGAAATGGAGCAGTACCTCAAGCAGACCTATGGTATTACGGTCTATCAAGAGCAGGTGATGTTGTTGTCTCAGTCTTTAGCAGGTTTTACGAAAGGTGAGGCCGATGTATTGCGTAAGGCTATGGGAAAAAAGATTTTTGCGTTGTTACAGGAGTTAAAGCCCAAGTTTATTTCTGGTGGTCAAGAACGTGGTCATGATCCTGAAATTTTGGAGAAAATTTGGAAAGACTGGGAAGCCTTTGCATCCTACGCTTTTAATAAATCACACTCTACTTGTTATGCATGGATTGCCTATCAAACCGCCTATTTGAAGGCCAATTTTCCGTCAGAATACATGGCTGCTGTGTTGTCCAATAACATGAACGACATCAAGCAAGTAAGCTTTTTTATGGAAGAGTGTCGCCGAATGGGTATATCTGTTTTGGGGCCTGATGTAAATGAATCCTTCTATAAATTCACCGTAAATGACCAGAACGCCATTCGATTTGGCATGGGTGCTGTAAAGGGAGTAGGGCGCGGTGCCGTAGACAGCATTGTGGATTCCAGAAAAGACAAGCCCTATGACTCTGTTTTTGACCTTACCAAACGCGTAGACTTACGTGCAGCCAATAAAAAGACTTTTGAGAGCTTGGTCTTGGCTGGCGGTTTAGACAACTTAGGTTCGGCCCACAGAGCTCAGTACTTTCATGACAATGGTGACGGAGTTGCTTTTTTAGAAAAAGCCATAAGATATGGAGCAACCTATCAAGATCATGAAAATGCAGCGCAAGTAAGTCTATTCGGTGGAAGCAGCGATGCCGGACTGGCCGAGCCTGAACTTCCCGATTGTCCACCGTGGGCCAGTTTGCATGAACTCAAACGAGAAAAAGAGGTTGTAGGAATCTACTTATCAGGTCACCCTTTGGATGACTTTAAGTTTACCATGCGTTACTTCTGCAATGCCAAGGTTGGCTCTTTTTCAGATTTAAGTTCCTTAATCAATAAAGAATTGTCTTTTGGAGGTATTGTAGGTGAGGTAGATCACAGGGTATCTAGAAATGGCAAAGGATGGGCTATTTTCACACTTGAAGACTACGAAGATGGTTTCGAGTTCAAAATCTTTGGGGAAGAATATCTTAAGTTTCGCCATCATTTGGTGACCAATAATTTTGTGCACATCAAGGCCTTTGTGCGTCCTGGGTGGATCAATAAAGAAACTGGCAAACAAGGGGAGCCTAGACTTCAGTTCAATGTCTTTAGTCAACTACAAGACACTCTGGAGTCTTATGCCAAAAAACTCACCCTCAAGCTCGATGTAAAATCAATGGATGCCCATCAACTTTCGTGGTTGAAGAAAACCATACAAACGCATAAAGGAAAACACAACTTGGATATGGCTTTTTACGAATCCGAGACTCAAATCAAACTGTTGATGCACAGTCGGAAAAAGAAAATAAATATCTCTCCAGAATTACTTGTTGAACTTGAGGACAACAACATTCACTTTAAGTTGAATTAAACCAATTAGAGTTGCCTATTCGACTATAAATTTTGGCAATATTTTTAAGTATCTTGACCAAATAAAAAACCTATTTTTGTAACCTACTAAAAATATTAGTTATGGCTTTAGAAATTACAGACGCTAGTTTTGAACAAGTAGTATTAAAATCTGACAAACCTGTTTTAGTTGATTTTTGGGCAGCTTGGTGTGGACCTTGTCGAATGGTTGGCCCCATTATCGATGAACTAAGCAATGAATACGACGGCAAGGCCGTGGTTGGAAAAGTTGATGTTGATGCTCATCAAGAGTTTGCAGCCAAATACGGTGTTCGTAACATTCCTACTGTATTGGTGTTTAAAGATGGTGAATTGGTTGATCGCAAAGTAGGTGTATCTCCCAAACAAGTCTATGCAGAAGCAATAGATACTTTATTATAAGTATCCCTTGATAAGTTGTTTGTGTAATAAAAAATGCGGTGTATATTTGCAGCCGCACGACCCGGTCTGGTAGTTCAGTTGGTTAGAATACATGCCTGTCACGCATGGGGTCGCGGGTTCGAGTCCCGTCCAGACCGCAAAACACTTTTGTGTTTTCAATATTAAAATGTTGTGTTGCTTGCCCTTGGGGCAAGAGGTTCGTAGACGAACCAATGAAAGGCTTTCCTTAATACGGAGGGCTTTTTTTGTTTAAGTAAGTTTTTATTAATTTTAAAAAAAAACATTTTATGAAAGTTAAAGCTACGCTGTTAGCTTTTTTAATAGTTTCTTGTCAAACAGATTCATTTGATTTCGACAAGCTCAGCAGCCAAACTGGACTAGCTCCAGAAGTTCAACTTCCTTTGGGAACAATCGAATTCCAAGCCCAAACCTTTTTAGATGACCTTGATTTTATTGTAGAGTATGACCGGGATGTCTATGGCACCATCTATCTTAAAGACACCATCTCTAATGTGGTCAGTGTTGGGGTAGATGACATATATGACGTTAATACGCTTTCGTCTGACTTTAATACAACATATACTATCGAGCCTGTTGAAATAGCCGATTTTCAAACAGGACTAGACCCTATATATGTCAGTCAAAAAGCACAACTCCCCGATGGTCAATTGATATTTATCCCTCCTTTTCCTGTGCCTATTCAGTATCAAGACACTTCCCTTTTATTCGAAGAATCCTTTAGCAATGTCGTTTTCGCTTCGGGAAGCTTAGATGTGACAATCACAAATTTCACCCCGATTTATCTAGAGCTCAACTTCGCGCTCAAAAATGCCGATGGAAATCAAATCTTTCAATTTGGTCCTTTGGGTTTAAATAGTGGAAATAACTATGTTCACATGATCGATCTAGAGGGTATCAATGTAAGCCAAACCATTACAATGGATATAACGTTGGATTCCCCAGGCAGTGGGTCTTCTATGGTGCCTATCGATCATAGCAATGATATGGTTGCCTTGGATCTTTCTCTAAAAGACGCCTCTGTTTCAGAAGCAACGCTGAGCGCAGATCGAACCTTTGAATACAGCTTTTCTAAGAATGTTTCTTTTAGCTCTGATGATGATGTGTCATTAAGACAATTAAACCTTCAAGAAGCACGCTTTCTTCTAGAGGTCGAAAATCAATTAGGCTTTGGCGCCAACCTATCCCTTAAAAGCATGGAGAGTTTTGTCGATAACAACAACCTAGAAAACAGCTTTTATCTTTCACCTTCTCCTAATTTACAGAACTTCCATTGGGAGATGAATAATGTGGAGCTAAACTTTACGGACAACCCTTCTTCTGGAGCCAGTGAAATATTACTTGATTTCGATGTCGATATTACATTAAATTCGGGTCAAACCATTAGAACCAATCAAGGATTTTTATTAAGTGGTCTGTTCGAAAATTTGGTTTTAGATACTGCCTTCGGAGATTTCGGAGTTTTGGAAGAAATTTCAGAGGAGTTCATCTCAGTTCAATCTGATTTGGATGACTTAACTGGTGAAGTTAGATTTGTTGAGCCCAAAATCGATTTATTTGTTCACAACTCATTTGGATTACCCGCCAAGCTTCGTACCGAAATATCTGCCCAACGAAAAGATTTAAGCTCTCTTGATTTTATTGTTGAACCTTCTTTAGAAACACGATTTATTGAGGCCCCAACTGCGGTCTTTGACACGGCAACCACTCGTTTGACCTATGACGCAAACAACAGCAATATTGATGATTTGTTGGCTTTTATGCCAGATGACCAAATTCATGCGAAGGTTTATTTTACAACCAACCCCCCTGAGTTGGCCTATGGGGAGAATTTCATCACAAGCAAATCCGAGTTTAGGTTAGATGCGGAGATTGAGACGCCTGCCCACTTCAACATTGATAATTTTGCCATCCAAGACACATTGTCCTTCTCAAAACCCATTCTTTCAGGGGAAAATATAGAAAAAATAACGGAGGCTAAAATGTATGTCAACTACACTTCCTCTTTACCACTAGAGCTAAACCTAGAAATGGAAATTATAGATTCTCAAACCCAAATGCTGTACACTACTTTGCCATCTGTTCTGATAAACCCCGCGCCCACTAATGATAACGGTGAGGTTGTCGGTAGCAATCAAAACGTAATTACATTGACGTTTGATAGTGAACAAATTACAGCTCTTAAAAATGGCGATGCGATTGCGCTCAATATCACAACAAGCTCCACAGAAAAAGAAACAAAGAATGTTAAAATTTCAGCCAATGCATCTTTATCTTTTGATGTTTCTGTTGCTGTTAAAATTGATTTGGATGAATAGAACTACTTTTTCTAGAGGTTTTATTGGTTTGGTTTTTATTTTTGGAACCTACTCATCGGTTGGTCAAGACAATCTTACCTCATACCACCAAAAAAATAATATTGAAAAACTAACATTCAACCCCGCTCTGTATAAAGACGAGAAAGCTCATGCTCAGTTAGGGGTTATGAGTCTAGGAGTTGGTTCAAGCAGTAATTTTTTATACAGTGACCTTATACATAAAGGCACTGGAGCACTCTCAGACTCTCTGGTTATTGACATTCCAAAGTTTAAGCTGGCTTTAGACAAAGACAATTACTTGAGTGTATCAGCCAGTTCGTCAATTTTCCACCTGATGGTACGAGGTGGAAAAAGAAATTTTAGAAATCGAATCCCTAAATACCCTCATTATACAAGCTTTAGGATACGTAACCGAGTAACGGGTGGGTTCTTTTTCGACAAAAATTATATAGAGCTTTTTACTCAAGGAAACGCGCCTTTTTACAATGATTTTTTTCAAACAGGCCAGGCAAATATTGACATATCGGCCTTTACAGAAACAAGTGTTTCACATGGTCGTCAGCTTTCAAAACGTCTGTGGGTTGGCGTCAGGGCTAAGTTTTTGCATGGGCTTTATGACATCAAAACACAAGAGTTTTCACTAGGATTGCAAGGATTTGAATTTGAGAATTATGTAGACGTACAAGCGCAGGGGTCTATTTCGGTTTCGGGCCCTATTGAGTTGAGTCTTGATCAAAATGGATTTTTAACCGAGGTTGACTTTCAGCCTTTTTCCAGCATCAATCCTTTTTCAATGAAAAACCCTGGCTATGCATTTGATTTAGGTTTGGTATATGAACTTTCCAATAATTTATTTTTGAGTTTGAGTGTAACAGATTTGGGTAAAATCACTTGGAGAGAGGATGTTCAACAAATTGCTTTGAACACTCAATACCGATATGAGCCTTTGAACTTTGACAATTCTTACGATGATGATTCGACAGACTATGTAAATCCCAGTGACTTATTTGATGAGTTATCTGAAGATATAAAACAGGCCTTTGTTTGGACCGATCGAACGGGAAGCTACTCTCAAACCTTGAACTCCAAGTTTTATGCAGGGCTCCAGTACAGCGTAAATACCAACTTTGATATTGGCTTGACTTATTTGAGGTCAAAAATTAAAAACTTCGAAAATCAAATATTAGCTCTTTCAGCCAATATGAAATTTTTGAATGTGCTTTCTTTTTCACCGACTTATATACATAGTAATGGTGTCAACCTTTTCGGTGGTGCCATTGGACTACAATTTGGATCGAGTCAAATTTATGCATCCGTTACTGATATTTCATCTTTGATTGACCCCGCGAACTCGTACAGACCAGAACTACAGCTGGGCTTTACGTTGTGTTTGGAAAAGGAACGAAACAGATAAATAGAGAATATTAAAGAACGTACAATTTTTTTTAAATTATCGAGTTATTTAATAACTATATTTGAAACAAGCTTTTGAATTAAACTATATTTTCCTCTTATGTTCGGAGTTATGAGGTATTACCTTCTGTGTGTAACCACAATGGTGGTTGCCATGGCATCAATTGATTCAAGTTATGCTTTTACTTCACACGAGAATAATGTCCATAATCTTAACATTCTTCAAGCTCCTACCATTACACTTTTGGGAGATAATGAAATCATTCTTTCACAAGGTCAATTTTTTGATGAACCTGGATACGAAGCTTTTGATGTTGATGGAAATGATATTACAAGTGATGTGGTTGTTTCATATGATTTTGATGAAACGGCACCGCTCAATACTCCGGGCAACTATGTTGTTTCCTACAACGTAACCGATGCTGCAAACAATCCTGCTGCAGAGGTAACACGTACGGTAATCGTTCTTGACACCGAGCCCCCCGTGATTACGTTGAATGACCCGAACCCACTCACTCTCGATCAGGGAGAGGCTTTCACTGACCCAGGCTATTCCGCTATCGATAATGTTGATGGTGACATTACCAGCAATGTGGTTGTGGACCCACCCAATTTCAACACATCTGAGGCGGGAACCTTTACCATTACATATAACGTAACTGATGCTGCTAACAACCCTGCCGAGGAACAAGTACGCACAGTAATCGTTCTTGACACCGAGGCCCCTGTGATTACTTTAAATGAACCAAATCCATTTACGGTGAATCAGGGCCAAATTTTTACCGATCCCGGCTATTCCGCTATCGATAATGTTGATGGTGTCATTACAAGCAATGTGGTTGTAAATCCAACAAATTTCGACACTTCTGAGGCAGGAACCTTTACCATAACTTATAACGTATCCGATGCCGCGGACAACCCTGCTGCAGAGGCTGTACGTACGGTGATTGTTCTTGATAAGGAGGCTCCTGTTATTATTTTGAATGACCCGAATCCACTCACACTCGATCAGGGCGAAGCTTTTACTGACCCAGGCTATTCCGCTATCGACAATTTTGATGGTATCATTACCAGCAATGTAGTTGTCACCCCACCCGATTTCAATGCATCTGAGGCTGGAACCTTTATTCTTAGATACAACGTTTCCGATGCTGCGAACAATCCTGCTGCAGAGGTAACACGTACGGTAATCGTTCTTGACACCGAGTCCCCCGTGATTACGTTGAATGGCCCGAACCCATTCACAGTAAATCAGGGTCAAGTTTTTACTGACCCCGGCTATGTGGCTACCGACAACTTTGATGGAAACATCACCTCAAATGTGGATGTGATCCCAACAGACTTCAGCACTTTAGAGGCCGGAACCTTTACCATTACATACAACGTGTCAGATGCTGCGAACAATCCTGCTGAGGAAAAAGTACGTACAGTAATTGTTCTGGACACAGAAGCTCCTGTGATTACTTTGGATGGGGATAACCCCTACATTATACAAGTAGGGCTTCCGTATGTAGAGCCAGGAGTTTCTGCCATTGATAATGTTGATGGAATCATCAACGAGTCTGAAATTTCAGTTGATTCAAACCTTAACGTCAATGAGGTCGGGGTTTACAGCATTGAATACACGGCAATTGATACTTCAGGGAATACAGCAAGCGAGACAAGAATTGTGCAAGTTGTTGACAATGAAGCTCCAATAATTAGCCTATTTGGCAGCCCTAATATTACTTTAAACCAAGGGGATGTTTATACCGATCCCGGCTATTCTGCTTCCGATAATGTTGATGGTGACATTACCAACAATGTAGTTGTAAATCCAACAGCTTTTGATACTTCAGAGGCAGGAACCGTTTTTATAAGTTATAACGTATCCGATTCTTCAGGCAATGCTGCTGAGGAAAAAATACGCACGGTGGTAGTTTTGGATACCGAAGCTCCTATCATAACTTTGAGCCCCCCCAGTCCCTATACCGTAAACCAAGGACAGGTGTTTACCGATCCAGGGTATTCGGCAATCGATAATCTAGATGGCAACATTACATCTAATGTAGTTGTCACACCATCTAATTTTAGTACCTCTGAGGCAGGTACATTCACCCTCAGATATAATGTTTCAGACGCTGCTAGCAATGATGCTGTTGAACAAACACGTACGGTCATTGTACTAGACACAGAGCCTCCCGTTATTGATATATTGGGTGCAAACCCGATGTCGATAAACCAAGGAGAATCTTATGTTGAACTTGGTGCTAGAGCAACTGACAACGTGGACGGAACCGTGACCCCAATCGATATAAACGGTAGTGTAGATAGTTCAACTCCTGGTATTTACAATATTGTATATTCAGCAACTGACTCCTCTGGAAATATCGGCACGGCCACCAGAGTTGTGAATGTGATTGATCAGATACCCCCTGTTATCACCGTTCTTGGGGACACTTCCCTTACAGTGAATCAGGATCAAGTATTTACCGATCCAGGATATACTGCCACCGACAATGTTGATGGTGATATTACGAACAATGTGGTTGTAACCCCACCAAACTTTAATACCTCGCAGGCCGGTGTATTTGTAATTAGCTACAACGTTTCTGATGCCGCGGGTAATGCAGCAGCCACCAAAACCAGAACCATAGAAGTTCTTGATACAGAAGACCCAGTGATTGTCTTTCTTGGAGGGAACCCAGACACAACCCCCTACGGAGAACCTTATGTGGAACCTGGAGTCTATGCCACGGATAATGTTGATGGCAACATCAATCAGACCGCTTTTAACATCAATTATACTACCCTAAACACCAATGCCCTTGGCACTTATAATGTGTCATATACGGTTTCAGATTCCTCAGGAAATACCGCCACAGCAAACAGAATTGTGAATGTGGTTGATGAGACGCCTCCTGTCATCAACATTCTTGGACAGATTTCAACTTCCATTGACCAAGGCGAACCCTATACAGATGCAGGAGCGACTGCTTTTGATCAAATTGATGGTGATTTGACCCCACGAATTGTTACCACTCCGGCAAGCTTAAACACTTCGTCAGCGGGTACTTTTTCTATTGAATACTCTGTGGTTGACAATGCTGGAAATGAAGCCACAGCAACTAGGACGGTGATTGTCAATGATACAGAACCCCCTGTAATCACCCTATTGGGAGACAACCCTTTGGATATGGGTCAAGGGAGCGGCTATACTGAGCCAGGCTTTGAGGTGACCGACAATGTGGACAACAACCTTGCGGAGTTGCTTTCCCCAGACATATCAAATTTAGATGTCAATTCTCCGGGTGAATATGAAGTGTATTATGACATATCGGACAGTGCAGGCAACGATGCCGTACAACAAGTAAGAACGGTTATTGTTCATCCATTACCTGGAACGCCCACGCAAATTTTTGACCCTGCTCAAACAATATATCAAGGGGATACGGGATTATCTTTTTCGGTTTCTTCGGTGACCAATGCAGATTCCTATGTGTGGAATTTCCCGTCTGGAGCGACCATAGTGAGTGGTAACGGTACAAACTCAGTTGTGGTTGATTTTTCAACAGATGCGGTAAGTGGTCAGGTAACGGTTTATGCAACAAACACTTATGGTGCTGGTCAAACAAGTCCTGTTTATAATTTGGTTGTTGAGCCCAAGCCCAAAGCCCTAACGGGCGACAATAGAGAGATTTGTTTGGGAGAAGAAACCATTCTCGGAGCAGCCTCAGTTCCAGGAAGTACGTATTCTTGGTCATCTGTTCCTGTAGATTCGAGTATCAATTTCCCTACAAGCTCCAACCCTACGGTTCAGCCTCAGGTAACGACCATTTATACGCTGACAGAAACGTTTTCAAATGGAGTTTCCACGACCAATTCCGTGCAAGTACTTGTGAATCCAGTACCACAGGCAGAGGTGATCTCAGACACCACTCTTTGCGAAAACCAATCCATTTCTATTGGTGGGGATGGTGGAAACGGAAACACATTTAGTTGGACATCATTGCCTGCTGGTTTTAGTTCTTCTTTGGCCAATCCAACCTTGTCGCCAAGTGACCTCACGCAGACCAGAACCTATTACCTGACCGAAACCAACCCATCTACGGGTTGTAGCACCACCAATTCTGTTACAATTACAGTAGAAGAATTACCTGTGATTTCTGCAGGTCCATCAAGTGATACTATCTGTGAAACTGAAAACCAATATCTCCTTGACCAAGCAACAAGCTCTCAAACTTCAGGGGTCGATTATCAGTGGACCGTTGTTGGTGGTAATTCGAGTCAGTTTAGCGACTCAAATTCGTTAAATCCTGTCTTTACACCAAGTGCTCAGGATAAGGCCAATGGCAGTGTGTTGTTACAACTTACAGCCACACCCAATGCCTTCTGTGCTGCTACGCCAGTGGTAAGTCAGCTTACTCTAAATTTTGAACCTGCTCCAATAGCAGACGCAGGACCTTCTGGTACCATATGCGGAGATGGAAGTTTCCAAATTGCTGCCACAGCAGCAAACGGAACCATTCGTTGGGAAGCTGTCGGTGCTACAAGAGGTTTCCTGAACAATTACAACATCTCAAACCCCATTTACACACCTTCTGCTGAAGATGTGGCGGCGGGTCAGGCTTCCTTTAGACTTGTAGTATCACCCAACAACCCTTGTGACGAGGATGTAGATGGAGGTACTGTTACGATCAACATTACAGAGCCCCACTCGGTCTCATTGCCATCATCCTATGTGATGTGTGAAGATGATGCAAACATTCAACTCTCGGCAACGATTCAAAACGAATCTTCCATTGTTTGGGAAACTTCTGGGGATGGTGTTTTTGTCCCAGCAAACGGAGCAAATACCTCTAATCCCATTTATCAACCAGGTCCTTCAGACATTGCAAATGGCGGTGCCACTCTCACGGTCAGGGTAGAAGGAAACGGTGTCTGTAGCGCAGAAAAACAGGCAGAGACCCTTATTACAATCAATAAAAATCCGGTTGTCGACGCAGGTCCTCCTGGTACGTTTTGTGAAGATGGCATCGAACTAAGCAGTGCCTCAGCGACAAATTATGATACCGTCACTTGGACGGTTATTGGGGGCAACGGACAGTTTTTACCCAACAATTTGGTTCCAAACCCGACCTATGTTCCAGGTCCTCTCGATTTTACAAACGGAACAGTGACCCTAAAGATTGAGGCAACTCCGTTAGACTCATGCAGCGATACGGATTCAGACGTTGCGATTTTTGAGGTATATAACAATCCATTGGTCAATGCAGGTCCAGACGCTACCATTTGTGAAGGGGATTCATTTACACTCTCGCAAGCGACAGCAACTTATCAAACTTCTATTGAGTGGGTTACGAGTGGAACGGGTTCATTTAATGATCTTTCTGTTCGCAACCCCATTTATAGGCCCAGCCTTGCAGACATAGACAACCAGTCTGTTACCCTAACCATGAATGTGACAGCTCAGGGCAGTTGCTCAGATGACCAGAATTCTATGGTCCTAAGTATTGTCAAAAAGCCTGTTATAGATGCCGGTTCAGACCTTACCCTCTGTCAAGGAGAGGAAGTTCAAATCAGTGCCAGTGCTCAATACTACGCTAGTATTCAGTGGACGAAGCAGGGTGGTTCGGGTGTGTTGCTCAATAACGATTCTCTAAGCCCGATTTATCAATCATCGCCCGATGATGTTGGAAGGATCACACTGACCATGACTGCACAGCCTTTGGACGCCAATGGCAATGCATGTGGAGTTCCTGTTTCTGATGAACTCATACTATTGGTAGGAGAAACCCCCACAGTAGAAGTGGGAGGCAATGCAACCATTTGTGAGGGAGAAAGTTTTTCATTTGAAAACGGTCGTGTTTCTGCGACCGAATACAGCAATTTGACTTGGACAGCGGTTGGTCAAGGAGATGGTACTTTTAGCGGAGGCAATTCCACCACACCCACCTATACGCCAGACGCTTTTGACATTGGCAACGGAAGTGTGGTGTTGAGACTCACTGCTACACCAAACGAGCCCTGTTCAACGCCCGCAGTCGATGAAATGACCCTTTTCATTACTCAAACACCAGAAGTGTATGCTGGTGAGGATGTCAGTTTGTGTGAAGACCAAAATGTACTAGTTGTTCAAGACGCGACTGCCACAAACTATGAAACCTTATTGTGGTCTTCTTCTGGGTCTTCAGGAACCCTTTCAAATCCAGATCAGCTCGAGGTTACCTATGTCCCATCAGCTCAAGACCTTGCTTTGGGTCAGATTACCCTTACGCTAACAGCTACAGGTCCGTTGAGCTGTGGAGAAGTTGTTGTAGACACCAAAGCCATTTCATTTGTAAAAAATCCTGTTGCAAGTGCTGGCGCAGATGCACTAATTTGCGATACGGGAGGGTATGAATTGAGTGATGCAGAGGCAAGTGAGGCATCCTCAGTTATATGGGTATCCTCTGGAGATGGTATTTTTATACCCAGTCGTCAAGACTTAAACCCTACCTACATTCCTGGAAAAGAAGATATTGCCAATGGAGGAGACATTACACTTACACTCACGGCTTTATCCAATAGCCCCTGTACCGAAAGTGTTTCAGATCCCATGCTGCTTACCTTGGATCCAAGTCCAAGAGTAGAGTTGGGTCCAGATAGATCCATATGTGAAGGCAGTGACTTGACGTTCGAGCTCATTGAAGGAGCAGATGTGGCACATGCGTCTTCTTATTGGTGGTCCACGTCTGGTGATGGACGTTTTACAAGCAGAACCGTTCTAAACCCTACCTACACCCCAGGCTCTTTGGACAAAAGCAATGGCGAAGCGATCACCCTGACATTGACCTTGGGAGGCAGCAGCACATGTACGAATACTGTTTCGGATTCTTTTGAATTGACCATTGTCGATCAACTTGTTGTGAATGCAGGGCCAGATGTTTCTATATGTGAGGATGGATACACCGTTTCTGGTGCGGGTCAAACCCAAAACTTTAGCAGTGTGTTGTGGACGATTTCTGAAGGATCTGGAACATTGCAAAACCCCAACTCACTTACTCCAACCTTTATTCCGAGTTCAGATGGCGTTATTGCGGGGCAAGCCAAACTCCTGCTCACTGCCGAACCCATAGCGCCGTGTGAAGGAACACTAACAGACGAGATTGTGTTGTCTATTGACGCAAACCCTGTAGTCGAAGCAGGACTTCCTATCACCATTTGTGAAGGAGAAACAATCAATGTAAATGGAGCAAGTGTAACAGTACCTAACGGGGGTTATCTTTGGTCATCTTCAGGAAATGGGATTCTTAAGGGAGCCGATACGCTAACCCCGACCTATATTCCAAGCCCTGAAGAAATTCAAGCTCAGCAAGCGGTCCTTGCCTTAACGGCCCAAGCGACCGGTGCTTGCTCTGGAGAAATTTCGGACCAGCTAATCATACAAATCAATCCCAAACCAGAGGTGTATGCAGGTGAAAACATCACCATTTGTGAGGGTGAATCATTTACGACCTCTCAGGCGTTTGTAAACGATGGTGCAAACCCTGTTTGGAGCACCTCGTCAACTAATGAATTGTTTCCGTTTTCAGATCCAAATTCAGTAATCACTACCTACACACCTACAGAGGCAGATATAACCAATGGCTTCGTTGATCTTACACTTACCGCCGACCCGTTGGCTCCTTGTTCAGGAACCGAATCTTCTACGATTCGACTGAGTATCAGCCGTGCGCCTGTAATCAACGCAACAACCACCCTAGCCACCATTTGTGACAACGAAACTTATACGGTCAGTGGGCTTACCGCAGATTTTGTAACTACCTACTCATGGGACACCGATGGAGATGGTAGATTCTCAAACCGAACCATTGCTGAGCCTGAATACATCCCTGGACCGAATGACAAAACCTCTGGCGGGGCAACTCTGACCCTAACCGCTACTGGGCTCACGGGTTGTGTTCCCATTCCCCAAGATATTGAGCTGACCATAGACCCCTCTCCAGAAATTATATTGCAAACCAATTCGATTTCTACATGTTCATCTACAGACCCTGTTGTGCTCAGTGGGAATATTATCAATTATGAATCTGCAATTAGCTGGACGTCAAGCGGGGTGGGAGGCAGCTTTGTTAATTCAGATGACCCCAATCCAGAATACACACCTTCCGCACAAGATCTTGCCAACGGTGAGGTTACCCTAACGGTAGAGGCTACACCGACCAACTCATGCACAGTGTCTGCCTTCAAGGATGTGACGATTTATTTTGTGGATCGAGTGGTTGTAGATGCAGGAAGCCATCAAACCATTTGTGAGGGTTCTTCATACCTAGTTCAAGGAGCTGATTTGGATAATCACAGCAGTTTTACTTGGATCACATCTGGAGACGGTCAGTTTTTAAATTCCAACACACTCACTCCTGAGTATATCCCCGGAAATGGCGATATCAACTTGGGCAGCGCGACACTGACCCTTCGAGCCGACGGATTGGCTGGGTGTTCAGATTCAGATGAGGATTCAATCATACTGACCATTGCCCGCAAAGCTACGGCAGATGCCGGTCCAGAAACCGACACCAGCTGTCAAAACGCTCCTTATGCACTTGCGGGGATTGCAACCAATGAATTAAGCGTAGAATGGTTGACTAGTGGCGATGGTGGATTTACTGATATTTACGACCGCAATCCAAATTATAACCCTGGTCCAAATGACATCCTCAATGGTAGGGTGACGCTCACTTTTAGAGCCTATAGTCAAAGCCCGTGTACTGATTTTACTGAAGACACCCTTATTTTAGATCTCCAATCGCCGCCCACGGTCGATGCAGGACCTGATGATGAGGTTTGTATCGGGGAGTCCTATGCAATCTCCAATGCTACCATATTAAACACACCCAATGGCACGCCAGGGGTGCTCAATCAAGATTATCAATCGATCAAATGGATAACCGATGGATCGGGTACGTTTAGTGATGATAGTGTCATCAACCCAACCTATATACCCACTTCCACGGATTATGCCAATGGATCTGTAAGGTTAACCCTTCAAGTCACCCCTTCAGCAGCATGTGATTCGGGGAATACCATTGATGCCTATTTTGATTTGTCTTTCAAAGATCCTGTGTCTGGAACGGGAGTGATCAATGGAGTCAATGACTTTTGTGAAGGAACAGGCCCTTATGATTATGAAATCACTGGACTGACAGGAACAACAGGCTACAATTGGAGTGTGAATCGCCTTTCAGCTCAAATTCTAGCTGATACAGACCCTAATGATGAGTTTGTCCGAATCGATTTTACAGAGCCGGGCAATTATGTCCTTACTGCCACGCCATTCAACAGCTGTGGCAATGCCGACCCTGTAAGTTATAATGTGACGGTAAACCCCGATGGGGAACTTACGCATGACCCGGTAAGGGGTGCTTTAGATCAGGAGTTGTGTGAGGGAGTTTCGATCGATCCGATTGCCTTTGTAATAGGGGGCAGTACGGTCAATGCGACCATCGCTTGGGTAGATGAGCAAGGTGATCCAATCACAATTGATCCGTTTTCGTTTAGTCAAAACGGCAATGTATTTACGATATCAGGGCTAAGCGGAGATATTTCTAGTACTCAGATCTATTCTTATACTGTCACTCCCGACAACGGTGGCTGTGTAGAGCCTCTTCCGATTACGGGTACGATTACGATAAACCCCGATGGTGAGATTACGCATCTTACTGAAGACCCAACAGATCCTACGATTTCATTAGGTGCTTTGGATCAGACGCTTTGTGAGGGCGAGGCGATTGATGACATTGTATTTAGTGTAAGTGGAGGTGCTACGGATGTTGTAGTAGATGGTTTGCCTTTGGGTGTTGAGTATGTGTTTTCAAGCAATGTTCTCACGCTTTACGGAACTCCTTCGGATGACATCGACGGACAGGTTCGCATTCCTTACAGTGTTACCACTACAGGCAGTGGATGTGAGGAGCCTACACCGATTACAGGATTGTTTATCATCAACCCTGATGGTGATCTTGCGCATGACCCCAACAGCGGCACTTTGAATCAGGAGTTGTGTGAGGGAGTTGCGATCGATCCGATTGATTTTGTAATAGGGGGCAGTACGGTCAATGCGACCATCTCTTGGTTAGATGAAGACGGATCAACGGTTTCTCCGGCTGGATTTACATTTACACGAAGTGGCAATGTATTTACGATATCAGGGCTAAGCGGAGATGTTCCTAGTACTCAGATCTATTCTTATACTGTCACTCCCGACAGCGGTGGCTGTGTAGATCCCAATCCAATTACGGGTACGATTGTCGTAAACCCAGATGGTGATATTGCTCACGATCCTTCCAATGGTTCTATGGTTGATCAGATTCTTTGTGAAGGCGAGGCGATTGATCCAATTGAGTTTACCATTAGTGGTGGCGCAACAGGCGCGACGGTTACAGGACTACCAGCTGGAGTGACAGGTTCACTATTTGGTAGTGTATTCACCATTTCAGGGGTTCCTACAGACGATATTTCTTCACCACAGTTGTACACTTATACCATCGACACAACTGGCAGTGCTGGTTGTGACGAAGGTCAGCTAACGGGTACGATTGCTGTAAACCCAGATGGTGAGATTGCTCACGATCCTTCCAATGGTTCTATGGTTGATCAGATCCTTTGTGAGGGTGACTCGATTGATTCAATTGAGTTTACCATTAGTGGTGGCGCAACAGGCGCGACGGTTACAGGTTTACCAGCTGGAGTAATAGGTTCACTAAGTGGTAGTGTATTCACCATTTCAGGGGTTCTTACAGACAATATTTCTTCACCACAGTTATACACTTATACCATCGACACGACTGGCAGTGCTGGTTGTGACGAAGGTCAGCTAACGGGTACGATTGCTGTAAACCCAGATGGTGAGATTGCACACGATCCTTCCAATGGTTCTATGGTTGATCAGATCCTTTGTGAGGGTGACTCGATTGATCCAATTGAGTTTACCATTAGTGGTGGCGCAACAGGTGCGACGGTTACAGGTTTACCAGCTGGAGTGACAGGTTCACTAAGTGGTAGTGTATTCACCATTTCAGGGGTTCCTACAGACGATATTTCTTCACCACAGTTGTACACTTATACTATCGACACGACTGGCAGTGCTGGTTGTGACGAAGGTCAGCTAACGGGTACGATTGCTGTAAACCCAGATGGTGATATCGCTCATGACCCTAACAGCGGCGCTTTGGATCAGACGCTTTGTGAGGGTGAGCCGATAGAGGATATTATCATTACTATAGGAGGTGGAGCCACAGCCGTAACGGTTACAGGTCTGCCCACAGGGGTGTCTGATACCTATGATAGCGCGACCAAAACGTTGACCATTTCAGGTGTACCTGCCAATACCCAGCCCATTTTCAACTATATCATCACAACAACGGGGAGTGGATTGTGTGATGAACAAAGTTTAACAGGTAGCATTGCCATCAATCCGGACGGTAATATTACTCACGATACGACACAAGGCTCGACCGATCAAGAAGTATGTGAGGGCAGCCCCATAGTCGATATCGTTTTTGCTGTTGGCGGTGGTGCTACGGATGTGTTGGTTACAGGCTTGCCTTTTGGGGTTACCCATTTGCTTTCAAGTGGAGTTCTGACAATTTCCGGAACTCCATTGGATGATATCAGTGCCCAACAAGTCTACAATTACACCATCACAAGTGTTTCTGGCTTTTGTCCGGATGTTTTGACTGGGACGATTGTTGTAAACCCTGATGGTGATATTGCTCATGATCCTAATAGCGGTTCTTTGGATCAGACCGTTTGTGAAGGCGCATTCATAGAGGATATCGAGTTTACCATTGGAGGAGGAGCCAGTGCTGTAAATGTTACTGGATTGCCCACGGGTGTTTCATACGCAGTAAATGGTAATACTGTGGTTATCTCAGGAATTCCTTCTAGCAGTCCTCCGCAAACCTTCAATTACACCATCACAACTACTGGTAGTAATACTTGTAATGAGTCTTCAATTTTAGGAGTTATCGATACCAAACCCTCATTCTCAATAAGTCCTAGTTTTGAAGTACAGCCATTGGTTTGCTATGGAAATGAGGATGCATTCATTGAAGTGGACTTAACAGGTATTTTAACGCCTAATGAATCTTACACAGCTCGTTGGACAGGCGTGGGTGGTTTGAGTCTAGGCTATGAGAAAACTCAGCTTAACATCAATGACTCTGACACCAGTGTTATCGCCGAAAACTTACAAGCGGGTTCCTATGTGTTTGAGCTATGGGATAATGAAGCTCAACAATGTGGTTATGTATCTGACCCAATCCTTATAGACGAAGTAAAACCCATATTTGTTCTCGCTGAACCCATTGACCCTGATAGTATTTCAGGCAATACAGTCACACTCACGGATGAGAATGGCGATGCCTTTACATACACTTCAACTTCTTCGAATGGTGGATATGTTCAAAAACCGTCATGTGAATCAACCTCTGATGATGGGATCATAAAAATTCAAATTTTTGGAAACGACTATTTGAATACCGAAATCGAATGGGAATTTAAGGCTTTGACCTCTAATATATGGGTAAGCCTTACTACTTTGGACAACCAAGATCTTATAACAGGGCGTGCTGAAGGAATCTACAGAGTAACAGTAACAGAGAAGGATCCGCAAAATTCTGCTCGCTTGTGTTCTGTTCAAAGAGAAATACCACTCATCCGAGATGTAGTAGAGGTTCAAAACCTATGTATGGGCGAACCAGGGTATTTGTCTATTGAGTTGGTTGATTTTATTGGCACTCCCACATTTACTTACAACGAAGAGGTTATTGTACCCCTTCAAGGGCCAGATGTAATAGACCTTATCAGTACTTATGTCTTGCCCATCACACTCATTGAAGACGCAGATCTTGTGATCTCCAACGAAGACAATTGCAGCCGAACCATTCCTACCATGGATGTTAACAATTTTGGTATCCTCAATCTTGAGGATAGTGTCCTGCCCGATCCTGATTTTATTTACACCAGCGTTTCCTCGAGAAGAAGCCAAGGATTAAAAGTTGGGGAAGATGTCACTTTTGAAGTAGATGATCCGAATGACCGATACTACAGTCTTGAGTGGGATTTTGGAGATGGTTCTCCAACAGTCTTGACCACTGACAAACAAGTCACCCATATTTTCGATAGAGAACAGGTTTATGATGTTACACTTACCGTTTATGGAAAAGAGGATGGGTGTTTAAAACAAATCACAAAACCAGTTCAGATTGGCGGTGGGTATGTCTTGCTTTTGCCCAATGTGTTTACTCCCAATGGCGATGGTATCAACGATGAGTTTTTACCGGAGTTCACTGGCTTTAAAAATATTTCGATGAGCATCTTCGATGCTTCCGGAAGCTTGTTATTTGAGTCGATAAACGAACGAGGAAGTGATTTCTTTAGTACAGATGTGCCCATCATCAAACCATGGGACGGGGCCAATGCAGACTTGACAAATAAGTTGTTTGTTTGTCACATTGTTGGAACTCTGTTTAATGACGAGATTGTCACCAAAACAACTACAATTCAAATATTAAAGTAATATGAAAAAGCTTGTGATATATATTTGTTTTGTGATTGTCTGGAGCGCAACACACGCCCAAGACACTTATTTTAATCAAATCCGCCATACCCAGTTCACAAACCCCAGTTTTTATGGACTCAATACCCAATCATTTGCTGGGGTGGGCTACAACTCTATTTCATACACTACTAATGCATCTATAGACACCAAAATATTCTATGGAGTAAAGAGTTTTGATGATTTAAACTTTAGCATTTCTGCCGATTTCTCCAACTTTATGATTAGTCAATATGGACTGTCACAAAACATCCTAAACCTTTCCTACATCTATAAATTACAGATTGCTAATGGCGCTTATCTGCTCCCTAGCATCAGTGCGGGATTGGGTTTTAATCAATTAAGAAAACCAGATTTAATTTTTGGAGATCAATTAGATCTCCCTAATGCGACTTATTCGAATGTTTCTAACGATCCTCTTTCTTATGCTGGATTGAGTAGCAATTATCTAGATTTAGGAGCGGCCATCATGCTTTATAATGAAAATTTCATGGTAGGGGCTTCAATAAAACATTTGAATAAGCCAGACATTTCAATGAACAAGGAGTACAATCTCAAAAAACCGATGAGTATTTCTTTTCAAGCGGCATATGAAAGAGATATCAATTATTTTAATAGAGGGTTTTTGCCGCCAGATTCCTTTTTGTATTTATATACTTCAGCCACTTCAGCTGGAGACTTGATGAGGGTATATGCGGGTCAAGAGCTTATCCTTGGTGGCTTAACCTTAGGGGTTCATGAAATATTTACTTCCAACAAATCATCTAATGCAACCTTGTTAGGGGTGAACTTCGGCTTGAATGTGGAGGTGTATGAGTTTAATTTTTCTTACAACTTCCCTTTATCAAGAAATCAAAGTGTATATCCTCCTAACATATTTGAGCTCTCCATGACCATCAAGTTTGATCGGTTTCTTAGAAATAACCTAGGTTATTTCAAGCGATTAAAAACAGACGGCTTTTATTAGCCACACACAATTAGTTGTCTTTTATAAATCCTTGGCTTACTTCAAAACAGCGTAAGTCAAAATAGGATACAGCAGCCAATAGATGGTCAAAAATATCAGCGGTGATATGCTCATAGTTTTTCCATACTTTATCACTGCTAAATGCGTAAATTTCAAGAGGTGTGCTTCCATAAGAAGTAGTGGGTAACTGCCTGCACATAATGGTGAGTTCGTTGCTGATTTTTGGATGGTGTTCTAAGTAATTCTCGATATACTTTCGGTATAATCCCAAATTAGTCAAGTTTCTTCCATTGATTGCCAAACTTTTATCTACATCTTGATTGGCTTTTTCAATCTCTTCTTTGCGTTCTTTTAGATAACTGGCAACACGTTCAATGCGTTGTAAATCGGTCAACTCTTCGTCTTTAAGAAACCGAATGCTTTGAGTTTGTATCAGCATAGACCTTTTGATACGGCGCCCGCCCGACTCAGCCATTCCACGCCAATTTTTAAACGAGTCGGATATCAAGTTGTAAGTGGGAATGGTCGTGATGGTCTTGTCAAAATTTTGAACCTTAACCGTGGACAGATTTATTTCAATAACATCTCCGTCAGCCCCATATTTTTCCATGGTTACCCAATCTCCGATACGGACCAAATCATTGGCTGCAATTTGAATACTCGCTACAAATCCTAATATGGTATCTTTAAAAATCAACAACAATACGGCTGATAAGGCACCCATAGCGGTCAAAAAGTAACCAATTTCCCTACCCGTAATTATTGAGAACAAAACGACTATACCAACAACCCATATCACAATCATAAAGACCTGTATGTAGCTATCTATGGGTTTGTCTTTAAAAGATTCGAGGGTTCTTAAGTAACTGCGGATTGCATGAAGCAAACTGCGTAATATCCAAACGGTTATAAGTACTCCGTAAGCATTAAGAATGGTGTTGAGTACATCGCTCACTCCTATACGATCTATGACCCAAATGGGAAGTACCGCATTCAAAAAGAAATAAGGAAATAATTGGGCAACATAGGTTGGGAATCTTGCCTCCAATAGATAGTCGTCAAGATGCGTTTTGGTGCGTCTGGCCAAACGTTTAAAAAGACCTTTGACCAAACCTTTGGCCATTAGGTCCAGGCCAACGGCTACTATAATTAAGACAATGCTTACTGCCAAAAAATCGACCCACCATATCAAATCGACATTCCATCCTTTATCAAGAAGAAACTCTAAAAGTATTTTACGATCCATAGAACAAATTTCTCAAAAATACTATCTTTATGACAATTGAAATACTTATTCCCGTTAGGCAAGCAAAAAAAACGCCTGCACAAATGGGGTGTAGTGCAGGCGTCAAAACAATAACTAACAAAAAATATTTAAGTTTTAATACTTTAACATGAATCGTGCCAAACTTTCTTTTGATTTAAAAAATTATGCAATATGCATAAAAGCACTTCCTTTACTATTGTGTTTTCACATTACATGGGGGCAAGATTCAGAGATGATACCCGAACGCATTGAGTACATAGATCCCAACTCAAATCAGTTAATAACTATCGAGGAAAACACCTTAGATTTTAACTCAGTCAAACTATCAAGAGACAACAATTACTTGGCGGTTTATTTTTTTGAAGATGAACATGCTCACAATGAGGATTATAAGTATTATTACAAACTGACTCAGAACAACGAGTCCTATGACTGGTTCAGCTTTGATCACGAAGTTCGCTTGGTAGGGCTAACTCCAGGAAAACACAGATTATGTATTGCTGCGAGTAACGATGACAACCTTGATTCTTCAGAAATTTACAGCATCGACATTGAAGTTCCCCCACCAATTTGGTTGTCTCCCTGGTTTATTGGTTTGGTTGTCTTAGTTATGATTGCGGTTTTTATGGTATGGAGGTTCTATGAGTACCGCATCTTTAAGATTAGAAAAGACAGAGATTTGCAAATATCAAATCTTGAAGCTCGAGCTTATCGCGCCCAAATGAACCCACATTTTATTTTCAATGCCTTGAACGGAATGCAAACTGCAATGATTTTGCGTGGAGAACAAGAATTCAACAAATATGTGACATCTTTTTCTAAACTGATTCGCAATACCATCGAAATGAGCAGTGTTGAAAAATTAAGCCTCAGTGAGGAGATTGACTACATCAAAAACTACATCGACTTACAAGCTCTTAGATTAGAAAAAGAAATCATACTTGACATCGTTGTCGACGAATCCATAGATATAAACCTAACTTATTTACCTTGTATGATGCTACAGCCCATAGTCGAGAACTCCATTGTTCATGGATTGATTCCGATGGATGGAGTCAACAAAATCAAAATAGATTTTTTCAAAAATGATAATTTTCTTCAATGTCGAGTAGAGGACAATGGCATCGGACGAAATGCTGCGGAGGCTATGCGCGAGGGTTATCAAAAAACCCACAAGTCATTTGCCACACAAATCATGAAGGAACGCATCAATATCTTTAATTATTACAACAAAGATCATTTGAATTTTGAAATAGAGGACAAGTATGACGATCAAGGAAAGGCAAGCGGAACGGTTGTTACCCTGACCATTCCTCTAGATTTTAGGACCCGCGAGAAATAATTTTCCCGAAAGGTAAAATTGTTGTAAATCCTTTTTCCATAAAGTAATCTGCGCTGTTTGTAGGCCCACAAGCCAACACAAAATCGCCTCCCCAAGCGCCTAAACTTTTTATGGATCCTTGGTAATCCGAAAACAGTTTTTGATGGACAGGAGTATGACCAATAAGGTTACCAATGCAGTTTTCGTGATTGTCCATCGTATTTTGAAAATCACCCATCGTTTTGGCATCTAAAAAAGCTTCTGTCAATTCGTTGATCGTTTCTATTTGGAAGGGCGACGATCCCTTGTAGTGTTGGCTGATCGCCAAACGGCTGTTTTGTTTTTGGTTTAGGTGGACAAAAAACAAGTTTTTATGAAAACCTGGCCAAAAATCAACTTCCTCAACCAAAGGCCGGTCTTTTGTTTTTTGAAATACAATAGGGGATTGTTTTTGCGCACATGCAATATCATATCCACTTCCACCAAAGACTTTTTCTTGTAATAGATAAGCATCAACATTGGCCCATTGAGCAACATTGTTGACCAGCGTTGAAGAACTGCCCAATCCCCAATCCCTATCAAACCCCAACTTGGTTTTGACATGAACTCCATGGCTTTGCATTAAAAAATCAGATTGATGGTTTCGTGCTTCTCTAAGAAGTTGACTCAGGCGTTGGCTCGTCAGGTCTTTTGGGTTTACAGGTGTAAAATTTTTGATTGAAAAAACCTCATGATACCATTGTTTTCCATGGGCATCAAGAGCTGTCCATTCAATATTGTTTTTTGATGTAGCACACACCTCCAACTTTTGTCCCAATGTGGTGGGTAGGGCGAGTGCCTTAGCGCCATCAAGGACTGCATATTCGCCACTGATCAGCAATTTCCCCGAACTGTAAAATGTTAGGCTTTTCTCCACGATTGTAAAGCTTGCTCGACCGCAGCATAACTGACGGTTTGGGTTTTGAATTGCTCAGTTAGAGCTATTTTTTCTTCCATGTTGGCACCCAGTTGATTTAAGATGTTTTGCAGGTGCATTTTCATATGCCCTTGTTGAATTCCTGTGGTTACTAGTGAGCGAACCGCAGCAAAGTTTTGAGCCAATCCAGCTACGGCCATGATTTGCATCAAAGTGCGCACATCAGGGTTTCCTAATAGTTCGTGTGACCAGCGCACAAGGGGGTGCAGTTGAGTGAGTCCGCCGACAGTCCCCACAGCCAAAGGCAATTCTAGGGCAAAACCAAAACAGTCGTCTTTTATCCAAGCCTCACTTAAACTGGAGTAAGCGCCCGACTTGGCCGCATAGGCATGGGCACCAGCCTCAATGGCTCTAAAGTCATTCCCAGTAGCGATGGCTACCGCATCGATGCCATTCATGATTCCCTTGTTGTGTGTAACCGCTCTGTGGGGTGCTACTTGAGCAATCCGGACGGCATCTACAAAACGTCGGGCCAAAGCATCGCCTGCAGACCCAAGCGACTCGATAGCGCAAGAAACCGAAGCTCGAACCCTACAGTTGGGCACATGGTTGGAGAGTATGCTCATCACTACGTCAATCTTTTTTTCACTTTTATCAAAAGCTTCGAAAGTTTGCGCCTCTCTTTTGAAGGTTTCTGCCATCTGCTCTAAGCACGAGTTGATAAAATTGGCGCCCATGGCATCTGCCGTTTCAAAACATACATGCAACTGGTGGTAGTTTGGCAAATCAGCCGTCTTATCGACCAATGAAATATCAGTGATTCCGCCCCCACGCTTTTTCATTTTTTCGGTAATACGGTCTGTATCAGCTAGTAATAAGGGGTGAATTTTGTTAAAAAAGTGCTCTAATTTTTTAGCGGACCCTTTGTACATAAAGTGTACCTGGCCCACTTTTTGAGTTCCGATCACTTCCGCATGAAATCCACCTCTTTGTGCCCAAAACTTGGCCGCATGTGAGGCAGCGGCTACTACAGAGCTTTCTTCGGTAACCATGGGCAATACATAGTTTTTGCCATTGATCACAAAATTAGGAGCCAAGCCTAAGGGCAGGTAAAAGTTCGTCACCGCGTTTTCGATAAACTCATCGTGGAGTTGTTGGAGCTTGGCATCGGAGTGCCAGTACGAAGTCAAGAGAGCTTTGGCTTCTGTAGGTGAGGAAAAGCACTGATGGGCGAGCCAGTCTATTTTTTCTTCTTTGGACCATTTGGAAAACCCATCGACTTGTTGCGGGTGCTTTTTCATGGTACAAAGATAGGGGATCACAGGGTTTTTTTAGAAATGAGGAATAACCTAAAAGTTATATATTAGCCACAACCAACCCAAAAATCAACATTATGTCACAAATATTTGGCGGATCTGCCTTAAACCAAAAAACCATTGCTGGGCATCCGCTCGGCCTTTTTGTTTTGTTCTTTACTGAAATGTGGGAGCGTTTTAGCTACTACGGGATGCGTGCGATTTTAGTCCTTTTTCTTACTTCTTCCATTATGGATGAAGGCTGGGCATGGACTCGCGAAGATGCGCTTTATCTTTACGGTTGGTATACGGGACTTGTTTATCTAACACCCATCATTGGAGGGTATTTGGCCGACAAATATTTTGGTTACAGAAACGCCACTGCCCTAGGAGCTTTGATTATGACGTTGGGGCACGCTTCCATGGCTTTGGAAGTATTTGCAGACTCGTTCTTCTTTTTGGGATTGTCTTTGATGGTTATTGGAAATGGATTTTTCAAACCCAACATCTCATCTATCGTCGGGCAACTCTACAAAGAAGGGGATAAAAGAAAAGACGGAGGCTACACCATATTCTACATGGGCATCAACGCAGGCGCCTTTTTGGGAATCTTGCTTTGTGGGTATATAGGTGAAAAAGTAGGCTGGCACTTAGGTTTTGGATTGGCTGGAATCTTTATGTTTTTGGGCATGTTACAGTTTTGGTATGCCCAAAAGATTTTTGGGAATATCGGACTATCTCCCAAAAAACAAATGGAAAATACCTCATCCCAAGACACATCGACCCCAGATGCTAAAACTGGATTTACCAAAGTAGAAAAAGATCGACTAAAGGTGATCGTTGTGTTTTCATTGTTTACCATTTTCTTTTGGTGGGCTTTTGAACAAGCAGGCGGTTCCATGACCATTTTTGCGGAAAGTTATATAGAAAGAAACCTATCGGGAACAGCTTCCGATACCTTTAAAACCATCAACACACTTATCACCCTTGTTCCTATGCTCATCCTCACATACGTACTTTACAGTCTTTTTCGACAAATGGCTGGACATTTTGTGAGTTCAAATGTGTTTTTGGGAACGAGTTTTCTTATTATTTGGGGAATTGTTATATGGATGATTCAAAGAGAGTTTTCCCAACAAGCTACTGAGATTCCTGCCTCATGGTTTTCAATTCTCAATTCTTTATTTATCATATTGTTTGCCCCTTTGTTTTCCAAAATATGGGCATCAAAACTCAACCCTTCAGGACCTGTAAAATTTGCCATTGGTCTGATTTTATTAGGGCTGGGATTCGCTTTTCTGGCTTATGGTGCATCGGCCATACCCATGGGTGCTACTGAAGCAAGCGTCAGCATCATTTGGCTCGTGATGGCCTACCTTTTTCATACACTCGGCGAACTTTGTGTCTCTCCAGTTGGTCTTTCATACGTGAGTAAATTAGCCCCTGTGAAATTGGTTGGACTTATGTTTGGTTTCTGGTTTGTGTGTAGTGCGGTCGCTAACTTTTTGGGAGGTTTTACAGGGAGTTATATCGATAAAATATCGGAGAGCTATGGTCTTTCCGTGTTTTTCCTCATCTTCACCATGATTCCTATAGTGGCAGGCTTTTTGATGATTTTGCTTAAACCTGTATTAATCAAAAAAATGCATGGTATTGAATAAACTAATTTTACCAGCACTGCTCTTTATAAGTCTTACGGCTCGTGCTCAGGTGCAATGGATGACTCTTGATAAGGCTATGGAGGCCCAAAAGGTGGTGCCCAAAAAAATATTGATAGATGTATACACCGTTTGGTGTGGACCTTGTAAGTTGTTAGACAAGAATACTTTCGGTAACCCTGATGTGAGTGCCTATATCAATGAGAACTATTATGCGGTCAAATTCAATGCCGAAGGAGATGAAACCATCAATTATCAAAACAACACCTTTACCAATCCGAATTATGATCCTAAACGGTCGGGTCGAAATGCCCGTCATCAATTTACAGCTTATTTAGGGGTTACGGGCTATCCAACGGTTGTATTTTTGGATGAGAATGGTCAATTTATCACTCCTGTGGTCGGGTATCATGACGTTCAGCAAATGGAATTTTACCTCAAACTATTTCATTCCGATGATTATAAGACCCTTAAATCTCAGACAGATTTTACAACCTATTTCAAAAATTTTAAACCTTTGTTTAAAAGCTAAAAATCCAAGCGCCCTCAGTGGCGGTGTTGTGAAAATCAACCCCCATCTCATTGGCTGTTTTTTCCCATCGACGTACAAAACTTGGAAAATTGCTGCCATCTGCGATAATGGTCTCAGGGTCTAAAATCTCTATCAAATCTACCAAATGTATTTTAGGGCTATTACGTAACAGAACGATGCCTTCTTTGCATGTAGGTAAGTTATAGATGCCTGTCTGATCAACAATCAACAATGGAATATCTCTCATCACGTAGCCCACACCTAATGCTTGATGTCTGTGTTTTTTTATATGTCTGTCTAGAACATATTCTTCAATAATACGTGGATTAACCAATAAGTTTTTAGGGCTACAAAATATAGCATCACGACCTGATTTATGACCTATCAAAGTTTGTTGATAGTCATGAAACACTAGCCACTCTTCTTTGGGGTGTGGGTTTTCTTTTAGGGAGTAATGCAAAAGGACGCTAAGCATCAAAACAGCTGTTACTTTACTTAGGTTGATGCGTTTCAAACAAAGGAATAGCAGCAATACCAAAGTTCCTGACAACACTGCATCCCAACCATCAAACGGAATTTTGGTAAACAGAAATTCTTTTTGGCCAGCGGTCCATTCGATGACTGTATTCATACCACCCAAAATCCATTCTAACACCCGACCCCAAAGGGTAGATACAACTGATATGTGAGCGACACATAGACCGACAATACCAGCCCCCAAGATCCACCCGAGTAAGGGCACCACAGCAAGGTTGCTTATCCAGAACAACCCAGGAAACTGATGAAAATAATACAAACTCAAAGGCAAAACGGACAGTTGAGCAACCACGCCCAACAACCACAACCGCCAAACCTTACTGAACCATAAATTCTTTGGTTGATAGCATTCAAGCAGTTTGGGCATGGCCCATAAGATACCTCCGACTGCTGCATAGCTCAGTTGAAATCCTACCTCGTAGATCAATTGGGGACGGACACCTACTAAAACCAAGAGCGACAACCACAAAGATTGCAGGGGCATTCCGGGTCTTTCAATACATTGACTGAGGGTCACAAAGCTAAACATAGTCACTGCTCTTATCACAGAGGGGGACAGACCCGTAATCAGCGCATATACCCACAGACATAACACAACCATCGCTGAGCGAACCCACCGATTCCAAGGGTAGGGCAGATACATGCTTCCGCCAAACAACCATTGCAACATCAGCATAAGTACTCCGACATGTAACCCTGAAATGGCCAACAAATGCACTGCGCCAGCATGCGCATAAGTGGTCCGCAATTCGGGGTCAATTCCTGAGCGATCACCGAGCACCAAGGCTTTGAGTAGGGCCTCAGAGTTGGAAGACAGCCTCAGATTGGGAATCTGACGCATCAACTTGATTCGGAATTGGTTTGCCCATGCTCTTACTGTGGTTCTTTTGTTTAAATAGAATAAGGACTTAGAATGGCTATTGAGTGTTAAATACACCCCTTTTCGATGCATATATTTGGCAAAATCAAACCCTCCTGGGTTGGGCGGAGGTTTTATGGGCTTTAAAAAAGTTGTTAGCGCATATCTTTCACCGATTTGGAGCGATGCTGTGGGTTCCAATTGCAACAATACCCGACCTCTTACGGACTGATTGTCTATTTGCATAACCTTTACAACATATCCGCGCCCAAAAGGAGTGGGGTTGCGAACATCATGAACCTCAATCATCAAGGCTACAGGTTTTTCCCTTTCACTATGGAGAATATGTTTTTTGTCTAAGTGGGGGTCATATAGACTGGCTTGAAAATAACCACCCCATAGACTGATGAATGACACACAAACTACAAAACCCCAGCGAAACCCTTTTTTATGAAAACCATAAGCCAACGCTAGAAGCCCACAGCACCAACCAAAGGGTGGTAGGTCAACGTATGGGTAAAGAAACAATCCAGTTACCCAAAAGAGGGTGCAGTAGGCAAGTGGGGACATGTGTTAAAGGTATAAAAACCTTATTTTAACAACCTTCTGGTTTGGGCATAGGCTTTGTTCCAATACCCTTCGCGCAGGGAAGAAATCATCACTCCTCTGGAGGAGGAGGCATGAATAAAAAGGGGCTCATCTCTTTTGAACCCTACTACAATTCCAGCATGGGTAAGTTTTCTTTTTTTTGAAGTTCTAAAGAACAGTATATCTCCGGGTTTGGCACGGTCTTTAGAGATGCGTTTGCCTTCTTTTCGGAGTTCATCTACCGTACGTGGTATGCGGATGCCTTGCTTTTGAAAAGCTTTATGAATCAACCCTGAACAGTCAATCCCCGCTGTGGTATTTCCGCCCAAACGATAGGGGGTGCCCATATACTCTTTCGCATAGTAAACAACACCGTCACGAGGTTTCATTTTCTTGCCTTTCTTTCGTGCGCCACAACCCACTAAGAAAAGCGACAACAGCCCAATAAGTAGAATTCTAGTTTTCATGGGTACGGTTATAAATGAGTTCTGCAGTGGTTTGACTCGCTCCACCACCTCCAAGTTTTTGATGCAATGTTTTATAATCAACAAGCATTTGCAAGCGCCCTTCGTCAGACAAGATGTGGGCTAAGGCGGTTTCCAGATGCTCTGGGGTACATTCGTTTTGGATTTGCTCAGCCACCACCTTTTGATCCATGATCAGGTTGACCAATGAGATATAAGCCAATTTGACTACGCGCTTTGCAATGGCAAAACTCAATCCGCTGGTTTTATAACAAACGACTTGAGGGATTTTAAACAGCGCCGTTTCTAAGGTTGCTGTTCCGCTGGTTACCAATGCCGCTTGGGCAGCCGATAAGAGTGCATAAGTTTGCCCAACTACAATGGGCAAATTGGGAGCTAATTTTTTATAAAAATCGATGGGGTGATGCGGAGTTGCGGCCACGACCAAAACATGTGATGGGAATCGGCTTTGAAGGGACTGCATGACTGGCAATAGTTTTTTGATTTCTTGCTTCCGACTTCCAGGCAATAAGGCGATAATGGGTTTGTCGTTAGCAATTCCGATTTGCTTTCGTATGTTGATAGAATCGGGGTCTTGTTTTGATTGTAAGGCATCTAGCAGGGGATGTCCTACAAAATCGACATTTAGATTGTGTTTTTTTCCAAAAAAATCAAGTTCAAATGGCAAAATAGCATAGCGAAAATCGGTGTCTCTAGCCAGATCTTTGACACGACTCTCCTTCCATGCCCAAACTTGTGGCATAATGTAATAGTGCACAGGAATGCCTCTTTGCTTGGCCCAACGAGCAATACGCATATTAAATCCAGGGTAGTCAATAAGAATCAGTGCGTCAGGCTGAAAATTTAGGATGTCTTTTTTACAAAAACGCAGATTTCTTAAAATGATACGTAAGTTGAGCGCAACTTCTAAAAAGCCCATAAAAGCCAAGTCTTTATAGTGCTTAACTACCTCAGCACCTACAGCCTGCATTTTGTCGCCGCCCCATGCACGGATATGTAGATCTGGCGTTAATTTTTTTAATGCTTTGATTAGGTTGGATCCGTGTAAATCCCCCGATGCTTCTCCTGCAATTACATAATACTTCATCAATTAAAAGTATAAAATAGTGTGACTATGGCCCAAAAAAAAGTGGCGCCGAGCACCCCTTGGGCGGCTTTGTCCTTTTTTTTTCGAATCCAAAAAGCGAACATAAGTAAGTTGGGAATGGCACTCAGGCTGATCCAAGCACCCATACGGTCTTGGGCATCTAAGGTGCTTATTTTATATGCCCATGATCCTTCTATGAAAAAATGAATCATCAACAAAAGGGTTCCCAAAGGAACGATAAGGCCCAACAGCCAACCGATAAGACCTGAACTTAGTCGTCGGAAAAAGACCATGTGTTGAGTTTTTGGATATGATGGTGTGCAGTGAGGTCAAACTGTGTTGGCACGACAGACACATAACCGTTGTCCAAAGCCCACTGGTCGGTGTCTTCGCCCTTGTCATCGTTAATAAATTCACCTGTTAGCCAGTAGTACTCTTTCCCTTGAGGGTCTTTCCGCTTGTCAAATTCTTCAATCCAGTAAGCTTTAGCTTGACGACATATTTTTACACCCTTGATGTCGCTTTTGGGTTTTTTTGGGAAGTTGACATTTAAAACCACACCTTCGGGGATTCCGTGGCTCAGTGCGTTTCGCACAATCTCTTCCACATAGGAGGTGATTTGATCAAAATCTGCATCCCATCGATAGTCAAGTAGGGAAAACCCGATCGCAGGGATGCCTTCTATGCCAGCCTCTATGGCGCCGCTCATAGTACCTGAGTAGATGACATTGATGGCTGCATTGGATCCGTGATTGATACCTGAAACACAAAGGTCTGGCTTTCTGTCAAGAAGCTCGTGAACCCCAAGTTTTACACAGTCCGCTGGAGTTCCAGAACAAGCGTATTCTTTTTGAGGACCTCCGTCTAAATCTACTTTGGTACATCGTAGAGTGCTATTGATGGTAATTGCATGTCCCATACCGGACTGAGGACTGTCGGGAGCGACAACCACAACTTCACCTATAGTGTTCATTACTTTGATCAGCGTTCGAAGCCCTGGTGCGCTGATGCCATCATCATTGGTCACCAATATCAAAGGTTTGTTTTTCATGGCCTGATATTTGTACAAAAGTAAAGAATTCAAAATGCATCAATACCTTCTAGACTGTTAGTAATTAATACTTATATTTATGCACCTACAATTTAGTTTATAAAAAAAATGAAAAAGAACGCCTCTATCACAATTGTTGTGGCTGCTGTTGGCCTGTTTATGTGGTCTGCTTTAGCTACCCCTTTTTCCAAAACTTTTAACAATCCAGATAAAGATCGACTGCTGATTGAGTTGATTTCTTATGTCTTAAATAGAGGTCACTTTGATGCTAAAACCCTGAATGACGAACTTTCAGAGCAAGTTTTTCACGAATACTTAGATGCTATTGATGGTCAGAAACGCTTCTTTTTACAGAGTGATTTCAAAGAGTTTGAAAGATACAAGTACCGCCTTGATGATCAGTTAAAAAACATAGAAATTGATTTTTTCAAACGCACTTTTGAACGCCTTACCCAGCGTATGCAAGAAGTAGAAGAGATGTTCCCAAGTCTTTTAGAGCGACCGTTTGTTTTTGATAAAGACGAAGTTGTAGATCTGAATTACCAGGAGCAATCCTTTCCATCTACTCTTACCCAACGCCGAGAAAAATGGCGTCAACAGCTCAAGTTGTCTACTTTGAGTATTTTGTATGATAAAATTAAAGAGGACGAAAAAAAGGCTGATCAAGATGCTTCGTACATTCCCAAAACTTTTGAAGACCTTGAAGAAGAATCACGAGCAGTGACCCGCAATAACATGGAAAACTTCTTTGATATTATGGACGATCTGGAGCGAAAAGACTGGTTTGCTTCTTATCTCAATGCATTTGTTTTGCAGTTTGACCCTCATACCAATTATTACGCTCCTGAGGACAAAGACCGATTTGACATGAGCATGTCAGGTAAGTTTGAAGGGATAGGTGCTCGGTTGTCAAAGCGAGATCAATCTATCAAGATTGTCGATATCATCACAGGAGGCCCCGTTTGGCGTGACCAACTCTTAGAAGTTGGTGACGAGATACAACTGGTACGTCAAGAAGAAGGAACGGCTGTAGACATTCGAGGCATGCGCCTTGATGATGCCATCAAGCTAATCAAAGGTCCCAAAGGATCGACGGTTTACTTGACCATCAAAAAAGTAGAAGGTACCGTCGAGGTAATCCCTGTGGTGCGTGATGTAGTGGTGTTAGAGGAGACCTATGTAAGATCCTCTGTGATAAACAAATCAGGAAAGAAATATGGTCTGATTCATTTGCCAAAGTTTTATATAGACTTCAAAGATTACAAGGAGCGCAATGCTGCACAAGACGTTAGCAAAGAGATCGCTAAACTAAAATCAGCAGGGGTACAAGGAATTGTCATGGACTTGCGTTTTAATGGCGGGGGCTCTTTGCAAACGGTTGTTGATATGGCAGGTTTGTTTATTGATAAAGGCCCAATCGTACAGGTTAAATCTACAGGAAACAGGAAAGAAGTGCTTTCTGACCGAGACGAACAAATATTGTGGGAGGGTCCATTAGTGGTTTTGGTCAATGAATTATCTGCTTCCGCTTCAGAGATTCTTGCAGCAGCTCTTCAAGATTACAAGCGCGCTGTTGTATTGGGGAGTAAACAAACTTTTGGCAAAGGAACTGTTCAAAATGTTGTGGATCTCAATCGATTTATTTCAAACAGCACTTATGGGAATTTAGGCGCTTTAAAATTAACTACCGATAAATTCTATCGCATTAATGGAGGTTCAACCCAATTGGAAGGAGTCAAGAGTGATGTAATTGCTCCCGATCGTTATTCATATGTTGAAGTTGGAGAGAAAGATGAAGACAACCCTCTGTCATGGGATCAAATCGCTCCGGCTAATTTTAGCGCATGGAAAGGCTATTTGAATTATGAAGAAGTTATTGAAGAAAGTCAAAAAAGGGTTGATGAAAATCCTATTTTTCAATTGATAGACCAGGACGCTCAGTGGGTAAGAGAAAGACAAGAAGATTATTTGGTTTCTTTAAACTACGATATGTATGCTTCAGAAATTGCAACTGACAAATCTTATGCCGAGCGTTTTGATCCGATTAAAGACTATAAAAATCAGTTGAGTTTTACAGTATTGCCCGATGAGCTTTCAAAAATGTCAAACGATGAAGTGTTTAGTGAGAAAAGAGAACGCTGGTTTGAAAGCCTTTCTGCGGACATGTATGTTGAGGAGGCAGTGTTGATTCTTGAAGACTTAAAACCTGGTTTTATCTCCAAAAAACCACTTGCTAAAAAATAAAACTCTCTAGATTGGATCGAACAACCCACCCAAAACGATTGATGCGGAATATTGGAGGGGTCTTTGCTTTGGGTTATATAGGTTTGTGTTTTTTTGTAGCCCTTTTTGCTTATATGTTGGCCAGTGATGGCTCGAAAAACGCCAATCAAATGCACTTGTCGTTGCATTCTCAATCCCCTGGTTTTCAGGTTCAAATGTTGCATATACCGAGTGAGCTTCCGAGTGTTTCTTTTTTTGAAAAACTTTTTTTTGGGGATCCAAATCTCGGTACATATTACCCGATTTCGAACTATCGTTTAGAAGCTGAAGGTGTTTATATCGAACACTTTAACTTTGATGCGCCTGGTAAGAAAGAATTGATACCATATGAAAGGTTTGTTGAAGTGGATCGGCCACAAACCATAGAGACCACGTATGTCGTCACAAAAAAATTTTTATTAGGTACGGATCTATTTGGTCGTGATATTTTGAGTCGGCTACTGGTCGGCACACGGATTTCTTTATCAATCGGCTTAATTGCGGTTTTTATTTCTCTGTTAGTGGGGGTTTTGTTGGGTAGCTTGGGAGGTTACTTTGGTGGTAATGTAGATCGTTTGATAATGTGGTTGATCAATGTGACCTGGTCGATACCCACTCTGTTATTGGTTATTGCCATTTCGGTTGCTCTAGGCAAAGGGTTTTGGCAAGTATTTATTGCTGTAGGTTTAACGATGTGGGTGGAGGTGGCTCGTATTGTACGTGGACAAGTAATCAGCCTAAAAAACAGAGAATTTGTTAAAGCAGCTCAAACATTGGGCTTTTCCTCTTTTCGAATCATTAGTAAACACATCCTGCCCAACGCTTTCGGCCCACTGGTTGTGATTACTGCCGCTAATTTTGCCGCAGCCATTCTAATAGAAAGCGGTTTGAGTTTTTTAGGAATTGGTGCGCAACCACCTGTTCCAACTTGGGGAACGATGATTAAAGATCATTATCCGTTTTTACTTACCGGTAAACCCTTTATGGCCCTTGCGCCAGGATTGGCCATTATGCTTTTGGTAAGTTCTTTTATGGTGTTGGGTAACGCTTTACGTGACATCTATGATCCGCAATTGAGTTAAGATTACCACTCATTTATACGGTTTGCGTCTAACCGCAAATAAATACCTATCAACAAACTAAATGCCAGTAAATGAGACCCTCCATAGCTCACATATGGCAATGGGATACCGATAGTAGGCACCAATCCCAAAACCATACCTAGATTTACTGCAAAGTGTGTTAGGATTAATACAACGACGGCATAACAATATATTCTACTAAAATCATTTTTCTGACGGCCAGCATGATGCAATACTCTGTGCAAAAGACTCACAAAAAGTACAATCACAATAAAACTTCCCAAAAACCCCCATTCTTCTCCAATGGTAGTAAATATATAGTCTGTTTGTTGTTCGGGTACAAAGTCACCCTTTGTTTGGGTTCCTTCTAGAAATCCCTTCCCAGTAAATCTTCCAGAACCGATAGCAATTTGGGATTGGTTTATGTTGTAGCCAATTCCTTGGGTGTCGACTTCTTTGCCTAAGACAATGTTAAAACGGTCACGGTGTCTTTGCTCAAAAACATTTTCAAAAATGTAGTTTACCGATTGAGCAAAACCGATGCCTATAAAAATAACAGCAAGCGCAGGCATTAACACTTTTCTTCTTCTTTTATTCAGAAATACCACCATAAAAATAAGAGCCACAGCCATCAAGCCGTAGGTGATTACTTTGACCCCTAACAAGAGTGTGAGCACAAATAAAAAAACAAGCCCAAAAAATGACCATAGATAAAATGAGGGCATTCCCTCAGCGTGAAGTACCAAGAAAAAGCTTAAAAACACCAATGCACTTCCTGGGTCTGGCTGGGGTAAAATAAGAACTACAGGCAGTAATATTAAAATCAGTGCCGTACGGCGATGTTTAAGTTTTTTTAAATCAGTATTTATCTCGCTTATGTGTTTGGTAATTGCAAGTGCGGTAACCACTTTAGCAAATTCAGCAGGTTGAAAACTAAACCCACCCAAACTGTACCATGAGCGCGCACCAGAAACCTCTGTTCCAAACAAAAACAAACCGAGTAATAAGCCAACAATTCCAAGATAAGCAACACTCGAAAAGCGTTCGAATATTTTAACGGAACTAAATTGTAAGAATAGAATTAACATCAAGCTTATTCCAGCAAAAAACAACTGTTTTCCAAAAGCATGTCGAAGTGAAAACATATTGATCTCTGGGTTGTGTCTGGTAGAGTAAATGTTTATCAGTCCTATTGTCACCAATCCCATGTAGAGCAATAGTGTCACCCAATCGAACTTTAAAAGGTATTTATTACTATTCATTGATCTCAAAAGGTTCTCCCGAAATGGGTTTTGCATATTCTTCTAATAGACTGCCTTCAAGCATTCTTTTCTCAAGATAGGTCCGCCTTACGGTTCCTGTTAAATGTTTTTCAATAACAAGGCTGGCGATGGGTGCAGCCCATCGGCTTCCCCAATATCCATTTTCCACAAACACCATCACTGCAATTTTTGGTTTTTCTCTAGGAGCAAAGGCCACAAACATGGAGTGATCTGTAAGCTGTGTTCGCACTCCATCAATTTTTGTAAAGTTCTCTACCGTACCTGTTTTGCCACAGACTTCGATGCCTGGTATGCGTGCGTTACGTGCTGTGCCCCATTTAACCACATTAGACATCCCTTCAATTACGGGTTCAAAGTGTATCAAATCTATACTTGTGTGTTTCCGTTCTCTAAATGTAACGTCAATGGTGTCTTTTGAAATTTCTTTGATGAAGTGGGGAGTAATGTAGGAACCTCGATTGGCAATCGCAGCAGTCATGTTTGCTAATTGGATGGGTGTGGTCAGTACCTCACCTTGTCCGATGGCGTTTGAAACTGAGGTGGCACCCCGCCAACGCTGGTTTGGATACCAATAGTTGTAGTATGCCGCATCGGGAATGAAGCCCTTTTGACCTGTCGGATGATCATACCCCAAATAATTTCCCAGTCCAAAGCTTTTTATATGCTCACTCCACGCATCCATTCCTTGTTGTGAGGTTTCATAACTATCGATTGTTTTTCTGTATATGTTTGAAAAATAAGTGTTACAAGAATTATAGATGCCACTGTTAAGCCTGTTAAACGAACCCAGTTCACAATGACATTTCATAAACTGACTTCTTCCATAAAAATGACCGGCATTGCAGGTATAGCCAGTGCGGGGGCTGACGGCTTTTTCTTGAAGAGCTACCAAAGCATTGAGCAGCTTGAATGGAGACCCTGGAGGGTATTGCCCTTGAAGACCTCTGTCAAAAAGGGGTCGATTGATTGTATCGTTTTTAAGCATTCGGAAGTGTTCCGAACGTTCTCTGCCGACCAAAAAATCAGGATCGTAGTTGGGAACACTGACATTGACCAAAATTTCACCTGTCTCTGGTTCAATGGCGACAATCCCCCCTCTTTTATTTTTTAATAAAGACTCCCCGTATTCTTGAAGAGCTATGTCGATCGTTAGGTGGATGTCCTTGGCAGGATCGGGAAGGGTGTCCAGACTGCCATCTTTGTAGGGCCCCATAATTCTGTTAAACTTATCTCTTTGTAAATAACGAACCCCTTTTTGTCCACGAAGTTTTTTTTCGTAGGTTTTTTCTATCCCTTGGCGTCCAATGAGTTCCCCCGATTGGTAATATGAATCTTGACGAATGTCAGCGTTGTTAACCTCACTGATGTACCCTAAAACATTAGCGGCAGATTGGGTGTTGTATTTTCGGATGGATCTTTTTTGGATATAGAATCCCGGAAATTTCCACATCTTTTCCTGTAGTTTGGCATAATCTTGTTTGGAAACTTGAGCAACGAAAACAGATGGAATCCGAGTAGAGTAGTTACGGGCTTTATTGAGTTGAGACAAGTAGTGGTCTTTGTCAATTTTTAACAACTCACAAAACCCCAAGGTGTCATGGGTTCGAACACGTCGTGGAATCACCATAACATCATATGCAGCTTGATTGCCAACAAGCAAACGTCCCTCACGATCATAAATCAGGCCACGTTCGGGGTAAATATATTCTTTCAGAACTGAGTTTTGCAGTGATAAGTCTTCGTAGTTGGTGCTAACTACTTGCAAATAAAACAACCTTAAGGTAAAGACAATTGCTATCGAATAGAGTAGTAAATAAAACAGGCTTTTCCTCATTTTTTTGATACAAAAAAAAACATGAATATAGATACTACAGCGGCGGTCAATAGTCCGTTAAAAATCGTTTTTTGTAGAATCCAAACCCATCGATTCAGGCTAAAATCACTAAGCCCAAAGAGAACCAAATGATGTGTCATGACTACCAATAAACAATAGATAAACCACTGCGCAAAAGGAATTTTCGAAAACTTGACCGCACTATAATCAGAGCTTATTCCAAAAACAGAGCGCAACACAACGGGACGCAAAAATGCCGCACTTAAACATGCGCCCGCATGCATGCCTCCTGAAACACTTAACAAATCGATGGATAGACCATAAAGAAAAGCAACAACCAAAAACATTGTTTGACGTAAGTCGGTAGGATAAAGGACAATAAAAAGTAAAGAGACGTATGGGACGTAGTGTTGAGCTACTAACAGACGATCAAACAGCAAACTTTGAGCTAATACCAACCCAACAAAAAGAGCGAACAAAGAAAAAACTCTATTATTCATTGGAGAGATTTTGAAAGGAATTTATTTCTAAGCGATCTGGATTTTCTATTACATAAATCACCCCTAAATTGGTCATGTCTTGAAACAAATCCACTTCGATTTCATAGAAATTTGTCAATGGTTTTCGGCTATAATTTTGTATCGTCCCAATAGGTATTCCAGCAGGAAATATGGTAGACATTCCTCCGGTGGTAACAGTATCACCTATCTGAATCGGCGCAGTATTCGGAACATCGACGAGGTTGACTTGTGTTGCACTTCCTCCGGTCCACTTTAAACTGCCAAAGTGATTGCTTTTAAGAAGTTTGGCATTGACCTGCAGATCTTTATTGAGCACAGACATCACCTGTGCATATCGAGGGGTGGTGTGCCTGACCACTCCTACAATTCCTTTGGCACTTACCACACCCATTTCAGGGCGTATTCCATGATTTTCTCCAATGTTAATGGTTAAGTAGTTGTAGTCTAACATAAAACTATTTCGGAGCACTCTTGCGACACCCACCTTGTAGGGGATGAGTTGGTTGTCATCGGTTTGTTTTTTTTGTAATAATTCTGTCAGTAAAAGCTCGTTTTCTTCTGAAAGTCGTTGGTTGTCTTTGGCAAGATTGATGTAATGTCCAAAGGCGCTTGAGCTTTGGTGCATCCAACTGCCGATCCCTGTACTCCACTTAGAAAAGACTTCTCTATGGTATGCGCTTGATTTTGAAGTTAATAGCAACGAAAACAAAAACAATACTGAAAAGACCAATACATTTCGAAATTTTATGATGGCGTTAATCAGCTGCTGCATGGTTAATCAGCTATTTGACCAGTACACTTTTGTATTGCTCTATATTTTTTAGGGCGATACCTGTTCCACGAACAACTGCGCGAAGCGGATCTTCAGCAATAAATATAGGAAGGTCGGTTTTTTGAGAAAGACGTTTGTCTAGACCACGCAACATAGAGCCCCCACCCGCCAAATAAACACCTGTGTTATAAATATCTGCTGCAAGTTCAGGGGGAGTTTGAGATAAGGTTTCCATTACAGAATCTTCGATTCTAATAATTGATTTGTCAAGAGCTTTGGCAATTTCACGATAAGAGATTACCGTTTCTTTAGGCTTTCCAGTAAGCAAATCTCTTCCTTGGACTGTCATGTCTTCTGGAGGATTTTCGAGCTCTTCAAGGGCAGAACCAATCAAGATTTTAACTCGTTCAGCCGTACGCTCACCCACATATAAGTTGTGTTGGGTGCGCATGTAGTAGATGATGTCGTTGGTAAATACATCTCCAGCAACTTTAACCGATTTGTCACAAACAATTCCAGACAAGGCAATGACTGCAATTTCGGTGGTTCCTCCCCCGATATCAATAATCATATTTCCTTTGGGTTGCATAATGTTAACCCCGATTCCAATAGCTGCTGCCATGGGTTCGTGAATCAAATACACCTCTTTGCCATTGACTCTCTCGGCAGACTCTCTTACGGCACGCATTTCAACTTCTGTAATTCCTGAGGGAATACAAATCACCATACGAAGGGCTGGTGAAAAAAGACGTTTTTTAAGAGTTGGAATATTTTTGATAAACATGCTGATCATTTGCTCAGATGCGTTAAAATCAGCAATTACACCATCTTTCAGAGGACGAATCGTTTTAATGTTTTCGTGGGTTTTCCCTTGCATCAAAGCAGCTTCTTGACCTACTGCAATGATTTTATTACTCCTGCGATCACGTGCCACAATAGAGGGGCTGTCGACCACTACTTTGTCATTATGAATGATTAAAGTGTTTGCCGTGCCTAAGTCGATGGCGATATCTTCCGTCAAAAAATCAAAAAACCCCATATCTAAATCCCTATTAGCGTATGTAATTATACGAAATTAATGTTTAAAATGTCTTACTCCTGTCATGACCATGGCCACACCATGGGTGTTACAGTAATCGATACTTAATTGATCTTTAATAGATCCCCCTGGTTGAATGACAGCTGTTATCCCAGCTTTGTGCGCAATTTCAACACAGTCAGGAAATGGGAAAAAAGCATCGCTCGCCATGACTGCGCCTTGGAGATCAAACCCGAAAGTCTGAGCCTTTTTAATAGCTTGTTGCAGGGCATCGACTCGCGAAGTTTGACCTGTTCCTGATGATAAAAGTTGTTTCCCTTTTGCTAAAACAATGGTGTTTGATTTGGTTTGCTTACAGATTTTGGAAGCAAATAACAAGTCTTCTATTTCAGATTTAGAAGGTTTGTTGTTGGTCGCATACTCTAACATGTCTATGTGGTCTACAATTTCATCTCTATCTTGTACAAGATACCCATTGAGGCAACTGCGCACCATCTTAAGGGTATGTGTATTCGTTTTTTGTCGAAGTATGATGCGATTTTTCTTGCCCTTTAATAATGCAAGTGCATCTGCATCAAAATTAGGTGCAATAACGACCTCGCAAAACAATTCATGGATCAACTCAGCAGTAGTCAAATCAATTTTTTGATTGGCAATCAAAATACCACCAAAAGCAGATATGGGATCCACAGCCAATGCTGCTTTATATGCTTCGCTCAGATTGTCTCGAGTAGCCAACCCACAGGTGTTGTTGTGTTTAAGAATTGCAAAGGTAGGATCGAGCCCCTCAAAAGCTTCCATTACTTGCAAAGCAGCATCAACGTCTAAAAGATTGTTGTAAGACAACGCCTTTCCATGGTGTTTTTCGAATAACTGATCTAAATTACCGTAAAAAGAACCTTTTTGGTGTGGATTTTCTCCGTATCGCAATTGTTTGCCAAATGGCACACTCAGCTTTAGGGCACCATTACCTTCACTGAAATAGTTAAATATGGCACTGTCGTAATGGGAGGAGACATGAAACGCATGTGTCGCAAAATTTGTGCGTTGCTCTAATGAGAAAACGCCTTTTTGGTCTTTTAAAATTGCATCCAAAGCTTCGTATTCTGTTCGTGCTGCGACACAAACAACATCTGCATGATTTTTAGCAGCTGCTCGAATCAGTGCGATACCTCCAATATCAATTTTCTCTATAATTTCTTGTTGTGTCCCTCCTGATGCTAAGGTTTCTTCAAAAGGATATAAATCTACGATGACTAAATCGATGGGAGGAATCTGATACTCAGAAATTTCTTTTTGATCATTTTCCTCGGACCTACGATTGAGAATCCCTCCAAACACTTTTGGATGGAGCGTTTTTACCCGGCCACCCAAGATTGAGGGATAATCTGTGATAGACTCTACTCGAGTCACTTGAGCCCCTAATTTCTCAATGTAGTCGGCAGTTCCACCTGTAGAAAAAATATTTACTCCAAGGGATTGAAGTTTTTCAACAATAGGGTCTAGTCCATTTTTTTCATAAACGGAAATAAGTGCTGACTGTATTTGAACGGAATCTTGCATAAGTGCGTGAAAATAGAAGTGCAAAAGTAGCAATTTTCAACCGCATTTACGCTTGAGAATTTGGGGATTTTAAAACAAATGCAAAGCGACTAATCTATTGACCTTTTCTAGGAAAGATGCATCATTTTTATTGAAAGCAGCAATTGCATGTCCATCAATGTCAATTTGCCCTATATTTTCTCCGTTTACTATTAAGGGAACCACAATTTCTGATTTAACATCTAGACTACATGCAATATAGTTTTCTTGAGCATTTACGTCGTCTACAATAAAATTTTGATTACTTAAAGCGACTTGGCCGCAAATGCCTTTACCAAAAGGGATATGAGTGTGTTCCGTAGGAGCCCCTTGGAAAGTGGCTAAAACCAATTCAGGTTTTTCTTTACTGTGCAGGTAATATCCAACCCAGCTGTATTTTTCTACTTTTCTATGTAGGAGTTCACAAATAAAAGACAACCCTTCTGTTCTGTTAGGTTTCTGGGCTAAAAATCGTTCAATGTCTTCTAAAAGTTGATCGTACATGATAAAAAAAACTGCCCAAATGTATGGGCAGTTTGTTTAGTTGTGATTTACATCATCCCTGGCATACCGCCTCCCATAGGAGGAGCGGCTGGAGGGGTGTCTTCCTTAATGTCAACAAGGGCACACTCTGTAGTTAGTACCATTCCAGCAACAGAGGCTGCATTTTCCAAAGCAACTCTTGTTACTTTTTTAGGATCTATGATTCCAGCTTTTTGCATATCAACATAAGTTTCCGACTTAGCGTCATATCCAAAATTGGCGTCTCCTTCTTCCACTTTAGACACTACAACAGATCCTTCTCCACCAGCGTTGGTTACGATCGTTCTTAAAGGTGCTTCAACTGCGTTGTATACAATTTGTGTACCTGTAGTTTCGTCAGCATTTTCAGATTTGAGTTTGCCAATGGCTTTTCTTGCATTGAGAAGAGCAACCCCTCCTCCAGAGACAATACCTTCCTCTACTGCAGCTCGAGTAGCATGAAGTGCATCATCTACACGATCTTTTTTCTCTTTCATCTCTACTTCAGAGGCTGCACCTACATAAAGGACTGCAACTCCACCAGCTAACTTGGCCAAACGTTCTTGTAGTTTTTCACGATCGTAGTCAGATGTTGTGGATTCGATCTGTGCTTTGATTTGGTTTACACGAGCTTTGATGTTTTCTCCATCTCCAGCACCATTAACAATGGTTGTGTTGTCCTTGTCTATGGTTACTTTTTCAGCAGTTCCCAACATGTCGATGGTTGTGTTTTCCAAAGTAAAACCACGCTCTTCAGAAATAACAGTACCTCCTGTTAGAATTGCGATGTCTTCTAGCATGGCTTTGCGTCGGTCGCCAAACCCAGGAGCTTTTACAGCGGCGATTTTCAAAGCACCACGCAACTTATTGACCACTAATGTGGCTAAAGCTTCTCCGTCGACATCTTCTGCGATGACCAATAAAGGCTTTCCACTTTGAGCAACGGGCTCTAAAACAGGAAGTAAATCTTTCATGGTCGAGATTTTCTTGTCGTAAAGTAAAATGTAAGGACTTTCCAAATCTGCCTCCATCTTGTCAGAGTTCGTCACGAAATAAGGAGATAAATACCCTCTATCGAATTGCATTCCTTCTACAACATCAACATATGTATCAGTTCCTTTGGCTTCCTCAACGGTAATAACTCCTTCTTTGCCTACTTTTTCAAAAGCTTCTGTAATCAGACTTCCGATGGTTTCATCGTTATTGGCCGAAATAGAGGCTACTTGTTTGATTTTTTCCGATGAGTTTCCAACCTCAACAGCTTGCTTGTTTAGGTCTCCAACAATCGCTTCTACTGCTTTATCAACTCCTCTTTTTAGATCCATTGGGTTGGCACCTGCTGCCACATTTTTGAGACCTTCTCTAACAATAGCTTGTGCAAGGATGGTGGCAGTTGTGGTTCCGTCACCCGCCAAGTCGTTGGTTTTGGAAGCTACTTCCTTAACCATTTGAGCGCCCATGTTTTCAAGAGCATCTTCAAGTTCTATTTCCTTGGCTACGGTTACCCCGTCTTTGGTTACTTGAGGACCGCCAAAGGATTTTCCGATAATAACATTACGACCTTTGGGGCCAAGAGTTACTTTTACTGCATTTGCCAACGCATCGACACCTCGTTTAAGGCCTTCTCGTGCTTGTACATCAAATTGAATATCTTTTGCCATTTTTCTTAAATTAAGTATTAAACAATTGCAAGAATATCGCTCTCGCGCATTATTAGATAATCTTCACCTTCAAGTTTGAGTTCAGTGCCAGCGTATTTTCCATACAACACGGTGTCTCCAATCTTAACGGTTACTGGTTCGTCTTTGGTTCCAGGACCTACAGCGACTACAGATCCTTTTTGAGGTTTTTCTTTTGCAGTGTCTGGGATGATGATCCCAGAGGCGGTTTTGGTTTCTGCTTCTAAAGGCAAAATCAACACACGATCTGCTAGAGGTTTGATATTAACGTTACTCATTTTATTTTGTTTTTTCGTTTTAAAGCATGAATCATGCCATCCACCAAATAGCTTTTGGTTGCTGCCAAGAATATGACATTATGGCATTTCTGAGATTGTAAAGGCTTATTCTTCTTCCTTTTGAACAGGAATTTCAGGCAAAGTTTCCGGTATTTCTTCAGGAATTACAGCTTCAGTAGCTTCTTCATTGATGAGGCTGGACTCCGAAAGTTCGTTGTTTCGTGTTACTGTCGAATTGGCCAAGAGGATTAGAACCAATAACAAAGATGCCAATACCCATGTGCTGCGATCTAGAAAATCGGTGGTTTTTTGAACGCCGCCAAGCTGTTGACCACCCCCTCCAAAAGCTGAGGAAAGACCTCCGCCCTTGGGGTTTTGAACCATCACAACAAGAATTAACAGAAAAGACACTACAATAATAAGTGCTAGAAAAATTGAAAAGGTGCTCATAAGTATTATTTTGATGCCATTTCAGCTTCGAGGAGCTTTATCTGGTCAGCAAAGAAACCACTTTTTTCCGGATATTTCAAAGCCAATACTCGGAATGCGTTTTTCGCTTCTTCATACTTTTTTTGCTTCCAGTACAGATTTGCCAATGTCTCGGTCATGATTTCGTTTGTAGCCAACGATTGACTTTGGGTTAAGTCTTTATTCTCTGCGGATTTTGAGGTTGATATTTTTGGATTGTGTTCTAAAAAATCATCAATCCAGTCGAATTTTGTGTTTGTTTTTTCTTCTTCTGTTATCTCTCGTGTTTGATTGTTTATCCAATCTAGCCATGTCAAAAATGAATTTTCTTCTGACGGGTGACTGGGGTATTTTGGGATGTTTTTTGTTGAGATATTCTGGTTTTCAAGATGTTCATATAAAACATCTCTGTAAGAAGTTTGTAGCGCGCAAAGACGCAAAGCTTTTTTGTATCTCTTATGGTTGCATTCTTTTAGAATATCGAGTTCTAACACGCGCGCCGCCTGAAAATAAGGGAAGGTTTCAATTAGACCATTGAGTTCTGACAGAGCTTTTTCAGGAGACTCTTGGGCCATTACTCGAAGTTGTAAAAGGGATGCTTTGTTGTTTACCATTTAGCCAATGATTCGTTAAAAACATCTTGAGTAATACGCTCAAAGATAATCTCATGAGCTTCTGATTTTACATTTTGCAGCAGTTGTGTATCAGGAAAATCATAAAAATAAGAAAAGCGTTTTTCAAAGTCGTCTTCTTCGTTATTGGTATTAAAATAACGAACGTTGATAGAAATTGTCAAACGATTTTGAGCAGCGGTTTGTTGAGCTGTAGCGGTCGTTGGGGTGACTCTGTATTCCACGATTTCCCCTTCGTAAATAAGATCTCCATTAACACCAGTAAGTTGAAGGTTGGTTTGATTGATTAGCACCTCCTGCAGGGCATTGGTGAAATCACGGTCTAATCCTGCCTCAAAAGTGGAGCCAATGGAATTGGCCGAGTTGTTCACGAACATGTTGACCATCACTGTTTCTGCTCCATCTGGAATGGAAGCTCCTGTAAATGAGTAAAATTTACAGCCCATCAACATGCTGATCAGAAAGATCGAAGTGATAAAAGATTTTATTTTAGCTTTCGATATCAAATTGTTTGATTTTACGATAAAGTGTCCTTTCAGAAATGCCAAGCTCTGCAGCTGCGGCTTTTCTTTTTCCATTGTTTCGATCTAGTGCTTTGATAATAAGCTCTAGCTCTTTGTCTTGTAAGCTGAGGGTCTCCTCTTCTTGAATTTCTTCAGCAAAATCATACCTGTCATCAGTTTGTTGGGGTGGTATTTCTTTTCGTGGCTGCTCCAATGCTAGCAATCCTTCGTTATGAGTTGGAGTCTCACCATATATTTTTTCAATAAGACCTTCGTTATCTCTGCGTACCTGATCCGAATTGGCTTCATTCATCAATTCCAGAGTGAGCTTTTTGAGATCATTTAGATCCGATTTCATATCAAACAACACCTTGTATAATATTTCACGTTCAGATCCGAAGTCAGAATCTTTTTTTTCTGACCCAATGACTGCGGGAAGGTGCGTTTCTTGAGAGGGCAGATAGGTTCTTAACACCTCTTCACCTATAGCGCGTTCTTGTTCAAGCACAGATAGTTGTTCGGCGACATTTCTCAGTTGACGTATGTTTCCACTCCATCGTTGCCGCTCCAAAAGACGTTGAGCTGATTCGTCTAATCTTATGGTCGGCATTCGGTACTTCTGGGCAAAATCAGACGCAAATTTTCGAAACAGTAAGTGAATGTCTTCTTTTCGATCTCTCAATGGAGGCAATACAATCTCAACGGTGCTCAAGCGATAATATAAATCCTCTCTAAATTTCCCTTTTTGAATGGCTTCAATCATGTTTAGATTGGTAGCAGCAACGATGCGAACATCTGTTTTTTGAACTTTTGAAGATCCAACCTTAATAAATTCCCCATTTTCCAGCACGCGTAACAATCGGACTTGGGTTGTCAGGGGTAATTCACCAACTTCATCTAAAAACATGGTACCCCCGTCTGCTTCTTCAAAGTAACCACTTCTTGTAGAGGTAGCGCCTGTAAAAGCACCTTTTTCGTGCCCAAACAGTTCAGAGTCGATCGTCCCTTCTGGGATGGCGCCACAATTGACAGCTATCAACTTACCATGCTTTCGAAGTGATAACTGATGAATGATGCGAGGCAGACTTTCTTTACCTACACCACTTTCTCCTGTGACCAATACAGAAATATCTGTGGGCGCTACTCGAATGGCTTTTCCGATGGCACGGTTGAGCTGAGCATCATTACCTATGATGCCAAAACGTTGTTTGATGTTTTGAATATTGCTCATGATGATACTGCTTTACCTATCAAAGTTGCTGAGGTACAGTCTGTGATTAGAACTTCAACAAAATCTCCGACTTGATAATGTTCTTTTGGAAACACCACTACTGTGTTTTGCTGATTACGCCCACTCCAATGTACATCCGATTTTTTGGAAACTTTTTCGATAAGTACCTCAACGGTTTTACCAACAAACTGACGAGTGCGCCAAAGTCCGTGCTGTTGTTGTAAGGCTACAATCTCTTGTAGTCGATGTTTTTTGATGGGTTCTGGAACATTGTCTTGAAGTTTTTTGGCTGCAGGAGTGCCTGGGCGCTCTGAATACATAAACATAAACCCAAAATCATATTTAACATAATCCATCAAACTCAAAGTGTCTTGATGGTCTTGTTCCGTTTCTCCTGGAAAACCGGCGATCATGTCTTGAGAGATGCCACAGTCGGGGACAATACGCCGAATGTCATCGATGAGCTGTTTATACTCTGCTCTAGTATGTTGACGATTCATGGCTTTTAAAATGTTGTCGCTCCCTGACTGTACGGGCAGATGTATATAATTGCAAATATTGGAGTGCTTTGCCATAGTATGCAATACATCTCTGGTCATGTCTTGGGGATTGGACGTAGAAAAGCGGAAACGCATTTTGGGTTGCGCAACGGCCACCATGTCTAAGAGTTGATGAAAATGAATGGCCGTTTTTTGTTGAAGTTCAGATGCTTTAATGAATTCTTTTTTGGGTCCACCGCCATACCATAGATAACTGTCTACATTTTGACCTAATAATGTGACTTCTTTGAAGCCTCTCTTTGCAAGGTCGTCAATTTCAGATAAAATACTCTTTGGGTCTCGGCTGCGTTCACGTCCTCGAGTAAAAGGAACCACACAAAAAGTGCACATATTGTCACAGCCTCTTGTAATGGAGACAAATGCAGTGACCCCGTTGGTTTGTAAACGCACAGGGCTTATATCTCCGTAGGTCTCTTCCTTGGATAGGATTACGTTTACGGCATCTCGACCGGTTTCTACTTCTTTAAGTAGATTTGGTAAGTCCTTGTAGGCATCGGGACCTACAACTAAGTCTACGATTTTTTCTTCCTCTAGAAATTTGCTTTTGAGTCTTTCGGCCATGCATCCTAGGACCCCAACTTTCATATTAGGGTTGGCTTTCTTAACGCCATTAAAATGTTCCAAACGATTGCGAACGGTTTGTTCGGCTTTTTCTCTGATAGAACAAGTGTTGACGAGCACCAAGTCGGCTTCATCAATTTTTTGGGTGGTGGCATAGCCTGCATCAGACAGAATAGAAGCGACAATCTCACTGTCAGAAAAATTCATTTGACAGCCATAACTCTCGATGTATAATTTCTTTTCACCCGATGTGGAGTTGTTTTCTGCCAATACATCGCCATTGTATTGGTTGGGGTTTTTCACAACATCAGTATAGACCTGGCTCATTCGGATTTTCTTTTGAAAAAGCGAAGTTACAAAAAAACGACATTTTGTCAGGTTATTGTTCCGGTAAAGTTAGCGACAACCAGTTTTAGTGAGGAAGTTTGTCTTTGATGCGTCCATAAACAAAAGTGCCAAGGGTCGCCGATACAAGTACAACCAAAATGGGTGCATATCCAGCACCGATTAGTGTAAATATAGGTCCAGGGCATGCTCCAGCCAGTGCCCATCCCAATCCAAACACAATACCTCCATATAGATATCGTTTGATGCCTTTTTCTTTGTCAGCGATTTCGATAGTATCTCCATGAAAGGATTTGATTTTAAATTTTTTGATGGCTTGTGTGATCAAAACACCAAAAACAAGGGCAGAGCCTATAATCCCATACATGTGAAATGATTTGAACTGAAACATTTCATATATGCGAAACCACGAGGCTGCCTCAGATTTAAACATGGTAATCCCAAAAACAATTCCGATAATAAAATATAACAAGGTTCTCATAGCAAATAAGGCAATATAAAATGGTTCATCAATAAGCCGCCAATAAAAAATCCGATAACAGCAATTAAGGAAGGTAATTGAAGGTTGCTCAACCCGGAAATAGCATGACCTGAGGTGCACCCTCCTGCGTATCTTGCACCAAATCCGACCATAAATCCACCTACAACAAGCAGCGATAAGGATTTCCAATCGGTCCAAACAATATTCTCAAAAAAACGTTCTGGCATATATGACTTCCCGGCATCATGAATTCCCAACCCCTGAAGTTGATTTACCACATCGGAATTTAGAACTACAGCAGTATCCGTACTCAAATAATGAGCCCCAAAAAATCCACCCACGAGCGCTCCAAACACCACCACTAGATTCCAACGTTGAGACTTCCAGTCGAAGTCAAAAAAAGTTGTTGATTTTCCTGCACCGCAAAGCGTGCAAATTGTTCTTAGGTTGGAAGACATTCCAAATTTTCCTCCATTGAGCATCAAGAGCAGCATCACCAAAGCGATCATTGGGCCGCCAATAAACCATGGCCAAGGGTCATAAATCCAATCCATTTTAAATAAAATTTGATGCAAAAATACATTTTATAAAGACAAGAAAAGCCTTTGTTTATTTTTTGGTACTTGTTTGATTAGAAACTTTCTTTTGAATTTCTGTTGGGTAAGACACTCCTTTGAAGTTGTCAACGGCATCTTTGGTTTTTGCAAAGAAATTTTTTTCCTCAATCAACAAGTCTAGTTTGCTATTATGAAGGATATCTCGTGCGGGACCTATTGCTCCTGCGACCATAAATCGTACGTCTTTATCATGAAACCATTTAATCATGGATTGTAGGGTACTTAGTCCACTGCTGTCAATGTAAGTGATGCCTCTAGCAACCAAAATCACGCCCCTAAGTTGACTTCCCTTTTGAATTGCTTCCTTCGTAAGGACGGTTTTGAAGTAGTCTCGATTTCCAAAAAAAAGCTGAGAATCATATCTAAAAATAAGCAGTTCAGGGTCTATTAGAATGTCCTTTTCAAAACGTTCAATGTTTTTATAATATTGAGTGCTTTTAATTTGTCCCAAGACAGCATAATGAGGTTTAGATGATCTCACTACCATCAGCAAGAGTGAAAGCAATACGCCTAGTGTAATTCCCTGAGTGATGCCTAAAAATAGGGTTATAAGCATTGTGACAACTAGCAAGAAAAACTCATCCTTCTGAGTATGGAATAAGGTTTTAGCATATCTAATGTCGATGAGCCCAAAAACAGCAACCATAATGATGCCCGCTAAGACTGCAATAGGTAGAAAGTAAAATGTTTGTGTAAAGAACAACAAGAACAACCCGACCCAGATGGCACTTGTCAGACCCGCCAAATTTGTTTTAACTCCAGATTGATAGTTTACTGCAGATCTTGAGAAGCTCGCAGAGACAGGGTAAGACTGAAAAAAGGCCCCGAAAAAGTTGGTGGTGCCCAATGCTAAAAGCTCTTGGTTGGGCTTGATATTGAATTGCTCTTCTTTTTCTTCGATACCCTTTCCGATAGATATAATCTCCATGTATCCAAGTACAGCTAAGGCAAAGGCCAAAGGCAACAATTGCGCTAGCAGTTCTGTAGAAATTTCTGTGCCTATAAATTCAGGAAGTCCTTCTGGGATGTGCCCCACTACAGAAAGCCCTTGTAGGTCCCAACGGGTGATGGCAACCAATGCGATTCCAAACAAGGTGGCAATTAGTGGCGCCGGCAATCTTCGGTCAATTTTACGGGATATTAAAATTAATAAGATGGTGCTCGTGCATACAACAACTGAAATCAATTGAGTGCTGCCAATATTCTGATACAAACTTGCTAAAATATGCTGTAATTGATTAGAAGAGCTCGTCTCTATCCCTAAAAAGTATTTTACCTGACTCATACCTATAATGACTGCCGCTGCTGAAGTAAAACCACTTATTACAGGTTTTGAAAGATAGTTTACCAGCACCCCCATTCTCATAATTCCCATTAGTATTTGCAAGCCTCCCACCAGCAAAGTCAATAGAAGCACAGCTGCAATTATTGATTCTATTCCGCTGATGGATAAAGATCCAATTGCTGTGGCCACTATTAGTGAATCTAACGCAACAGGTCCTATGGCAACCTGACGCGAGGTGCCCATAAGTGCATATATAATTTGTGGTAACAGCGCTGCATAGAGCCCATAAACAGGAGGCAGCCCTGCAATTATTGCATAAGCCAAACCTTGAGGAATTAACATTACTGCGGTGATTGTTCCTGCTTTAAGATCTCCTAATAGCAGATCCTTATGGTACTCTGGCAACCATTTAAAAATTGGGAATACACGTTTTAACATGCATCAAAAATACATTTTATAGATGATTTTAACATGGTAATTTATTGTTGGTAAAAGGCTATTTTAATGACAATGTTTGTCAGTTAAAAAATAATTCTGCTACTTTTGTGTGCGCTTTTACCTTCAATTATGCCTAAAAATCTAGTTATAGTCGAGTCGCCTGCTAAAGCCAAAACCATTGAAAAATTCTTAGGTTCTGATTTTAGAGTTGTTTCAAGTTATGGTCATATTTCTGATCTGCCCGACAAGGAACTGGGCGTAGATGTAGATCAAAACTTCACACCCAAATACATGGTGTCTTCGGACAAAAAAAAGGTAGTTAGTGAGCTTAGGAAGCTTGCGAAATCCTCTGAAATTGTCTGGCTTGCTAGCGATGAGGACCGTGAGGGAGAGGCCATTGCTTGGCATTTGTCTAATGTGTTAGAACTAGAAAAAAACAAAACAAAACGGATCGTTTTTAACGAAATCACTCAAACCGCTATTCAACACGCTATCAGTCACCCCAGAAATATTGATCAAAACCTGGTGGACGCTCAGCAAGCACGCCGAGTGTTAGATCGCTTGGTGGGCTATGAGATCTCACCAATTCTGTGGCGTAAAGTTCAAGGGGGGCTTTCAGCGGGTCGCGTTCAGTCAGTAACACTTCGATTGGTGGTGGAGAGAGAACAAGAAATTCAACACTTCAATCCAGAGAAAACGTATAAAGTTCAAGCGGTTTTTAACAATGAGTCAGGTCAAGTATTTAAGGCAGATCTTCCAACCTCTTTTTCCAGTTATCAAGACGCCAAAGGTTTTCTTGAACAGAACATAGAGGCTGTTTTTTCTGTTGCAAAACTAGAAAAGAAACCTGCGTCTAAATCTCCATCTGCTCCTTTTACAACATCCACCCTCCAACAAGAAGCCTCAAGAAAATTAGGTTTTTCAGTAGGACGTACCATGCAAAATGCGCAACGATTGTATGAAGCTGGTTTGATCACCTATATGCGAACTGACAGTGTGAATCTCTCCGACCAAGCTTTAAGTCAGGCCGCTGGTGTGATTGAGGGAAAATATGGTAAAAACTATTTGCATACACAAAGTTATAAGACCAAAAACAAAGGCGCCCAAGAAGCTCACGAAGCCATTCGTCCTACTAATTTAAGCCTTTCAGAAGCGCAAGTGGAAAATGATCAAAAGCGACTTTACGATCTTATTTGGAAACGCACCATAGCCTCTCAAATGAGCAATGCTAAACTGGAGCGTACAGTGGTCAGAATCGATGCCGACAAACATGACAAACAGTTTGTCGCTAGAGGGGAAGTGTTGCAGTTCGACGGTTTTCTTAAGGTTTATTTAGAGAGTGTTGATGATCTCGAAGAAGAAGATCAAGGATTGTTGCCGGTTCTTCAAGAGGGTACCTTGGTTACAGCTCAGCGCATATCGGCTACAGAACGTTTTTCGAGACCCCCATACAGATATTCAGAAGCTTCTTTAGTAAAAAAATTAGAAGAGTTAGGTATCGGAAGACCTTCAACATATGCACCTACTATTTCTACGATACTTAATAGAAAGTATGTAGCAAAAGGAAAAGTAGAAGGGGTGGAGCGAAACTACATACAACTTGTTCTTAAAGATCAAGCAATCGATGAAAAAAAGCTTATCGAAAAAATAGGTTCTGATAAAGGAAAACTTGTGCCAACAGATGTAGGTATTTTGGTAAACGAATTTTTGGTAAATAACTTTGAATTGGTGGTCGATTACGGATTTACAGCCAATGTAGAACGTGACTTTGACAGAATCGCAGCAGGCAATGTTGAGTGGGAAGGAGTGATGAAAGAATTTTACAAAGACTTTCATCCTGTGGTAGAAGATGTCAAAAAAAATGCGACTCGCGAAACAGGGCAGCGTATTTTAGGAACAGATCCAAAAACAGGTCGACAGTTGAGTGTTCGTTTAGGCAAATTCGGGTCTATGGCACAACTTGGAACCGTTGAAGATGAGGAGAAACCCCTATTCTCAAGCATTCCTGAACATTTATCTTTGACTACTATAGATTTTGAACAAGCTCTAGATTTGTTCAAGCTTCCTGCAAATTTGGGGGATTATGAAGGGTTGCCTGTTGAGGTTAACAATGGCCGATTTGGACCTTATGTCAAACATGACAATAAATTTTTATCCCTTCCAAGCGGAATCAGCCCATTGTCTGTAACTTTAGAAGAGGCCATTAAGTTTATTCTTCAAAAACGAGAAGCTGATGCACCGATTTCCCAATACGAAGGGTTGGATGTAACCAAAGGCAAAGGTCGTTTTGGACCATTTATCAAATGGAATGGTTTGTTTATCAATGTAAACAAGCAGTATGATTTCGACAATCTAACTCAGCACGACATTGAAGCCTTAATCGAAGACAAAAAGAAGAAAGAAGCAGAAAAGCTCGTATGTCATTGGGAAGATGAAGGGATTCGTATAGAAAAAGCCCGCTGGGGTCGCCACAACATCATTAAAGGAAAGACCAAAGTAGAGCTAAGCAAAGACATAGACCCAAAAAGCCTCACATTAGAAGAGGTCAAGAAGCGGTTGAATGCTAAAAAACCCAAAAAACGTAAAACCTCTAAAAAGTAGTGGCACTAGAGTTGTTATCCCCGGTTCCCGAAGCTGTTCTTGCAAGTAGCATGCTTATGCCACCCCAGACATTAGGAAACCAAATACTTAAGAACACACATCAAGACGGATTTCCAGACCTTAGTGAAGTGCGTGTTGCGCTAGTGGGAATTCAAGAAACACGCTCTGTTGGGCAGCCTCACCAAAGAAAACAAGATTTATCTGCTATACGAAAATCATTATATGCCTTATTTGCAGGCAATTGGCCCAATGTGATTGCAGATTTAGGAGATCTCCCTATTGGAGATTCAGAATCAGATTCGCACCGAGTTCTTCAAGATGTAGCATCAGATTTATATAAACAAAACATTTTGTTGTTGGCCTTTGGTGGTAGTCAAGAAAACTTATTGGGCTTGAGTGCTGTTTTTACACAGCATGAAACTTATTTTAATCTGTGTTCAATTGATTATAAGTTTGATTTTGGTGTACACGGGGTGCTTATTGATAATGATTCTTATATGTCAAAATTGATATCTGCCCGCCCCAATTTTTTATTAAACTATTGTAATTTAGGGTATCAAAGTTATTATGTAGCGCAAGAGGAATTGGATTTGGTAGAGCGTCTTTATTTTGATGCTGTGAGGTTAGGTGAATTACATGCAGATATGAAAGTTTCTGAGCCGTATCTTAGAGATTCTGACATTGTTACAATCGATATGTCCTCGGTCATTTCTCAAGTTTTGGGAGGGGGTTTAACTCAAGTCAATGGTTTTTCAGCACATCAAATATGCGTGTTGGCACGCTATGTCGGTTTGAGTGATCGAGTTGGCATGGTCAGTTTGAATAACATACCCCAAACTCCCGAGGCAGCTCAGCTAGCAGGACAAACACTATGGTATATTATCGAAGGTTTGCAACACAGGGCCAACGAATATCCTTTTTCAATTTCTGACGGTTCTACGAAATATGTGGTGCCCCATGACGAACACGAACTGACCTTTTATCAAAGTACAACTACCAAAAGATGGTGGGTTTTGGTCCCTGTCACAAATAATAATATAGAAGAATACACGTTATTACCGTGTAATGAATCCGATTATTTGTCTTCTATTGAAGGAATAATCCCGGAACGTTGGTGGCGCACAATGCGTCGAAATTTGGTGTAAATTCTATATTTTTGAATCACCTTGTATGAAATGAATTGATTAACTTCGTTTTCTAAATGAAAAACACATTTGTTGCATTACTGTTGCTTGGGTCTATATCATCTTGCAATATTTTATTTCCACCTGACAGTCAAGGGGAACTTATGGGGGTAAGATCCAAAAAAAAACAATTCTATCCTGAAAAACCTCACGGTATGGTAGAGATACCTGGTGGGTCTTTTATTATGGGTTCTTCGGATGAGGATTTGGTTGATGCTCAAAATGACCCCACCAAAACGGTTACTGTGCGCTCATTTTACATGGATGACACAGAAATTTCCAATGCCGAGTACAGAGCTTTTGTTGAATGGGTCAAAGACTCGATTGTTCGTACCCAACTGGCCGTGGCTGCAGTTGAGGAGGCTGGTTATGATTTTCCGACAGATAAAGAATTGGATCAAGATGGAATCCTACAGTATTTTCCAAAATTTGAAAATGAAGAAGAAAAAACAGGAGCTTACGAAGAATATCTCGATGAATATTCTTTCGGCAGCAATGTTTTAGACAATTGGCTCTCGACTTACCAAGCCCCTGACTCGGTTTTTCACTATCACTTACCCCTAAACAAAGACGTAGATATTATTTGGGATCGTGATGATTATCCGGATCCCCTATATGCGATGATTATTGAAGATAGTATTTATTTGCCTGAGGAGGAATGGTTTAATGGCGAACCCACTACCAATAAAAAAATATTTAAATACAGATTTTCATATTTTGATGCTGTAAGTGCTATCAAAAATCCTGATACTCCCCGATCTAAATTTTGGGAATATGAAGTCGTAGAAGTATACCCTGACACCACTGTTTGGATAAAAGATTTTAAGTATAGCTACAACGAACCAGTACATAATAATTACTTTTGGCACAAAGCATATGCTGACTACCCTGTAGTGGGCATCACTTGGGCTCAAGCCACTGCGTTTGCACACTGGCGCACAAAGATGCGTAACGATTACTTAAGAAATCGAAAGAAAAAAGACATTGTTCCTCCCTTTCGATTGCCGACAGAAGTGGAGTGGGAATACGCTGCTCGTGGTGGTCTGGAATCGGCTATTTACCCTTGGGGTGGGCCTTATCTGGTCGATGACAGAGGGGAATTCTTAGCTAATTTTAAGCCTAAGCGGGGAGATTATGCAGCAGATTGTGTGTTATACACTGCGGAGGTTTATTCTTTCCCTCCCAATGACTATGGGCTTTACAATATGTCTGGAAATGTAGCTGAATGGACAGAGACACCTTATTACGATGAGGCTTACGAATTTGCCTACTTTGTAAACCCCAAGTTGGTTAATAGCGAAAGCAAACGAAGAGTTGTAAGAGGTGGTTCATGGAAGGATGTTTCCTACTTCCTTAAAGTGGCCACCCGTGACTATGAATATGCCGATAGTGCTCGAAGCTATATAGGCTTTCGTACGGTAAGAGATTTTGTAGGAAATACTGATATTAGATAAAAATAAAAACTATGAAAAAGCAATTTTTTATCCCAGAAAAATGGATTGAGTTATCCTTTGGTGTGGGGGCATCTGTAGTAATTCTTGGAGCCCTCATGAAAATAACACACAATGATTTCGGACCGATTTCTGGCAATGATTTATTGTCTGCTGGACTAATTACCGAAGCAGTCATCTTTCTAGTCGCTGGTCTAAGGGGTTATTATGCCGCTCAAAACGAAGCCCAGCCTGAGACTACTTCCGCGCTCCAAAAAACAGCTGACGTCGATGCGGAAGCAAAAGCACTTAAACAAGCATTTGTTGATGCGAAAGAACAAATTAGCGCACTTTCAAGCAATTTGAGATCCGCAGCTACGGCTACACAAAGCCTGAGCTTTCCAACTGATTTACAGGCTAATATGGAATCGTTAAACATCAACTTGCAAGCGGCAAACAACAGCGTTGCTCAGATCGACGCTGCCTACAGTAAGGTTTATACTAGTTTGCAAAAACACCCCGATGCAAACGAATCCCTACTCCAAGCAAATACTCACTTGCGCGATCAGTTAGATTTGATGAGTCAACGTGTTGCTGAACTGAATATCAAGTATGCTGCATTGGTTGATGCTATGCGTAAATAAGATTAAATATGGCTTCAGGAAAACAGGATACTCGCCAAAAAATGATCAATATGATGTATCTGGTGTTTATTGCCATGTTGGCTTTAAACATTAGTAAGGAGGTCTTGGCGACACTTGGTCTTATTAATGACGGGATAGACATTTCTACAAAAGCATTGGAGACTGACAACCAACTTAAGCATGCAGTTTTTCAAAACAACATCAACAATGACTATTACAAAGTAGCTGCTGCTTATACGCCTAAAATACAATCATTAGCAGATGAGTATTTTAATTATGTAGATGATATTAAATCATATTTAATTGACTCTGACAAAAATAATTTTAAAATGGAGCGCACTGATTTGCGTACTGGTCAGACAGATACGATTGTCGACTATCAAACCATGGATAAATCCCAATATCTAGACGAATATTTTTTTATTGGTGATAAAAACACTGCGAAAGGGGATGAGTATATCGATCGATTTCGTGATTTCCCGAATGACATAAGAGTTGTTTTGGACAGTTTGGTTCTTGCAGACCTTGCGAAGGATCCATCCACAGAAGAAAAGCCCGAAGGGGAGTATGCCGACTTTGACTTTTCAGGTTTTGACGAAGTGGCTTCAAGATTTTCTTACTCGGAAGAAATATTGAATAGAGACGGTAAGTATCAACCTTTTCTTGAATATCAATTTTCAGGATTTCCGCTTATCGCTTCTTTGTCCAAATTCACCAAATTACAACATGATATTCGGTACGCCGAAAATCGTGCATTAGAAATGATTTTAGCTACCATAGCCAGTCACGAAGGAGGATTAAATAAATATCAAACTTTGTTGGAGTCATCAAAATCATCCTATTACACAAACGATTTGGTTGATGCTTCAGTGGTCATGGGAAAAAAAGACTCCAACTTTAAACCTGATCGTGCAGAGCTTTTTATTGATGAACGTCCACTCGTTCAAGGAAGAGACTACGAAATTAGTGCGGGTGGTGTACAGTTGATGAAAAGGTTTCCAAGTCCAGGTTCGTATGCCTTGACAGGGAAACTCTTCTTTGAAAGGAATAAAGAAGAACTTTCTGTCGAAGTAAACCAACAAATTTCAGTGATTGACAAACCCAACGATGCTGTTATTTCTGCAGATCAAATGAAAGTTGTTTACCAAGGCTTGCCCAACCCTTTATCAATTTCGATACCTGGAATTCCAAATGACAAGCTCAGGGTTTCGGCTCGTAACGGATCTATCAGACGAAAAGGAAGTAAATACGAAGCAATCCCTGATGGTGACAAATCAGGACAGTTCATGAAAATATTTGTTTCTGGTGAGATCAATGGACAACAAATTCAGGCGCCTCCCCAAGATTTTAGAATCAAGCCGTTACCTCCAGCTTATGGCTCTATCGACTTAGGTGATTTGGGTAAGTTTGCTAAAGGGGATGTCTCTAAATCTTTTTTACCTGCTGGAATTATTGGCGCCAAATTCCCCGAAGATTTTGACTATCAGCTCGACATTAAAATCAATGGATTTGAAGTTACTGTTGGGAATTTTGGTACCGTTGAAGTTAGGGGTGATCGCATCATGTTTAATCGTGTAGCAGAATCTTATATAAAAAGCTCTCGTCCTGGGGATAAGGTGTTTATTTCTGATATTGATGCGGAGGTACGGGCTGGAAATCAGGTGTTAAAAGACATTCGTGTGTTGGACTTTGTAGTGTCACTAAAATAATTATTTATGAAACTCTTTGCTCTCATCTTTACTGTATTTATCGTTGGTTTACAAATGCTTGTTGCCCAATCCAATATTCTCAACGCTAAAAACCCCACTGACGTCGGGAAGAAATCTGAAGGTCAAATGGCTTATGAAGCCGACCGAGCTCCCCTGGAATACCCTTATGTAGATGACAAAGACATTTTGTGGAGTAAAGTCGTTTACGAAGAAATAGACTTGTCTCAAAAGTTCAATTTTCCTTTACTGTACCCTACAGATGACGCCCTCTACACTGACGATAGAAAATCTCTTTGGCGGATTATTTACGAATCTCTTGAAAATGGTTTGATAGAAAACGTATACCAACGTAACAATAGAAACTTTACAGAAGCATATTCCAAAGAAGAATACATGGAGTTTCTAAAGACCTCCATCAATATTGGTGGTATTGTTCAAGAAGATCGGGTTGAGTCACACCAAATAACCTCTTACAGAGTGAAGGGAATCTGGTATTTTGACAAAAAATACGCTGAGCTAAGATATCGCTTGTTAGCTATTATGCCGGTAGGTCGTGATTTGCTCAACGAAAATGATCTAGAATATAGGACGGGTCTTTTTTGGATATGGTATAGAGATTTGCGACCTATCCTTTATGATGAATTGACCTACACAGGAAAAAATAGTGCAAAACGCATCAGTTTTGATCAATTGCTTACCTCTCGAAGATTTCATTCCTACTTGTATGCTGTAGAAAACATTATGAATGATAGAACCTTAGACGAGAGTCCTAATATTTCTGATGATCCTTACATGCGACTTGTTGAATCTGAGCGTCTCAAACAAAGTATTTTAGATTTTGAGTTAGACATGTGGGCTGATTAACTCCCTCATCAAAATCATAAGCCCATTGTTGGGCTTTTTTTATGCAAATAGATTATTTAGTTGTCGGTTTGGGTTTGGCTGGAATTGCGTTCTGTGAACAGTTGCGCATTCATAACAAAAGTTTTGTTGTCATAGATCAAACACAATCGAGTGCATCAACAGTAGCTTCTGGGCTGTATAATCCGATTGTTCTAAAGCGATTTGTGCCCGCTTGGAAAGGGTCCGAATTGATGAATCTCTCTCTGCCTTATTATAACAAACTTGAAAAGAAGTTAAAGATCTCATTTATACATTCTGCTCCTATTTTGAGAAGATTTAATGCCCCTGCAGAGCTAAATGATTGGCAACACGCTTGTAGCTCTTTAGGTATGACTTCCTTTATGGATCCATCATTAAAAACCAATGCCAACATAGCTATTGACGCTCCTTTTGGCTACGGAATGCTTCAGGGCACAGGTTGGGTTGATTGTAACTTATTATTATCTGCATACCGATCTCTTTTATTGTCTTCTTCACAATTGAGAGAAGATTTATTCGATTATGACCGTTTAAATACCAGCGATCATAAGTTGGGGTATGATGATATTTCAGCTCAAAACATTGTTTTTACAGAAGGAACAGGAATGATTAAAAATCCATGGTTTTCATATTTGCCATTAAGGCGTACAAAAGGCGAGTTATTGGTGATTCACTGTCATGACCTTAAAGAAAGTAATATTTTACACTCAGGTATATTTATAATTCCTTTGGGCAACAACCACTACAAAGTTGGCGCTACTTATAATAATCACGATAAGACAGCTTTGCCTACAAATGAGGGTCGTAGGTTGTTAGAAACCCGTTTAAAAAAAATTCTTCGCGCCCCATTTACAGTTGCGGATCATATGGCTGGTTTACGACCAACAACACCTGACCGCAGACCCATGGTTGGACTCCACCCAAAAGATAAACGTATGTCGGTCATAAACGGATTGGGTTCCAGAGGTGTTTTACAGGCCCCTTTTACAGCCAAATCGTTGTTAGAGAACATAGAATATGGTAAGGCATTAGACCCCGAAATAGACGTTTTTAGGTATGAATCTAGCGCTTTATAGCTTTTAGGGAGGGGTTTAATTTAGGAATATTAACATTTTACTCTCAAAAAATAGTTTTTTTCTTCGATGAATATGAAAATATAAGATGAAAACTTGGTAGATGACATTGTGTAAAAAAAATAAAATTAAACAGCTGATTATCAGCAATATACAAGACAGCTCAATTTTAACACTCCTCTTTGTGTAAAAGAGTTTTGTTCTTAAAATTGAGAACTTGATAAGTTTTGTTCTTTTTACCTTCGATAACTTTTTAACAAAGTGGCATATCTGTAAAAAAAAGTGTATTTTTAGGTAAAATTAATAATCATGGCATATTCATTTCAAAACAGTAAAGGAAAAACTTATTATTTACACACTAAAGATGTAACACTCAAAGGTGGAAGAAACCAAACCATTTATTACTTTGCCAAAGATCAAAGAAGCAACGCTTGTGATTTGCCTTCTGGTAAGAAAGTAGTAGAAAACGAGCGTACAGGTCTTCCATTTGTAAAGTCTGTATAAATTAGTTTTTCTTAATATCAAAAACCCCGCTATTGCGGGGTTTTTTGTTTTTAAAGACTCAACGTTTTAAGAGTCTTTGGTTTTTGGAGTTACTGCACCATACACTTTTGCAGCAACAAGACCTGCTAAGCCGTAATTGAATATCCAAAAGATTCCATCAACCAAATATCCAAGAGGTTCCATGCGAAGTTCGGTTCCATACATAATAAACATCATGCCAAGGTTCCAAAAAAGAGCAAGCAGTACACCAAAGCGAATTCCTAATGAGCCACTGTGGTCACCTTGACACCATCGCTCATATATTATACAGAAAAAATACGCCATAAATAGACAGCCAAGAGTCAAAGCCCAAAGAATCATGTTCTCCTGACCTCTTGAGACATCGACAATTGTCTGTTCTTGAAAAAAATCTGCGCTTAGAGTGTAAAAAATCCAAGGCAAAAAATACATAACCACAAAAGTGGCTAGGGTAGATAAAGTTCTAGATTTGTTAAACATTGTTATTATTTTTTGATTAAACCCAAACAAGTTAGAACTTAATAGGTATTTGAACAAATAATTTCAATGAATTGTATTTTTTTGCACTTGAACCGTATCTAGAACGTTGGTACACTATCTTTGCACATAAATTATGAGTGATTTAAATTCTTTTATTTTTAAAAATTCACCCAAATGGTTGGATAATTATACAGCCCATTGGTCAGCACCTAGCAACATTGCATTGGTCAAATATTGGGGCAAACAAGATCCTCAAATCCCTAAGAATCCATCTGTTAGTTTTACTCTTGATAAGTGTCGCACACACACCAAAGTATATTTTCAAAAACAACCACACCCACAAGAAAGTTTTTTATTTGAAATTTCATTCGATGGAATTCCTAAACCTGAATTTAAACCCAAAGTGCAATCGTTTTTGAATAGGATCAAAGATTATGTTCCTTATTTGATGCATTACAGCTTGTATATTGAAACCTCTAATACTTTCCCGCACAGCAGTGGTATTGCATCATCGGCTTCAGCTATGGGGGCATTAGCAGCCTGTATTATGGATTTGGAAGTGCAGTTAGATCCATTGCAGACGCCAAGCTACACCACTCAGAAAACCTCTTTTCTGGCACGATTAGGCTCAGGAAGTGCGGCACGGAGTATCCAGGGCCCTATTGTAGGATGGGGACAACATGCCAAAACTCCATCAAGTTCAGACCTTTTTGGAGTAAAAATAGAAAATACACATCCTGTTTTTAGCCGCTTCTGTGACAGTGTTTTGTTGGTAGATAAAGGACAAAAGGCAGTCAGCAGTACCTTGGGTCATAACTTGATGCAAGGACACCCTTTTGCCTCTACACGTTTTGAGCAAGCAAGGGGTCATTATGGCCAACTTATTGATATTCTTAAAAATGGTGACATAGAAAGCTTTGTACAGTTGGTTGAAAAAGAAGCCTTGAGCTTACACGCTATGATGCTTACTTCAGAACCCCAATATGTCCTTATGCAACCCAACACCTTACATATTATTCAGTCCGTTTGGGAGTATCGTAAGAAAACTGGGCGTCAGGTTGCTTTTACCCTCGATGCAGGCGCTAATGTGCATTTGCTTTATCCAAATGACATCAAAGAGCTTGTTCAGTCTTTTATAGAGAATGATCTTTCTTCATTTTGTCAAAACGGAGCCTATATTCACGACCAAGTTGGTACAGGAATAAAAAAAATGTAATTTTATACAATGAAAGGTCCACTTTTTTACGCCAAAATACTTCTATTTGGAGAGTATGGTATCATCAAAGATGCCAAAGGCCTTTCTATTCCTTACAATTTTTATAAAGGAGCACTCAAAACTTCGGGTACACAATCTGAGCATGCTCAAGCATCGAATGTTAAGTTGCGCGACTATGCCGATTATCTTAAAGAAATAGATCCGTCGTTGGTGCAATTTGATTTGAAGCGTTACCAAAATGATTTGGAAAGAGGGATGTACTTTGACAGCAGCATACCTCAAGGTTATGGTATCGGTAGTAGTGGTGCTTTGGTAGCAGCGATTTACGATCGCTATGCAGTTGATAAAATTACTATCCTGGAAAACTTAACGCGTCAAAAGCTCCTTAAACTAAAAGAAATTTTTGGGGTCATGGAGTCTTTTTTTCATGGAAAATCGTCAGGTCTTGATCCTTTAAATAGTTTTTTAAGCCTCCCGATTTTAATTCATTCAAAAGATCATTTAGAGCCCACAGGCATTCCTTCACAACAACGAAGTGGTCAGGGAGCGGTTTTTTTATTAGACAGTGGTATGATGGGCGAAACGGCGCCAATGGTTTCCATTTTTATGAACCAAATGGAGTCTCCTGCTTTTAGAAAGATGATTAAAGAACAGTTTATTTCTTATTCTGATTCATGTGTTGAGGATTTTCTAAAGGGTGATGTCAAGTCGTTGTTTGGCAATCTCAAAAGCTTGTCTAGAATTGTGTTAAAGCACTTTAAACCCATGATTCCGAAAAAGTTTCATGCCCTATGGCAACAGGGAATAGAGTCTAATGCCTATTATCTCAAACTCTGTGGATCAGGAGGTGGAGGTTATATGCTTGGTTTTACCCAAAACCTTGCGCATGCTCAATCTATACTCAAAGACCACCAACTAGAAGTGGTATATACCTTTTAAACAGTAGTGGTGTCCAACTCTTTAAAAAAGCTGATAATTAAAGGAATCGGCCTTTTTTCATTGGTGCGTGGTCTCAATTTGTTTGTGTTGGTTTTAGCTCAATTTGTGTCCGCCTTTTTCCTATTTGCTCCCGAATACAATGGTATTTCCATCCTTCTTGATTTTAACTTTTGGATGATTGTTGTGGCTACTTCATTAAGTGTCGCCTCAGGATATATTTTTAATGCATTTTTTGATGAAGAAAAAGACTTGATTAACAGACCTCAAAAGACCTTGTTGGAACGAAATGTTTCTGCTCAAACCAAACTAGCAGTATATTTTGTTTTGATTTTTTTTGCTTTGTTAGCGGCTAGTTATGTCTCATTTAGAGCTGTAATATTTTTTGCGGTTTATATGGGAGCCATGGTCTTATATTCTATTTTTATTAAAAGGTTTTTGTTTATAGGTAACCTAACATCTGCATTACTTACCATATTGCCCTTTTTTGCTGTTACGGTGTATTTCAGAAATTTTAGCTTGGAGATCTTTACCCATGCAGCCTATTTATTTTTGTTGATTTCCATGCGCGAATTGATCAAAGATTTACACAATCTCAAAGGAGATCTTTCACATCGCTATCAAACGATTCCAGGAGTTTTTGGTGAGCGCACTACTAAGCAGTTCTTTACTGTTTTGGTATTGTGTGCCTATGGTGTAGTTTTTCTTTTATTTCAGTTTTTTGAACTCCAAAGCATGGCTCTGTATTTTATTTTTGCATTAATATCATTGAGTGTATGCACCTCGATTTTGTGGTTTACACACAGCCAAAAGATCCTTTCCTTTATTCACTTGGGAATTAAACTTGTTATTTTGGTTGGAATTCTTAGCCTACCTTTATTAAGAATCTCGCTTTAGTTGGCGTACCTTTGCAAAAAAGATTCATGTCAGACTCTCGTAAGAAAAAGCAAAAACCTTCCAAAAATAAAACAGAGGCGATCAGACTTAACAAATACATTGCTCATGCGGGTATATGTTCGCGCAGAGAAGCAGATATGCACATCGGCTTGGGTGTTGTTAAGGTTAATAATAAAATAGTCACCGAGATGGGTTTTCAGGTACAGCCCAATGACGTGGTGCAATTTGATGGAAAGCGCATCAACCCTGAGAAAAAGGCTTATGTATTACTCAACAAGCCAAAAGGGTTTATTACAACAACCCGGGACGATAGAGGACGTAAAACCGTCATGGATTTGGTCGCTAAGTCAACCAAGTCACGTATTGTCCCTGTAGGCCGTTTGGATCGCCCTACTACAGGGTTGCTTCTTTTTACCAATGATGGGGATTTAGCTAAAAAATTAACCCACCCTTCTTCTCAAATCAAAAAATTATACCATGTGGTTTTGGATAAATCTCTTTCCTCCTCGGATTTATCAGCTATAAGACACGGGGTTAAGCTCGATGATGGACCTATCAAAGCGGATCAAGTGAGTTATGTTCATGGAGCATCAAAACGAGAAGTTGGTTTAGAGCTTCACTCTGGAAAAAACCGCATCGTAAGACGGCTTTTTGAGCATTTGGGTTACGAGGTTGTGGCATTGGATCGTGTTGTGTTTGCAGGACTTACAAAAAAGGATCTCCCAAGAGGGAATTGGCGACACCTAACCCAACAAGAGGTTAACAACCTGACCATGCTTTAGAAGCTTGTATTTTTCTTTTTAAAAACACTTCCCAAAACAAGAATCCATAGACTAAAATGTATTCTATCGTTATTAACAGCATGTTTTCTTTGAAGCCAGATGCGCCATAGGCAGAGTAACTAAAAACAATCAAAGTTGACCATACCCAAGGGAACCTGTATTTCCCAAAGAGTGACATGCCTAAAGGTAAGACTAAATACCATGGATGAATGGTTGTTGAGAAGAACAAATACAGACAAAAACTCATGGTTATCAAGTCAAAAAAATGATGTTGCTGTCGTAATGGATGCTTAATCCAAAGAATTAAGAGTATAAAAAAGCTGACCAATGGCAATATTTTTCCAACGGTCCGTATGGGGTTGTAGCCCAACCAGTCTGATCCTATGGACCGTACTATATAATAAATGCTCCCATTAAATTCGAAGTTCGTAAACCAAAGCCCTAAAGTATTTGAGTAGTTGGTGAACATTTCTACAGAGATAAAGGGAGTAAAAGAAAGACAACTTATTACAATGACTCCCAAAATCAACCACGCATTTTTGAGAGGTTGGTTCTTGTATCGAAAAATGACTGGAAGTGTAAGTAGCGGCAATAGTTTTAAGGAGATTGCACCAGCGATCCCTAATATTGGTGTAATCGTCTGTGATTTAAAAAGCCCATAGATTCCTAATAAAAAAAGACCTAACATCAAACCCTCAAGATGAAGATTTGCATACAGTTCTAGAATGATCAAGGGGTTCAGGACATACCATAAGATTCTTTTTTTTGGAAGTTTTAAAAAATGTAAAATCTTAATCCCAAAATAACATACCATAAGATCGCCTAGAATTACAAACAAACGCAAACCTATGATCCCTGATAGTAGGCTGTTGCCAAAAAGGGTTGATATGTAAAATGCGAATTGGTGAAGGGGCGGATAGTTTGAGTGGTTGGAAGCGCTGAGCTCTCCCATACCTTCTATCAAAGTTTCTGCATGAGGGATTTGTGACGCTCCCCATTGATGCATCCACTGACTAGGTGTATATTGATAGGGGTTTACGCCAAGGTGGAGCAGTTGCCCGTCCCACAGGTAGCGGTAGAAATCTTGCGAAAGCTCTGGGGTTACAAAAAAAAGGCTGACCCGGATGATAGCTGCAAGCCAAAGCCCATGACTAAGAGAGAAACGGTTGTTATGGACCCACCAATAACACATAATGGATCCGCCAAACCACACCAAACACAATAAAGCAAAAGAACTCCGCTCTAGAAAATAACCTACATAACAGTAGCTTCCCCAAATAACCCAAGCTGGAAGGACGAGAAGCGTTAAACGAGCAAGCATTATACCTTGGCTTTGACAGAGCTGTAAACAATGAATCCAAAACCAAAAAACAACAGCATATGGAAAGGGAATAGTCCAAAGTCTCCTTCAGGACCGACGACAAAAGCACTGTACATCCCAAATAAGAAATAAAGCGTTAAAAGACCTTCAACGATGGTGCTTTTAGAAATATTTTTTTGGAGGTATTTGTTGGTCTTGAAATTATCTTTAAAGGTACCTATGTTGAATTTAGGTGTTCTAATAAATTCGGATCGTTTGCGTAAATGACCCTCTAAGACAGCCACTGAATTGTGAACCGAAAACCCGATGGCTACCGCATAGAAAGTCACAAACTGTTTGGTGAAAGTTAGAAAGTTTGTGAATCCTTTTCCGTGAATGCGTTTAAAAGTGTGCCAGTAGCAGATAAAGAATATAATTGTGCTGATAATAAACAAGCTCGTCACGTCGAAAAACCATCGGAAATGACCCCATTCGTTTTTAATATATAGCATAGGGATGCTTAGAATCGACACCACTAGAACGGTAAAGAACATCGAACTGTTTAGTAGGTGCATGATGGCATGCAAACGTGTTTTGAAGTCAATGTTTTTGGCTTGAAAAATCTTTCGAATCATTTTCTGGAAGTTTTCAGCACCTCCTTTGTTCCATCGAAATTGTTGCGATCGCACAGCACTCATCACTACAGGAAGCTCAGCAGGTGTTTCCACATCCTCTAAATATTTAAATTTCCACCCTTTGAGTTGTGCGCGATAACTTAGATCTAAATCTTCAGTTAGTGTGTCTCCTTCCCAATTTCCAGCATCAACAATGCATGACTTACGCCATACGCCTGCCGTACCGTTAAAGTTTATAAAGTGTCCACCGCTGTTCCGGCCTACTTGCTCGAGTGTAAAATGTATGTCCAGGGCAAAAGCCTGCACTTGGGTTAGCAAAGAATAGTCTCTGTTTATGTGTCCCCATCGGGTTTGAACTACGCCCACTTGCTTGTCTTTAAAGTAGGGAACAGTTTGAAACAACCAGTCTGTTCCTGGGACGAAATCTGCATCAAAAATGGCTACAAATTCCCCTTTTGCTTCTTGCAAACCTTCTTTTAAGGCACCTGCTTTAAATCCGGTTCGGTTTGTTCTTCGTACATGTACAATGTCCAGTCCAGTTTTTTGAAGTTCTGAAATCTGTTTAGAGGTCAAGGAAACAGATTCGTCAGTTGAGTCATCTAGTACTTGAACTTCAAATTTATCTCTGGGGTATTCTATTTTGGATACATGATTCAACAATCTTTCGATGACATACAGTTCGTTGTACACAGGCAATTGTATGGTAACGTACGGTACTTGATCTGTATCATTGAGGTCAAACCTTGGTGATTGATCGGTTTTATTTTTATTACGGACATAGTTGATTAGCAAACTAAGTTGACTAATGGCATATAAAAAAATCAGTAATAGAGCGAGCGCATATAGGCCCATGAGTAGGGCGGAAACTGGGACAAGGATGTCGGACCAATCAAAATCCATTTACCTGAGTGTATATTTAAAAATCCAGTAGAGGATTTTTACTCCGGCAAATATAGCACCTTTTATGGTTCCTGATACCTTTGAAACCCCTATTCTATTTCTATATTTTACAGGGATTTCTAGATATTTCACTTTTTGTTTGAGGACTTTGAGTTGCATCTCAACGGTCCACCCATAGGTTTTATCAGACATGTTGAGTGCTAGAAGCTTGTCATATCGAATGGCTCTAAAAGGTCCCAGATCTGTAAATCTGGCTCCAAAAAACAATTTCATAAGTGTTGTTGCCAAAGCATTTCCAAAAATTTGCGGGAAGGTCATCGCACCTTTTTCTCTCAATCTAGAGACTCTTGCACCGATTACAAAATCGACCTTATTTTGGATGATGGGTGCAACAATTTCTGTAAGCTGTTCAGGGTAATCTGAGTAATCTCCATCTAAAAACACAACAATGTTTGGTGGGTTTTCCGCACATTTTTCCAATCCTTTCAAACAGGCATATCCATATCCTTTTCTTGGTTCGTAACAAACAGTGGCACCTGCTTGTTGAGCAATTTCTGAGGTCTTGTCAGTAGAGCCATTATCCACAACGATGGTTTCAGATACAATTTGAGGAATATCCTTAATGACCTTACCAATTGAGGGCGCCTCATTGAAGGCAGGGATGATGACAGTAATTCTAGGGTTCAAAGGGTTTTTTTAAGCTCACCCAATAAATCGGAAGGGTTGTTCATAATAAGGCCACTATTCTTCATGCGAATTTCTGTGGCTACGTTTTCGAGTTTAAGTACACCCCTTGGACATACAGCCGAACAGATACCACATCCCACACAAGAAGAACGAACAATGTGCTCTCCCCTTTGGGCGTAAGCACGTACGTCTATTCCCATTTCACAGTAAACAGAACAGTTGCCACATGAAATGCATTGCCCGCCATTGGTTGTAATTCGAAACTTGGAAAACAAACGTTGTTGTAGGCCTAAAACGGCCGCCATCGGGCAACCAAATCGACACCACACCCGACTGCCCAAAATAGGGTAGAACCCAACACCAATCACCCCGCTAAACGCGGCGCCGATACCAAACCCGTACCATTCCCTGAGTTTATAGCTGTTCACAAAAAACAATTGATTGGCATCCGCAGTGTGGTTCATGACGATCAGCGCCAAAACAATGGTACCCAAGGTGCCCAAAGTGATCAGTGCATCTTTATTAAGTGCCTTTCTTTTAAAACCATATATTACGGCCATTACCAGAACAATCAATCCGATACTTCCATAGACGAACTGGTCTTGGGTGATTCCTAACAGGTTGTTGTTTTTCTCCAAATAACTATATAAAACCGCCAAGGTCATAACAGTCACAAAAAACAAAACCAAATGCACCGACCAACGCTCAAGTTTCCAAACCCATTTCTTTTTGCTAGAAAGTTGACGAAATGGATCGCCTGCCGTTTCAGCCAATCCCCCACAACCACATACCCAAGAACAATACCATCTTTTCCCAAAAAAATATGTCAAAATAGGTGAAATGAGCACCACCATAAGCAAACCAAATAATAACATAAACATCCCCAAAGAACCGCTGTCCAGTTGGTTGTTGAGGTGCCAGTCATAAAAGAAGTCGTAGTCTAGCGGCCACATATTTTTGAGATCCATATCAAAATAGGCGTACTGAGGATTGAGTTTGGAGAGTATTTCGGGTATCAGAAAGGCGAATCCCAACTGGAAAAACATTACTGAAATGGTGCGCACGACTTGGTATCTGTTGTGCCGGTATTTGTGTAAAAATTTATATCCAAAAACAAGAATAGCAAGAGTGTACAGCGTTCCATAAACAAACCATTGGCTAGCAGGCTTTCCATTGAGTAATAAACTTAAGGAGTCAAAAAAACCTACCAGTCCAGAATTGTTCCCCTGACTGTTATAACCCAAAGTTTCTGGATACCAGTACAAGGCTACATAAAAAGCAGTTAGCACCACACCCAATAACCATGCACTCCAGCCACGGTTGCTAAGTCCTTTGTGCCAAACACCGTTGTTTTTAATTCCTGGCAAAGTGCGATCGTACAAAGCATGGGTATAAAATATACCTCCCAAAACAATTAGTGTCAATGCCACAAACAGAAGCCAGTTCTGAGAGTTTTTGTTAAATAGGGAAGTAGTCAAGACCAACAAACCTAATACCGCTTGCATTGCTCCGAAAAAGAAATACGTATTTCGAGTTTTTGACGTCATACAGCTAATTGGGTGTTAAAAGTTTGTTTAATATGTTGCACGGGACTTCGGTACAGTTCTGGGTCAAAAAGGGCTTCTTGCAAATGCTTTATGACATACTCATATGCTTTCCCTTCATTTAACCATTGGTCTATACAATCGTGGCGTAAGCGTATACCCAAGGAGTGTATACCCAACACACGTTGGCTGCTTTTGTCATATGCAATCCGAAGGGCTTTGTTGTTTGCTGACCAATAGAGATGTTGTTCATTTTTTTGTTTTTGAGTATGAACCCTACCATAGGTCTGGTATTCAATATCAAAAAACTTAGCTGAATTGAACCACTGTCCAGGATTGTATTCTTTTGGCATCCCCATGATGGTTTGAGCAACGGTCTCGCCCATAATCCTGCCAGTGTACCAAACAGCCTCCACTGAAGGACGCCCTTCGAGAGGGTGTCTTTGTTGGGCACAATCGCCAATGGCATAAATGTCAGGTAGGTTTGTTTTTAAATGGCGATCTACCAATACACCTCTATCTGTTTCGATGATACTTTTGGTTAGAAAACCAATGTTGGGAGATACTCCAGCAGCAAGTCCAACCCATTGACAAGGTATTTGTTCGCCGCTGTGAGTTACAACACCCGCAACAGATCCATTATCATCAGAAATAATTTCTTTGAGTTCGGTAGAAAGCCTCAAATCGATTCCATGTTTTTTTATGTGATCACCAATTATTGAGGCTTCTTCGTGAGGTAAGACCCCGTTCCAGAAGGCGGTTTCTCTAACCAAGAAAGTAACTTTCTTTCCTCGGCTAACTAACATTTCAGCCAATTCTACCCCTATCAACCCGCCTCCTACAATGACAGCTCTGTCAATTTTGGGAGTGGAAGCTTCCAAGGCTTCCAAATCTTGTTTGTGATACAGTCCTTGAACCCCTTGTAGATGCTCCCCTGGCCATCCATAACGATTTGGCATTGAACCAGTGGCAATGATGAGCACATCATAATCAATGTTTTGTTTGTCTGCCAGTATCAAGGTTTTATTTGTTGGATCTATTTTGTCAACCCGTCCACGCAAGCGTTCAATTTTATTCTGATTCCAGAACTCCTCCTCGTAAGGGTAGGTGTGCTCAAATTTCATATGCCCCATATACACATACATTAGAGCAGTACGCGAAAAAAAGGCGTCCGATTCGTCAGAGATCAATAAAATCTTATCATCACCCATCTTGCGTAAGTGCCGTGCGGCAGTTACTCCAGAAATTCCGTTTCCGATAATGACTATTTTTCGCATTATTTTTCGTTTAAAGACCAGTCGTATCGTTGGTATTTGATGGGATGATCACTTTTCAATGGTGTTTCTATGTATAAATTTATAAAATCCAATACACTTCCATGCTGAAGGAAATCTTCCTCAAACCATTTAAAAATTTTAGAGAGTTGAATTTGGGGTTTGTTTAGGTTGTTTTTTGAGAGGTCATTTAAGAATTTTTTTGTTGCTCGATTCAGCTGTTCATGTAGGGAATGTGCTTCGTATGCCTGTCTTTCCAAATCCGGGCAAGATCGCGAGGCACAATTGATGGCAAAATGAATTTGTGGTGTATTCATCTTTCGCAATATTTCATGCTCAATATGGTTAAGATTGAGAGGCTTGCCTTGATATAAAAATACATCTCTTCGCCATGGGTTGACTAGCAATAATATCGATTTTAAAGGATAATGATCTAAAATAAGCTGAACCGTACATGCATTATACACATTAATCCAATAAGAGAGTTTTTCGGGTTTTGACCAATCTTCTTTTGGTGTATTTCCTTCTAAATATTGGATGTATTCGATGAGTTTGTCTGGATTTTTTTGCCAAGACTTATAATCCACGTTTCCAGCTTCGTCTACATAAACCTTCAATAAGGAAGTCCACGACTCGTGGGTGGGTTGTGCCCATGTAAATAGACTCAAAAACAATAAGGGAACAAAAACTTTCATAAGTCTTAACAACAACCCCCTCCGTCGTAATGGAAAGTAGGTTCAGAAATAAAAATATCTGATCGATTTAGTTTTAATAGCTTTTGTGCGGTTTTATCGCAGACAGACAAGGGTTGGTTGCGCAACAACACATGTCCGTTATGGTCATCATAATAGTCATCCGCTCCGAAATATATAGCAGCCCGTCCTGTAAATACGCAAGGTCCATCTGAGGGCATTGGGTCTTTGATCGCGCATACCTCAATGCTTTCGATGTAGATTAGTTCTGAAGTGTCATAATGTGTGGGGTCTAAAACACGATAGGGTTTTCTACTCCTGATTTCAATGGTTCCAAAACCGACGTCTGTTAGAAGCTTAATGTATTCAGCTATTGGCAAGGCGCCACTTAAACACAAAGCCCTTAATTGTGCATCCTCACGAAGTGTTTCATTCATTTTTTGTTCACAAGTGGGATCGCTCATCACCAGCTTACCGTGGGGTTTTAACACACGGTACATTTCTTGCAAAGCTTTCCTTACATCTTCTTCTTTGAAGATATTAAACAAGCAGTTTTGTGCTGCTACATCAATGGTTTTATCTTCAATGGGCAGTTCTAGGGCATCTCCTTTTTTGAGTTGTATAAAATTGGGGTTAAACCAATCATTCTCTTGAGCGGCTTTTTCAAAATTTTTACCACAAGCTTCAAGCATTTCATCTACGACATCGACTCCGATTATCGCCCCTTTTCTTCTTGAGAAATAGGCAAACTGAAGCAACTCCATACCCCCTCCCACACCCACATAAAGCACATTGGGGCTGTTGCCGAGGTCTCTAGGGTGTGCGGTGCTTCCACATCCATAATTCATTTCTTGCATGATTTTTGGGATGCTGAGTCCAGGTAATTCCCAAATAGGATTGGTTGTACAACATAGGCCAACATCTGGAGTTAGTGCTGCTTCTTTGTAAACATTTTTTGTGGTTTCTAGATAGCTCATAAAGATTTGATTGTTAGGGTGAAAATTTTGATAATTGATGGCTCGGCTTTTTCTGCAAGCATCATAATTTCGGGGATGTTAATAGGGCTAAGGTTTTCAGGGTCACACTCATCTGTTAGGATGGAAATGGCGGCACAGGGCAGGTCAAGATGATTGGCAACAATCACTTCCGGGACTGTTGACATACCTACCGCATCTGCACCAATGATGCCCAAGTAACGATATTCAGCACGTGTTTCGAGATGTGGACCTACCACAGAAGCATATACTCCCTCATTTAGAAGAATGTTGTGTTTTTCTGCCGCTTGTCGGAGGGTTTTATTAAGTAATTTGTCATAGGGTGCAATCATGTCAACAAACCGTTCTCCAAAAGATTCCACTCCCTTAAATGCCAAAGGGGATCCTCCCTGTAAGTTGATATGATCCGTCAAAAGCATGAGTTCTCCTTTTTTAAACTGTTTGTTGATGGCTCCTGCGGCATTACTAATGAGTAAGTGCTTGATTCCCAAAGCATGCATCACTCGAACAGGAAAGGTGATTTGCAACAAATCATAACCCTCATACAGGTGGAACCGTCCTTGCATGACGATGACTGTTTTTCCGCCCAATCGACCATAATGAAGCTTGCCTTTGTGAAATTCTACTCGAGAAGCTGGAAAATGAGGAATGTGATTATAACTCAAACTTTCTTGAATCTCCATATGGGTTACCAATTTGCCCATGCCTGTGCCCAATATGATGCCAATTTCTGGAGCATCAAACCCTTTTTCTGTCAAATACTCAACTGCTTCTTCAATTTGTTCTTTCATGTGTATGTTGTATAAGTTTTGGAAATTGTTCTAAATCTTTTTGTGTGTCAATGTCAATGTGTGTATCAAGTAAGGAGTAGCAAAATGATTTACAATGGTCGAGGGTTTGATCCAAGACCTTGTCTGTGCTCCAGTCTACTTTATTAAAAATTTCTTTGAAGGGAGATTGCATACCCACTAAATAATATCCCCCGTCATGGGCGGGTCCTACGACAATTTCGTGTTTCTCTAGTTGTTCAAAAGCGTGTTGAATGATTGTACTGCTAAGATTGGGCAGATCACTTCCAATTAAGATTTGGTGGGTGTAGCCCATAGAAAAACCATCTAGAAGGGCATTACGCATTCGATCCCCTAGGTTATTGCCTCGTTGCATATACTTATGGTTTGTTTTAAAATCATCATCATTGTCTACCCATTGGCTATAGTATACCGCATGTGCAAAGTTCTTACACGCTTTGGCAGTGCGTTTTATCAACGCGATATATACCTCCAGTGCTGCCCGATGACCGATTTGACTACCCAGTCGGGTTTTTACTTGACCCTCAACGGGGTTTTTTACAAAGACAATGATTCTTTTTTTCATGAGTTCAAAGCGCCTTGACAACTACTTCCAGCACCGGCAGTGCAACCATAGCAGTGTTGTGAAACTCGAATGCTGCGCTTGTTGATTTCAGGCTTATAACCACTGATGTGGTCGATCGGACCATTAATCTTCAAATTGAGCATTTGATTAAAATCACAATCGTACAAACTGCCGTCCCATCCTACAGATAGGGTGTTGGTACACATTACATTTTCTAAGGCTGTTGGATTGTATGCTAAAACCAATTCACGCATGTAGTCTTCATAATTTTCAGTGGCTAGCAAATAGTCTAAAAACCTGCTTATGGGCATATTTGTGATGGTGTACAATTTATTGAATACGATGCCAAAATCCTCCAATAATGCTTTTTTGAAATCGGCTTCAAGTTCTTTTTGATCTCCTGGCAAAAAAGCACCTGCAGGATTGTATACCAGGTCGAGCTGAAGTTTGGAGTTGGGTTGTCCATATCCTAATGCATTGAGTGTTTGAAGGGCTTTGATTGATTTGTCAAATACTCCGTCTCCACGCTGACGATCTGTTTTGTTGCGGCTGTAAAACGGCAGAGAAGACACCACATGGACGTTGTGTTTAGCAAAAAACTCAGGAAGTTCTTTGTAGGTTTTGTTAGCAGTCAGTATGGTCAGATTCGAGCGCACAATGAGGTCATCAACATGTGTGCTAGATTCCTCAACAAACCAGCGGAAGTGGGGGTTCATTTCGGGCGCACCCCCAGTAAGGTCAAGAGTTGATATCCTATGGTTCTTACAAATGTCTAAACACATTTGGAGTGTTTTGCGTGTCATGATTTCTTTACGATCAGGACCTGCATCTACATGACAATGCGCACAAACTTGATTGCACATATAACCCATGTTTATTTGCAGAATTTCAAGTTTTTTGGGACTTAATTTCTGATCTATACGATCAATGAATCGGGGCAATTCCCCATTTTCAAAGATGCCATTGGACAAAATCTCTAGTTGTCGATCTGTGTTAGATAGACTGTTTTGACGAGCGTGTAATGATTTTAGACCCATTACATACTGAGTTTGTCATGAATATTCATCATTTGCACTCCATGCACCAAGGCTGCTCCACTTTTGATAGCGGCACCTACATGAACAGCTTCCATCATTTCTTCCTTCTCAATTCCTCGTTTTAGCCCATCTTGGGTATATGCATCAATACAGTAAGGGCATTGGACTACATGTGATACGGCAAGAGCGATTAGAGATTTTTCACGAGCTGTTAGGGCTCCTGATTCAAATACAGCGTTGTAGTATTCAAAAAATTTATCTCCTAGTTCTTTATTCCAATTTGTGATATCGCCAAATTTTTTAAGATCTTGAGGTTTGTAATAGGTTTTTTCCATGTTTCTAAATAAAGATGATTCTCAAATGTATGATTTTGAGTCTAAAGCCTAAAATCTGTCAACTACTGTGCCAAAAAACCTTCAAGCCGGTTTACCATTTCCGTATTGCCACAATAAAATGGAACTCTTTGGTGCAATTGTTTGGGATTGATATCTAGAATGCGTTTATATCCATTGGTGGCTTTGCCACCTGCTTGCTCTGCCAAAAAAGCGATGGGGTTACATTCATATAAGAGTCTGAGCTTTCCGTTGGGGTGATTTTTGGTCGAGGGATACAAATAAATACCCCCTTTGATTAGGTTTCGGTGAAAATCTGAAATCAACGAACCTATGTATCTAGATGTATAGGGTCTGTTGACCCCACTTGCTTGGCAGTATTTTATGTACAATTTAACACCCTCTGGAAAATGAAAATAGTTCCCTTCATTGATCGAATAAATAGATCCTGATTTTGGGAATTTCATGTCTGGATGTGATAAATAAAACGTTCCCAAAGCTGGGTTGAGTGTAAACCCATGCACCCCTTTTCCGGTAGTATATACCAACATGGTAGATGTGCCATACACAACATAGCCAGCGGCTACTTGAGCGTGTCCTTTTTGCAAAAAATCTTCCATTTGAGCTGGAGCGCCCAACTTGGAAACTCTTCTGTAAATAGAAAAAATAGTTCCTACTGAAACATTGACATCGATATTGGAAGATCCATCTAAAGGATCTATCAAAACGATGTATTTGTTGTTATTGGCTTTACTGTCTATGTCAAAGTTTATAAAATCATCTTCTTCTTCAGAAGCCAATCCACAGATGATTTCACGGTTTTGCAAGGCTTTGATAAATACTCGGTTGGCCAGTACATCTAGTTTTTGTTGGTCTTCGCCATGAGCATTGGTTTCGCCATGTGCGCCAACAATGTCAACCAACCCAGCTTTGTTGACTTCGTGGTTAACAGTTTTAGAAGCCAGTCGAATGGCATTGATTAGGCTAGAAAGCTCACCCGATGAGTAGGGGAAATGCTCTTGATTTTGAATGATAAATTCGCCGAGTGTAAGGTTTGTAGGCATGAGTTTGGGGCTTTATATGCTCTAAAATACAAAAAAGCCCGCACTTTCGTTTGGGCTTTTTGAGGTGGTACCTCCAGGAATCGAACCAGGGACACAAGGATTTTCAGTCCTTTGCTCTACCAACTGAGCTAAGGTACCATGCGATTACGCAGCTGCAAATATAAACTCTTTGTAAAAATGGGCAAAGGTCTTTATAAATTTAAACTAAATTTGTAAAACTTGATTTATTGTAAGTGAACTTAACTGTTGATATAGGCAATACAACCATCAAACTCGTAGTTTTTGATTCTTCGAAAGTTGTGATCCGTTATGTCATAGCCCATGATGATGTCTTTGACATGCAGGCTTTGATTAATACATACTCCATTAAGAATAGCATTGTATCAACAGTTACAACCTCTGAATTTCCTTGGATGTCTTCACTTACAAAAAACACCCATTGCATCCGTGTAAATCATTCTATGCGAATTCCTTTTACCTCGTCTTATTCACCATTTGAACAATTGGGCTTAGATCGTGTGGTTGGTCTGTCAGCAGCGATAAATATGTTTCCTGAAGAAGATGTTTTAGTCATCGACGCTGGCACTTGCATTACATATGACTTAATAAATGCTCAATCACATCATTTAGGGGGTTCCATCAGTCCTGGGCTTGGAATGCGTTACCGCGCTATGCATGAATTTACAGATGCTCTGCCGAAGTTAGATTTCAATAGCTCAAGCACTTTCCCGCCAGTCAATACCCAAGATGCTATTCATCATGGTGTTTTAGATGGTACATGTGCTGAGATAAATGCTTTTATTGCTCAGTATACCCAAAACACCCCAAAATTTAAGGTAATTTTAACAGGGGGAGACGCAAACTTTTTGGCTGAACGCCTAAAAAATGGCATCTTTGCCCACGTTGATTTTTTGGCCTACGGCCTCAACTCCCTACTCGAACTCAATTTAATTGAATGATTCGTAACATACTATTCTATTTGCTGTTGATTTCTACAGCAGTGCATGCTCAAAAAGGAACCTTATCTCCGTATTCTTTTTACGGGACTGGAGAAACCCTTTTTCGTGGATCGGCTGAACAGCGCATGATGGGTGGTTTTGTCAGTTATGCGGATAGTATCAGTCATAGCATTTCATCTCCTGCAAGTTTAGCCAATCTAAAAATGGTGAACTATTCTATAGGAGCCAACCATCGAAATACCAAATTTGACTCACAAGGAAATGCTATCAGCAACACCACGGCTGGTATAGACTATTTAGCTGTTGCGGTTCCTACCAAACATTTTGGTTTTGCTTTTGGATTGATGCCCCAAAGTGCCGTTGGGTACCGTTTACGCAATGTTGACGACCCTGAAGAGATCAGCTTTGGCGATCAGTATGAAGGATCTGGTGGGATAAATCAGGTTTTTTTGTCTTTCGGTTTTTCTCCGATTAAAAATTTATCACTTGGTTTCGCCTTTCACTACAACTTTGGGCAGGTACAACGCAGTCATGTACGCTTTGACCAAGATATTGATTTATCTACACAATTATTTGATGAGTCTTTGGTACGCGGTGTTGAGTGGAATATCTCTGCTGCCTATAAGCAGGATTGGAACAGCAAATTGTATTCCCAATTCCACGTTTCGTACCGTCCCGAAGTAGCTTTACAGTCCGAGAACAATCGCTCCATTACAACTTTTAACAGCCTAATTGGGAGTGTGAATGACGCACAAGAAATTGACTTAACAGCCCTTGGACTAGATGTTACTGATATTGAATTACCTTCAACTTACACCATTGGTTTGGGATTGGGTGAAAATCAAAAATGGTATGCAGGTGTTCAATGGATTCAATCAGGATCTGGAGTTAACAATTCTTACTTAAGTTTTGATAACGCCAGTTATGAATCATCCAAACAGTTATCTGTGGGAGGTTTTTTCATTCCCGAATATGATTCGTTTAGCAGTTATTGGAAAAGGATCATTTATCGCGTAGGTGTACGTACGGGTCAGACAGGTTTGCGTGTAAACGGTACTTCGATTGATGATTTTGGCATAAACTTTGGACTAGGATTGCCAATTGCAGGTCTGTCGACCGCAAATATTGGAGTTGAATTGGGGAAAATGGGGGCGACAGTAAACAATCTTGCAGAAGAAAATTATGTAACCATTCGAATCGGTTTTTCATTAAACGATTTATGGTTTATCAAACGTCAATATGATTAAGAACGAAATTAATTATATTCAAAGTTGAGGTTTTTTTACAGATAATTATATCTGACAAACAGTAAATTTAAGTACATGAAAAGGAACTTTATTTTTTCAATAATTATTACGGGGTTTTCTCTATGCAATGTTTTTGCACAGAGCGCTGCAGATTGCCCTGCCAATTTGAGCATATTTGCTGAATATGCAAAAGTTAAAAACTATGATGCAGCCTACACGCCTTGGATGGAAGTTCGTACACTGTGCCCCGAATTAAATTCGGCCACATTTGCCTATGGTGAACGAATCTTAGTGCATAAAATCAAAAATGCTGAGGATAAAACTTCGTACTCCAATGATTTAATCAAGCTTTATGATGAGTGGCTAACTTATTTCCCAACTGATCCTAGAGGTAAGAGCCAGGTAGGGAAAATCTTGGCGTCTAAAGCCCAAGCCATGCTTGATTACAACTTAGCACCCAAAACAGAGATCTATAAAGTTTTTGATACTGCTTACAATGAAGATCCTGAAAGCTTTACCAATCCTAAGGGTTTGTATAGCTACTTCAAAACTTTGTATGAAAATTACAAAGCCGGAGATCCTTCAGTAACCATGGCAGTTTTGTTTTCTAAATACGAAGATGTTTCTGAAAAGTTTGCATATGAAAACACCAAATTGTCTAAAATACTGGATGTAATTATCAAAAAAGAGGATGCAGGCCAGCCCTTAACCTCAAGGGATAAAAGAAACAAACGTATGTCCGAGATCAACTCGCGCGCAAACACCACTTTTGCCAACAATCTAGATGCTATAATAGCTCAAGAATCTTCGTGTGAGAACCTGATACCCTTGTACAAAAGTAATCTTGACGCCAATCGTGGAGATGAAAAATGGCTTAAGCGTGCTGCCAGTAGGATGGACGCTAAAGAATGCTCCGATGATCCTTTATTTGTCGAGCTAGTTGAAGCATTACATAGCTTAAAACCCTCAGCAGATTCTGCTTATTACCTTGGGATTCTTAAAGACAAAGCAGGTGATAGTCAGTCTGCACTAGAATTTTATGAAGAATCACTTTCTTTAGAAAACGATCCATATCGTAAAGCAACCATTTACTACAAGATTGCAGTCAAGTTTAAGAACAAAGGGCAAAAAAGTCAATCAAGAACTTATGCAAAACGAGCATTAAGTAACCAGCCTTCAATGGGGAAGGCACATCTTTTGATAGCTAGCTTATATGCTGACAGCGCCAACGAATGCGGAAACACTCAATTTGAGAAAAGGGCTGTGTACTGGTTGGCTGCTCAGACCGTTCGAAGAGCGGCTTCTGTAGACCCATCACTTAAGTCTACGGCTCAAAAATTAGAAGCTAGCTATAATGGACGAGCACCAAGTAAGACCGATATTTTCACGGAAGGAAAATCTGGAGAAGAAGTTGTTTTTAACTGTTGGATTCGCTCAAAAGTAAAGGTACCTAACCTATAAAATTCAGTGCGTCGATTGATTTATTTTTGTGTAGTATTAACTCTTTTGTCAGGGTGTACAGACAATCTATCTGCTATCAAAGAAATCAATCGTTTTGATCAATCCCCGATAGGAATTACTGAAAATTTATATTTGATTTATTCTGACTCAGCCTTTGTTGAGGCAATTCTTGAGGCTGAAAAAAATATAGATTTCACGAATCAAAAATTCCCTTATTCTGAATTTCCTGAAGGACTGGAGGTTACTTTGTTTGATAGAAAAGGAAATCAAACACATGTACATGCTGATTATGGTATATACTACCCAAAAACTGAGATTATCGACCTTCAAGGAAATGTAATCATATCAGATTCTACCGGCGTACAACTCAACACACATCAACTTTATTGGGATGCGGGGCAAGAATGGTTATTTACCGAAAAAAACTTTACTTTTACAAGTGAAGACTATGATATAAAAGCAACCCAGCTAGACGCCAATCGCTCTTTTACTAAATTAGTGACTGGAGTCTTGCGAGGGACCGTTCAAGTTCAAGAAGATCAATTATAAATTATGCGACAATTTTTTAGAATTTCAGAATTTATTTATTTGGCATGTGGGTTTTTGTTTACCTATAGAGTTTTGATAAATATCAATGAGGTGAACAACCAACTCTACATTTACATACTTTTTGCAGCCCTTTCTTTTGGGATGTATTTTTTTAGACGTCGATTTCGCAAAAAAATAGAAGACAGGAACCAAGGAGGTTCATGAGTCATTCCCCAATAGTTATACTGGTTTGCTTATTGCTCTCTGCCTTTTTTTCAGGTATGGAGATTGCATTTGTTTCCTCGAATCGCATTCGCCTGGCAATCCAAAAAAAACAAGGAGGATTGATGGCTATTGCACTTAGTAAACTAACTGATAACCCTTCTAAATTTATCGCCACAGCGTTGGTGGGAAATAACGTTGCCCTTGTTGTGTATGGGATTTTTATGGGGCAATACATCATTCATTTGGCCCATCCAAACCTAGTTCATGTTGCTGAGTTGCCACTATCTGTTATTTTAGAACAAATCTTGATTTCTACCGCTGTTATTTTGATAACAGCTGAATTTATGCCCAGAGTTGTTTTTAAGATTTATGCCAACTCATTATTACAGTTTTTTGCCATTCCTGCTATTTTGTTTTATCACATTCTAAGTCCGCTTACCAACGGATTCTTATGGTTTTCAAATACGTTGCTTCATAAACTTTTTAAGGTTGGAGAAGATCAAAATTCGACTGCTTTCACACGAGTTGAGCTTGAAGAATATGTCAGCGAACATGTAGGTTCTGCTCAAGAAGAGGAATTGGAAAATGAAATTCAAATATTTCATAATGCATTAGCTTTTACTGACAGAAAAGCCCGAGAGGTTATGGTGCCAAGAGCCGAAATCACGGCTGTCGATAGATATATGCCTATTGAACAACTTACAGACTTATTTTCAAAAACTGGCTATTCTAAAATACTGGTTTTTAATAGTGGCGTGGATCACATTGTGGGTTATGTACACGCTTTCGACCTATTTAAAAAACCCAAAACTACTCGATCTATTATTCACCCTGTAGAATTTGTGCCAGAGTCTATGTATATCAAAGACGTCTTAAATGCGCTTATAAAAAAACGCAAAAGCATGGCGGTTGTTTTAGATGAGTATGGTGGCACAGCAGGCATGATGACTATTGAAGATATTGTAGAAGAGTTGTTTGGAGAGATTGAAGACGAGTACGATCAAATCGACTTGATTGAGCATCAACAGGATGATGGGACTTTCGTTTTTTCTGCTCGTTTGGAAATCGATTATCTGAATGAAACATATGACTTGTATTTTCAGACAAGTGATCAATATGAAACTCTCGGAGGCTATATAGTACATCACACGGAAAATGTTCCAGAAAAAGGAGCAACCTTCGTTATTGAGCAGTGTGATTTTGAAATTGAAGAAGTATCCAACACAAAGATAGAGTTGGTCAGGGTCAAACCACAAAATGCTTGACAAAAAAACAGGTTTTATTTAACCTAAAGAAATTGTATTTTCGCCTACTATCAAAAAAATAAATTATGGCCATTCTAGGCAAAATAAGAGAACGATCGATTTTTTTAATACTTGTAATAGGTATGGCATTGTTTGCCTTTGTCATTTCTGGTGTATTTGACGGAGCTGGTTCTATTTCTCAAGACCCCCTTGCTAAAGTAGGAGATGAGGAGATTTCATTAGAGCAGTTTAGTCCACGTGTCGATTTTGTAGAACGAAACTACGGCATGACGACCCTTCAAGCAGTTAATTTTGTTTGGGATCAAGTAGTCAATGAAACAGCCTTCAAGCAACAACTAGAAGATCTAGGTCTAAATGTCGGTCGAGACCACGTAGCAGATTTTGTCTCTACCGACCCAAGCTTTATGCAAGACTCACGTTTTCAAAATGCCATAGGCCAGTTTGATTTAAACGCATTTTCAGACTTTGTTTCTGATTTAAGAGCAAATAACCCATCGGGTTATGCACAGTGGCAACAGCAAGAATCATCTATTATGGACAACTTGCGTCAACGTCAATATTCGAATATGGCTCGCTTAGGAATCCATTACACCCAGTTTGAAGGCGCACAAGCTCATGCTCTTGAAAACGATAAAATCAACATTGAGTATATAAAAATTCCTTACACAGCGATTGCAGACAGCTTGTTTACTGTAACCGATTCGGAAATAAAAATATATATATCTCAAAACGAGGACACTTACCAGCGAGATGCTTCTAGAAACATTGAGTATGTTGTTTTTGAAGAGAAAGCATCTGTTGAGGATAATTTAGAACTTGAAGCCAGTTTAAAAGTGCTTCTAGCGCCTCAAACCGTTTTTAATGAAGTCACTCAGCGAGAGGAAGTGATTCCTTCGTTCTCTGAAACCAACGATATTTCGGATTTTGTATCTGAGTATTCAGATGTTCCATATGACGGTCAGTACCAAACAAAGGCTCAGTTGGGAACATATGCTAATACACTTTTTGAGTTGAAAGAAGGCGCTGTATTTGGACCATATAAAGATGGAGATTATTTCAAAATATCTAGATTGATGGATTTTGACAAAGGCGGATCTGTAAAAGCCCGTCACATTCTTATTTCTTATCAAGGTTCTCAAAATGCTGGAAATGAAATCAGCCGCACAAAAGACGAAGCTCGAAAAGAAGCATACCGAGTTTTAAGATTGGTCCGTCGTTCTGGATCCGATTTTTCTGAACTAGCCCGAACTTATTCTGATGGACCGTCAAAGAATCGAGGAGGAGAATTAGGTTTCTTCAAACGTGGAGCTATGGTTGAGGCTTTCAATGACTTTGTTTTTAGCAAGGCTGTTGGATCATTGGGGGTTGTCGAAACTGAATTTGGTTTTCATGTAATTGAGGTTCAAGATAAAGAAGATGTTGTTTTGTTGGCTAGTGTTGCTAAAAAGATTGTTCCTTCTGAAGCAACTAGCAATCAGGTTTTTCGTTCAGCTACTCAATTTGAGCTTAACAGTGGGGAAGATGGATTTTCATCTGCTTCTCAGGCTGAAAACTATGAGATTAAGACAGCTTCAAAGCTCAAAGAGTTAGATGAAAACATTCCAGGACTGGGTGCCGAGCGCAATATTGTGAGATGGGCATACAGCGAATACACCTCAATAGGTTCTGTCAAACGATTCAATAAGCAGGGGGGTGGTTATGTAGTAGCAAGGCTTTTAGAGTCTATTGATGAGGGTCTGGCCAGCATTGAGGAAGTACGTTCTCAAATTTCTACGATCTTACTTAAACAAAAGAAGTTCGATTATCTACAAAAAAAACACGCTGGAACAAACGATTTGAACAGTTTGGCCAGTACTTATAATGTGACAGTCAATACTTCTTCTGCAATAAACGCTGCTGCTGGAACCATTGCGGGAGCAGGAACAGAACCCGGAGTTGTAGGAGCAAGTTTTGGGTTAGAAATAGGTGAAACGTCTACCTTAATTGAAGGTAAACAAGGTGCTTTTTTGGTAAAGTTGAAAGACTTACAAAAAGCTACTCCTTTGGTTTCTTATCAGGGTTATAATGACACTTCCTTGTCATTCATTCTTCCAACCTTGACTTCTAAATTACAAGAAGTCGTACAGTCAAACTATGAGTTGGTGGATAACCGAAGTGAATATTACTAGAAAATCAGTTTTTTCCTACATTCAAGTAGTATTTATTGTACGTAAAAAAACAATCACTTTTGACACTTTTATGAATGTGTAAGGCTGTTTAATTCCAAAAATTAAGGATTTTACTTGGCTGACAATAAAATTTGCTTGTCTTTTTTCACTTTTACTCCAAGAAGAAGACGATGCGGAATTTATCAGTGCTTTTTCATTTAGTTTTTTCATAAGTTATAGTTTAGTTCAACACCCCAAATTCCGCATCCCTTTTTTGCCCTGATGACTTAACCAATTCTGGTTACTATGTTTAGAAATGAATCATTCTAGATTCTTTTAAAATTCCTCGTCGATGGTTGGTCTCTACCGATCATCGACTTGGTTTTTTTTGATGTGTTGTCAGAAAATTATCGACTAGCAAAAAAAAAATCCCACCGAAGTGGGATTGTAGACGTTGGTCTGCGGCATTGAGCCTTATTGTGATAAGATGTTCAAATATATAAAAAATTATGAGTTTTACTTTAGGTCTTACAATTTCTTATAATACCATTGGATGGGCATTGATCGACAAAGCGGGTCAAAAACCCAATATTGATATGGGAGTTCGTGTTTTTCAACCAAGTGTTCTTAACATTGGAGAGGGGATTCGAGAACAATCGACACACACTCAAAGAACTCATGTAAGACAAATGCGTAAGATTTTTAGAAACAAACGCTTGAGAAAACAAAAACTCCTAAGTTTATTGATCGATCATCATTTATGCCCTCTGTCTAAAAAAGATTTACAATCTTGGATAGAAAAAAGACGTTTTCCCCACAATTCCTTTTCTGATTGGTTAGAACTAGACCCTTATGTTCTTAGATCAAAAGCGATAAAAGAAAAAATTGAACTTTTTGAATTGGGCCGGATTTTCTATCATATTTCACAGCGTAGGGGCAAATGTTATGTAGCTAGGGAGAGTCAAAAAGACAATAGGATTTATTTTCACGGTAAGCCACAAATGAATAGAGTAGGTCTTAGAGAAACACTCGAAGCACTAGAAGATGATCAAACATTGGGCGCTTATTTGGCAGAATTAAAACCAGCCCATGGTGTGCCTTATGAAAAAAATGACAATCGCATCCGAAACCGTTATTTAGATAGGCTGATGTATGTAGATGAGTTTCATAAGATTTACTCGTTTCAGCAAAAGTTTTATCCTGAACTTACCCATTCCGTAAGAGTTGCACTTGGTGGAGTTGAAGGAAGTGAAAATGATCTCAAAAGTGGTGTGTTGTTTTTTCAAAGACCCTTAAAACCCAACCAAACTTTTAAACGATTTTGCCCTATTGAGCCCAATAAAAAACGTACTCCTGCCTCACATCCCGAATATGAGGTATTCAAAGTTCTAAAATGGATTAATAGTATTCGTTGTAATGGCAAGCCTTTGAGCACAACTCAAAGAGAAGCGATCTTGGATATCCCTTTTCGTTTTTCTCAGTTTTCTTTTAAAAAAATCAGAAAGGCCTTGAAACTTGAAGATCAGACGGTGCAGTTTAATTATGATGACAACGACATCATTTCATTGGCTTATTTCTTAGTTCATTTGTCCAAGCCACAGCTTTTTGGAAATCGCTTCTTAAAACAACCTATAGATGAACAAATCCAAACATGGCACACCTTGTATTTTTTTGATGATTCCTCCAAAATAGAGGCTCATGCAAAACAGCGTTGGAATTGCTCTGATGAGCAAGCAACACGATTGATCAAATTACAACTACAACAAGGTTATGGAGCTTTTAGTTTGAAAGCAGTACGCAAAATCACACCTTTCTTAAAACTTGGAATGCGCTTTGATGAAGCTTTGTTTTTTGCAGGACTCTCCGTGGCTACAGGTACGATATGGAAAAACTTCTCCTCGGAACAACGAGAATTTTTTGTTAGTGAGTTTTCAAGTTTTATTCATCAAAAAAAGGAAAAGAGAGACTGGGTAAAGGAAATTAAACAAAACTTAAAGACTCATTTCGAAATTCATCATTTTGATGAAGTCAAATTTTTCAATTACAACCGCCATTTGTTATATAAACAGAAAGTGCGATTAGATACGGGGCTTTCTTCAGATCAACATATAAAGAACAAGTTTAAACCCATTGGTCACTCGGCAATTTTTGAGTTGAGAAAGTTGGTCAATGCGATATTAGAAAACTATGGTGAGATTCAAGAAATCAAAGTATATGTGCGCCCTGTACTTAAAGCCAGTAGATCTTCTCGTAAAAAACAATTTGACGAGAAAAAACGGAGAGCTGCTTCTCAGCACTACCATTTGTCTGCTGTTCATGAATTGGGTAAAAACCCTACTCATCTTAATATTCTTAAACACCGTCTGTGGGAGGAATTTGACAGACGTTGTCCCTATACTGGTAAGGAAATAAATATTGATCAGCTATTTACAAACCAAGTGTCTGTGGTACATATATTGCCATGGAATCGGTTTTTTAATGATTCTGACATCAACAAGGCTCTTTGTATGAGTTCCTTTAAACATCATATATCCGACAAAACTCCATGGGAATATTTTTCTGAACAACCTACAGGGACTTGGGAACAGGTTAAAATACGGGTTTTAAAACAGCTATTGAATGTTAATAAAATCTCTGGCATTCAAAAGTTCAAACAATTCACTCGATCGAATTATTCACTAGATGCCAAAACTCATGAAATGACAGACACGCACCATGTGAGTTTACATATAAAAAACATACTAAATCAGGTTTGTGAAAATGTACAAATGACCCTAGGGCATACTACGCACAATCTAAGAGAAAAATGGTATTTGGACCGACTCGATAATTTTTTACACACCGAGCCCATTAACGATCAAAGAAGACATGCAATAGACGCTTTGGTTACAGCGGTTAAAACTCCTTTTCTCTTAGATGTATTATCTAAATGGAATCGGTACGAGAACACAGCTCGGAATGCATCTTTCCCTGCCCCATGGCCAGATTTTAAAAAAGACATACAGGCTGTTTTCGAAACGGTTCAAATAAGTTTTCCTCATCCAAAAAAAGTCTTTACAGCTACTCACAAAACCTATTACAAAAACAATGAGAAAAGAATTGCGCGTTGTTCTTCGGCTAGAGGACAATTACATAAAGAGTTGTTTTATGGCAAACGTAAGGCACCAAATGAATTGGATTATAGTTATCATATAAGAAAGCCTATTCATCAAATTCAAACTGCCAAACATGTGCAAAAGATTGTTGACCCTGAAATTAAAAAGCGTATATATGCTCAAATAGATGCCATGGGAGGTTTTGAAAAAGGAAAAATTCCAAAAAACTGTTTGACATTTATAGATGAAAAAGGATTTACCCGATCCAAAATCACATTACCTAACAGAAGAGGCGCGGAAGTTCCTGTAAGAAAAGTACGTATTCGGGAACAACTTGGCAATGCCATACAGTTGCATAAGGATGTTAATATTTTTGCCAATTCTCGAAACAATCACCATATATTGATTTATGAAAATATTTATGGAGAATTAGCTCAAAAGGTGATCACTTTTTGGACTGCCGTACATAGAAAGAAAAATAAAGAACCTATTTGGCAACTCCCAGATGATGGCCGCCGTATTGTGGCAAGCCTCCATCTAAATGATTGTTTTTTGATGGGGCTTACCCCTGAAGAATTAGCTAATTGGAAGCTGTTACCAAAAAAACAACTCTACGAACACTTGTATCGGGTACAGCGCATTTCAAACAATTTCTACGAATTTAGACATGTATTCGACGCAGATATCTATGATACAGCCTATCCGAACTACATAAGAATTTTGAATTTTGGAAAAAGAAAAACAGGATGGAAAACCTATAACCCTAAAAAAGTTTATGTGGACAACCTTGGCAATCTTTTTGAATATAAACCTTTTTACAAATCTGTTAAACAACCCCAAAGTCAATCATGAACCAGATGCAAACCCGTATACAACCCATTTTTCGTGAAGTTAAAATTTATTGTGATTTGATACACAAAAAATAAGGGTGATCTTTTTAAACGTGTTTACGTCTTTTTTAATTTAAGTATAGTATTGTGATTTGATAAATCAATGATTGGCTGGGGTTTTTGTTGTTGTTTTAATAGTTCGGGTATTATAAAAAATCCCCTTTGTGTGCCCAAAACTTTAGTACGTATAAGACCAGAAAAGTGACACAAATCAAAAACTTTAAGAAAGTTCCTGTCAAAAACCCTATAAAAGATCCAAAGGCAGCTCTGTAAGCCTGACGCATGGGGGTTTTTTGGCTAATTTCTCCGGCTAATGCTCCTATAAAAGGACCAAAAATAATACCTATGGGTCCCATGAATAAACCAACTAACATTCCAATTCCAGCACCATAAGCACCAGCTTTAGTGCCTCCAAAACGTTTGGTTCCCCATATAGGAATAAAATAATCAAGGATAAAAACGAGTACGGCCACTGAAAGAGTAATCCCCAAAAAAGACCAATCCATATCGATAACTCCAGTGAGGTGAATGATCAATAACCCCAACCAACCACACAAGGGTCCAGGAATGACAGGTAAAAAGCTTCCAGCCACCCCAACAGCAACCATCAAGAAACCTATTAAAAGCAGCAAAATGTCCATATGCAAATGATTTGTAAGGCGAAATTACTTAACCTTACTCTTATCACAAACCTAAACAGTATTTTTTGTAATTTTCAGTCGCCATGCGAAGCATATTTTTGGGTTATATATTTCTTTGTTTATTGAGCTGCAATCAGTTCAATAAAACCTCACCAAACAAACCTGACACCAGCTGGCAAACTTCCGATCAGCCTCCTGTATTTCCAGGCTGTGAACAACACACGAATGTAGAAGATCAATGGCTTTGTTTTCAGAAAAGCATTTCAAAGTTATTTTTCAATGCCTTAAAGGATCAACCCATTTCCAATACATTTAAAGTTAATGACACACTTTGGTTGCATCTTCGCGTCGACCACTCCGGAACCGTGGTGTTAGATGCTATCAATGAAACGGATACAATTTCGACAATGTTCCAAAAGATTGAAAAAATGGTTTCTCAATTCCCAAAGTTGTCACCTCCTACAAAAACCAACTTAGGCGTCACCACTCAAGTCAAGGTTCGATTGCCGATTCAGGTTCCATAAAAAATACTACTTTTGATTATGGCAGAATCGCAAACGCGAATTATACTTGGGATAGATCCCGGTACGACTATCATGGGTTTTGGCTTATTGTCTGTAAAAGGAAACTCCATGAGCTGCCTTCAAATGGATGAGCTCAAGCTCAACACCAAAGACCATCACTATCTACGTCTTCAAAAAATTTTCAATCATACTATTGGGCTGATTGATGAATTTCATCCTGACGAAATTGCGATCGAGGCCCCTTTTTTCGGAAAAAATGTACAGTCGATGCTGAAGTTAGGACGTGCTCAAGGAGTCGCCATGGCTGCAGGCTTGTCTAGAGAGATTCCTATCACTGAATACTCTCCTAAAAAAATCAAAATGGCCATTACAGGAAATGGAAACGCAAGCAAGGATCAAGTTGCTAAAATGTTGAAATCTCTACTAAAACTCAAGTCTCTTCCTAAAAACTTAGATGCTACGGATGGCTTGGCCGCTGCGGTTTGTCATTTTTTCAATCCAACCGATTCGTCTGACGAAAAAAAATATAAAGGTTGGGCCTCCTTTGTAAACCAACAATCCCATAGGATTAGAAATTAAGTCCCTATTGAGCGGTTTATACATACATATTCCCTTTTGCAAACAAGCTTGTAATTATTGTAACTTCCATTTTTCTACGGTTTATAAACAAAAGTCAGCGCTTTTGGAGGCCATGTGTGAGGAAATCACATTAAAATCATTTCAAAAGCCAACTCCCTTAGACACGCTGTATTTTGGTGGTGGAACCCCCTCGGTGTTTACTCCATCAGAACTTGATAAAATCATAAAGGCGGTAACAAAACATCATCATTTACTTGCTGATGCGGAGATTACTTTAGAAGCCAACCCCGACGACATTGACAAGTCATATTTAAATGATTTGATTGATTTGGGATTCAATAGGTTATCTGTCGGGGTGCAATCTTTTCATGACAGAGAGCTCAAAATGATGAATCGCGCCCACAACACAAAACAAGCAAAAGAAGCTTTAAGTTTGGTTGCAGATCTGTTTTCCAACTGGTCTTTGGACCTGATGTTTGGTATGCCGAAAAGTACCCATCAATCATGGGAAGAAAACCTTCAACAAGCCATGTTGTTTGATCCGCCTCACCTCTCTGCTTATGCACTGACAATTGAACCACATACGGCCTTAGAAAAATACATACAAGAAGGATTTATAATTCCTTGCAGCGAAGATCAGCATGCTGCCCAATTTGAACAATTGGTCGATTACACCACAAAGTTGGGTTATGAAAATTATGAAGTGAATAGTTTTTCCAAACCTGGTATGTATTCCCGTAACAACACAGCTTATTGGACTGGAAAACCTTATTTAGGGATCGGTCCTTCAGCACATAGTTTTGAGGGATCAAGAAGGGCGTGGAATGTATCTAACAATGCTCAATACATTAAATCTCTTAAACAAAAGACTATTCCAGAAACGGAAGAGATACTGACTGAGGTCGATCGTTTTAACGAATATGTGATGACGGGTCTACGAACCCAGTGGGGTGTGTCTTTGGATCATGTTAGGCTTGCTTTTGGCAAGCATTTTGAAGATCATTTAGTTCATGAAATTCAACCTCAATTAAAGGTTAAAAACCTTAGGTTAGAGAATCGAGTTATTTACACAACCTTACAAGGTCGTTTTTTAGCAGATGGCATTGCTGCTTCATTGTTTTTAGTCAACCTTTCTTAAGATTAGCAAATGCCTTGTGAAATTCTGGAATGGTCTCTATCCCTTTTAGAAAATTGAACACCCCAAAATGTTCATTGGGCGAGTGAATAGCATCGCTGTCCAACCCAAAGCCCATCAAGACTGTTTTACTGCCTAAAGTTTCTTCAAAGAGCGCCACGATTGGAATGCTACCACCATCACGCACAGCGATGGGTGGCTTTCCAAAAGTTTTTTCGTAAGCCTGGCTGGCCGCTTGAAATTCAACCCCAGAAGTGGGCATTACATAGCCTTGTCCGCCATGATGTTCGGTGACTTTGACTTTTACGCTTTTAGGTGCAATGGCTTTGAAATGATCTGCAAACAATTGGCTGATTTTCTTCCAATCTTGATTTGGAACCAAACGCATGGATATTTTTGCGAATGCCTTAGATGGAATTACTGTTTTGGCACCCTCACCAGTATATCCGCCCCAAATACCATTGACATCTAAGGTTGGTCGAATAGATTTTCGCTCCAATGTGCTGTAGCCTTCTTCACCATGTATATCTTCTATGTCCAAAGCGGCTTTATAGGCTGATAGGGAAAAGGGAATTTTTTCAATTTCTTTTCGATCGGCATTTTCCAACACCTCCACTTTGTCATAAAACCCAGGAATGGTCACATGGTTGTTTTTGTCATGAAGAGAAGCAATCATCTGAGTTAAAATATTGATGGGGTTGGCCACAGCACCCCCATAAAGTCCAGAGTGTAAATCTCTGTTAGGTCCCGTTACTTCAACTTCCATATAGCTCAACCCCCGTAGACCTGTAGTAATAGATGGGGTGTCGTTTGCTAACATGCCTGTATCTGAAATTAGGATGACATCGTTGGAAAGTAAATCCGTATGTTCTCGAACGAATGCCTCTAGGTTGTCGCTGCCTACTTCCTCTTCACCTTCAATCATAAACTTGACATTACAAGGGAGGCCATCTGTTTTCAGCATGACTTCTAATGCCTTCAAGTGCATAAAAAACTGCCCCTTATCATCACAAGCCCCTCTGGCAAAAATGGCACCCTCAGGGTGGGTTTTGATTTTTTTGACAATGGGGTCAAAGGGGTCGTTGTCCCATAAGTCTAGCGGATCGGGGGGCTGCACGTCGTAATGCCCATAGACAAGTACTGTGGGCAATTTGGGATCTACCAAGCAAGACCCATATACTACAGGATATCCGGCAGTAGCGTAAATCTGAGTATGTGTACAACCCGATTCTTGTAGGAGCATTTCTACTTTTTCAGCTGCTTTTTGCATCTCACCTGCATAGGCTGGGTCTGCACTGATCGAAGGGATTCGGATAAGAGCAAACAATTCTTCTAAAAAACGTTTTTTATTTTTTTGGATATACGAAAGGGTAGATTTCATGATATAAATCCGTTAGAATGATTACACGAATATACCTTTAAATTCATTGAAAGAAAATAACCAAAATGTACTTATATTTGCTCCCCCTATGCGGGTGTGGTGAAATTGGTAGACACGCTAGACTTAGGATCTAGTGCTTCACGGCGTGGGGGTTCGAGTCCCTTCACCCGCACAAAACCTCAACAGACGATGTTGGGGTTTTTTATTTCAAAAACCCTATAATTTTTTGGGTAGCACCTTTTTGAGCGTTTACAAAATCAAGGTTGTTTTTGCCGATTTTTTCAGCCTGTAATTTGTCAGCAGTCAGACGAGAGAATGTTTCTTTAAAGGATTTTTCAGTTTCGCAACTATACACCCCTCCTAAACGAATCATCTCTTTGGCCTCATCAAATTTTTGATAGTTTTTGCCAATCACTATAGGAATGCCCGCTGCGGCCGGTTCCAATACATTGTGAAGCCCCGATGTGCCCATACCACCACCCACATAGGCCATCTGCGCAGAGGCATAACAAGCATTGAGCAACCCTATGGTGTCCAAAATCAACACACGTGTCTCAGGCAGTTTCTCTTTTTCCAAATTGGTGTATCGTTGTACTTTCCCTTTAATCGCCGTTGTCATATGCTTTATAAAGCCAGGCTGCAATTTGTGGGGCGCCAACACCCAACAAGTCTTTTTATCTGATTCTTGAATCGCATCCTTGATCAATTCAAAATCTTTGGGCCAGATGCTGCCAGCCACTACACAAAACCGGTCTTTTGCAAAAGCCTCCATAAAATTTAAAGGCGCTGGAGGTTCACTTAATCGATCAAAGCGTGTATCGCCTGTGATGGTTACATTCTTAAAACCAATAGACACCAACAATTCTTTGGAATTGTCGTCCTGCACAAAAAAATGTTTAAAAGCTTTTAGTGACTTGTGAATAAAAGCGCCCCTTTTTTGAAACAAAAACTGCTTTTCATAAAAACGCCCTGACACCAAATAGGTAGGTATGTTTTTAGAGGTCAAACCATCTAGTAGATTTGGCCAAAACTCGTACTTAACGATACATGCCATTTCAGGCTTAAGGATTTCTAAAAAACGGTTAATGTCTTTGGGCGTATCCCAAGGTAAATAAACACATAAGTCCGCTACACCATGATTGTGTCGAAGCTCATAGCCCGAAGGAGAAAAAAAACTTACAACAAACTGTCGATCTGGGAATTGCTGTTTGAGCGATTCTAAAACCGGCAATCCTTGCTCGTATTCTCCTAAGGATGCTGCATGTATCCAAATGGTTTTTTGTTTAGGGTTTAACTGCTGTAGCTGCTTCCATAAAGCTTTACGCCCCGTTACAAATGCCTTTATTTTAGGATTAAACAACCCCCCAAGAGGCAAAACAAGCTTTGCGGTACTTACAGAAAGATTGTAAAAATGACTCAACATTCCTGCAAAGATATCGTTTCAAGGCTTAAAGTTCTATTTTGTAATTTTGCATCAACAAAAAATTGTCATGGAAAAAATCCAAATGGTAGATCTTCAAGGTCAATACAAGTACATCAAACCCGAGGTGGAAATGGGTATGCATGAAGTACTTGAAAGCGCCATGTTTATCAATGGTCCCAAGGTGAGAGAGTTTCAAGCAGATTTGGAGGGTTATTTAAATGTCAAACATGTAATTCCTTGCGCCAACGGTACGGATGCTTTGCAAGTAGCCATGATGGGCTTGGGGCTTCAGCCTGGTGATGAGGTTATCACTGCAGATTTTACTTTTGCGGCTACTGTGGAGGTGATTGCCTTGTTACAACTGACTCCAGTTTTGGTGGATGTTTTACCAGACACTTTTAACATTGACCCAGAAGCGGTACGCAAAGCCATAACCCCTAAAACCAAAGCGATCGTTCCTGTACACTTGTTTGGGCAGGCTGCTAATATGGAGGCTTTGATGAAGATAGCTCACGAACATGATTTATATGTAATCGAAGACAATGCCCAGGGCATAGGTGCCAATTACAGTTTTTCTGACGGGACGGTAGCTAAAACGGGAACCATTGGCCATATTGGATCAACCTCTTTTTTCCCCTCTAAAAATCTAGGTTGTTATGGAGATGGAGGGGCGATTTTCACCAATGATGATGATTTGGCTCATACCATTCGAGGTATTGTCAACCATGGTATGTATGAGCGCTATCATCATGATGTAGTAGGCGTAAACTCTCGTTTGGACAGTTTGCAAGCGGTGGTGCTCAAAGAAAAACTAAAATATTTGGATTTTTACAACGAACGCCGCAAATATGCGGCCTTGCGTTATGATGACTTTTTTAAAAACCACCCCAATATTATCACTCCTGTTCGCGAAGCTGAGTGCGACTCACATGTGTTTCATCAGTATACGCTAAGAATCATAGATGCTGACAGAGATGCATTGGTTAAACATCTCCAAGAGCACCAAATACCATGTGGGGTTTATTATCCAATACCGCTACACCTGCAGAAAGCCTATAAGGACGAACGCTATCAAGAGTCTGATTTTGAAATCACCAATCGTTTGGTTAAAGAAGTCATATCACTACCTATGCACACTGAACTCAACGAGGAACAGTTGTCGCATATCGCCAAAACTGTATTGAGTTTTTTGGCCTAAGATAAAGCCGCAGCAGTTTCTAAGTCTCGATCAATTTTTTTGACAAGCCCCTGTAAGACCTTTCCTGGTCCTACCTCTGTAAAAATAGTTGCGCCATCTGAAGCCATTTGATGGACACTTTGCGTCCAACGCACCGGTGCGGTGAGTTGGGCGATTAAGTTGGATTTGATTTGTTCAGCATCGGTGACTGCTTGCGCGACCACATTTTGATAGATGGGACAAGAAGCTTGTGTAAAAGGAGTTTGCTCAATGGCAGCGGCAAGTTTTTCTCGAGCTGGCTCCATCAAAGGGGAGTGAAACGCACCTCCCACAGGAAGTATCAAAGCGCGACGCGCACCTTTTTCTTTTAAACTTTCACACGTTGACGCGACCGCCGAGTAGGCTCCCGAAATGACCAGCTGCCCGGGACAGTTATAGTTGGCTGCAACTACTACGCCCTCGGTTTGATCACAGACTTGTTCTACAATACCATCTTCAAGACCCAGTACAGCAGCCATCGTTCCCTTTTCAAGACCACAGGCTTCTTGCATAGCTTGAGCACGTTGAGATACCAATCGAAGACCATCTTCAAAAGAAAGAACTCCTATAGAAGCCAGTGCTGAAAACTCTCCAAGAGAATGACCAGCAACCATATCAGGTTTGAAAGCATTCCCTAAAACACGGCTTACAGCTACAGAATGAATAAAAATTGCAGGTTGAGTAACCCGGGTTTCTTTCAGGTCGTCTGCACTCCCTTCAAACATGATATTGGTTAATGAAAAGCCTAAAATTTGGTTGGCTTTTTCAAACAAAGCTTTAGCTTCGGAATGACTGTCATATAAGTCTTTTCCCATTCCACTAAACTGGGATCCTTGTCCCGGAAATACATATGCGTTCATGCTATTTTCTTTGATATCTTATAAAACTAAAAGCGTAGTCGTGTTTCTCGTCAGTTGGGTGTTCTTCACGCCATACTTCTTCCCATATATTTAAGTCAATTTCAGGGAAAAAGGTATCTGCTTCAAATTCACCATGAACTCTTGTAAGCTCAATCTCATGAGCGATTTCCATGGCTTGGGCATAAATTTCACCACCACCTATAATAAACGGGCGTGAATCTGACTGAGCTACTTTAACTGCATCGGCTAACGAGCTGACAACCACTGCATTTTCAGCACTGTAGTCAGGCTGACGCGTGATCACTACATTGGTACGGTTGGGGAGGGCTTTGGGCATAGACTCAAAGGTTTTACGCCCCATGATCACATGGTGCCCTTTGGTGAGATTTTTAAAGTGTTTTAAGTCGTCAGACAGGTGCCAAATGAGTTGATTGTCTTTTCCTAATGCATGGTTGGTGGAAACTGCAGCAATCATAGTAATGCGTTGAGAAGTTTGAGGCTCTTGATGCCATTCTGACTGCGCTTTTATAGAAGCTTCTTTGTCTAATTCACGTTTTATTTTTTCGATTCGAGCTTCTTGTAAACCTACAAGCAGTTTGATTTGCTCTTGCTCCCAAGCTTTTCCCATAAATCGATGGGTGACAAATACCTGAAAAGTATGAAGTAATAAACCAACGAGCCACAACAAAGCCACATTGAAAACCCATGGGTACCCAAAAGGTGCGATAGTTTCCCCATAATCCAACCCGATGTTGATAATCACCAGCACGAGATTAATAAACAGGAAAGCTATAAAATGGTAATACAAACGTCTTTTTTGACGAATGCGGTTCTGGGCATTTTCGACCAATAAAATTTGCTGGTCATCGATTGAAGGATTTTGTTTTTTCTTAAAAAACATAAACTAAGTTAGATTTGGCTAAAATAGTCAATACTAAAGAAAATTACACTGCTACCGCCCCTTTTATATGAGGATGCGGGTCGTAATCTTCGATGGTAAAATCTTCAAACTCAAAACTGAAAATATCAGTCTTGTTTGGGTTGATTTTTAGTTTAGGTAAAGCACGAGGTGTTCTGCTAAGTTGAAGCTCAATTTGCTCCATGTGGTTGGTGTAAATATGAGCATCACCAAATGTGTGTATAAAATCTCCTGGTTGGTAACCGCAGGCTTGTGCCATCATATGAGTAAACAACGCATAAGAAGCAATGTTAAAAGGCACACCAAGGAAGATGTCTGCACTGCGCTGATAGAGTTGACAAGAGAGCTTTCCATTGGCTACATAAAATTGAAAGAAAGCATGACAAGGAGGTAATGCAGCTTTTCCGTGAGCTACATTTTCAGAAAAAGATTTTGAGGTGTTCGGCAATACAGAGGGGTTCCATGCTGAGACCAACATACGTCGGCTGTCGGGATTGTGTTTTAGGGTATGAATCACCTCTTTGATTTGGTCGATTTCTTCGCTGTTCCAATTGCGCCACTGGTGGCCGTAAACAGGGCCTAGATCTCCATTTTCATCGGCCCACTCATTCCAAATACGTACCCCATTTTCTGTGAGATATTTAATATTGGTATCACCTTTTAAAAACCATAACAATTCGTATATGATCGATTTGAGATGTAGTTTTTTTGTGGTCACCATGGGGAATCCTTCACTCAGGTCAAAGCGCATCTGATACCCAAATACACTCTTGGTTCCCGTTCCTGTTCTGTCAGACTTTTCCACGCCATGATCCAATACGTGTTGGACCAAATCTAAATATTGTTTCATCTAGAAATTTTTTTAAAAATACAATCCAAAAGCTTGGTATCTCACATCAAAATAAAAAACTTTTCAAGTCCTTTTTAACCAATTTTATCCGATGACGGCTCCGGCAATAATTGCCGATAATATCGAAGCCAAAGTTCCTCCAACAAGGGCTCTAACTCCAAATTTAGACAACACTTTTCGTTGTCCAGGTGCCAATGATCCGATGCCGCCAATTTGAATTCCTATAGAAGCAAAATTGGCAAACCCACACAGCATATAGGTTGCCATGATCACTGATTTTTGATATTGTAGGTGTATAACATTCATTGGGTTTTTGAGTTCGGCGAGTTGTATATAACCTACAAACTCACTTGCTGCTAATTTGATGCCTAAAAGTTGACCCATAGGCATAATGTCTGGAGTTGGCACACCCATAATCCACATCAGCGGAGCGAAAATACTCCCAAGAATGGCCTCAAGAGAAAACTGATCATATAGAGTATTTGCAGCAAACCAATCATTGAGGTTGGTCCAATCACCTACCCATCCTAATATCCCATTGGCCATGGCGATAAGAGCTACAAAAACCAACAGCATCCCACCAATGGTAGCTGCTAAACGCAGCCCTTCTACCGTTCCGTTAGAAATGGCATCCAAAGCATTGGTGCCAATTTTTTCCATGGAAACGTTTACTTCATTGTTGATGGCGTCGGTTTGTGGATAAAGTATTTTAGAGACTACGATTGCTCCTGGAGCAGCCATTACAGACGCCGCTAACAAATGTTTGGCAAACTCAAGACGCATTTGAGGATCGTCTCCGCCTAAAAAACCAATGTAAGCAGCCAAAACACCTCCAGCAACAGTAGCCATGCCTCCTATCATAACAAGCAAAATCTCAGATTTGGTCATTTTTTCTAGATAGGCTTTTATCATAAGGGGTGCTTCGGTTTGCCCTAAAAATATATTGCCAATAACAGACAGGCTCTCAGCACCAGAAATATGTAAAATTTTAGTGATGGCTAGCGCTAGCATTCGCACTACAAATTGTATGATGCCAAGGTAAAACAAAAGGGAGGTAAGTGCTGCGAAAAAGACAATCGTTGGTAGGATTTGAAAAACAAATATAAATCCATAGGTATCTGTGTTCATTAAATCACCAAACAGAAAAGTACTTCCAGCGTTTGTAAAATCTAGGATGCTTACAAACAGCTTCCCCATGGTTTCAAACACACGCTGTACCCACGAAATTTTAAGAATACCAATGGCCAAAATAAGCTGTAGTGTGAGGCCTAAGCCTACTGTTTTCCATGCGATGTTTTTTCTATTGGCACTACACAAAAAAGCTATGATTAGTACTACAAAAAGACCCAATGCGCCGCGAAGTACACCTGCAGTTGTGATTCCACTACTTGGCACCAATACATCTTGGCTCAACATTCCAATTATGCCCATTAATTTTTATTTTTTATCCTTAGTTCGTTTTGAGATTTCGTCCCGCAGCCGGACAGCCAATTCATAATCTTCTTTTTTGACTGCTTTTTTAATGGCTGCTTGGAGTTCTTCGACACTCAAACGGCTAAGTTCCTGATTAGAGGACTGGGGTATATCGGATTTTGTTTTCTTTTCTTTTTCTTGCTCATCCATTGCGATTCCAGCCTTTTCCAAAACTTGGTTGTGCGCAAAGATGGGCGCTTGAAATCGAAGTGCTAACGATATTGCATCAGAAGTTCTGGAATCTATGATTTCTTCAATCTTATCTCGCTCACATATCAAGCTAGAATAAAATACTCCATCGACCAATTTTTGGATGATTACTCGTTTGATTATGATGTCAAACCGCATCGAAAAATTTCGAAACAAATCATGAGTAAAAGGTCTTTGTAATTGAATGTCTTTGTCTAAAGCTACAGCAATGGATTGAGCCTCAAATTCGCCAATCACAACAGGAAGTTTGCGATCTCCATCTACTTCATCCAAAATAAGTGCATATGCACCACTTTGATTTTGGCTATATGAAATACGATTAACCCGCAATTGAATCAAGCTCATAATAGATGTAGTTGCAACCAATTCATGGTTGGCTCTAAAATATGGAAAATAGCTGATTAAACGGAGCCTATTTGTAAAGCTTTTAATTTTTCAGTTAATCTTGGCACTACATCAAAAGCATCTCCTACAATTCCGTAGTCTGCTGCTTTAAAAAATGGAGCCTCTGGATCTGTGTTTATCACGACCTTGATTTTGGAGGCATTGATGCCGGCCAAGTGCTGAATGGCCCCTGAAATTCCAATAGCAAAATAAAGGTTGGTAGCAACAGGTTTTCCAGTTTGACCTACGTGCTCACTATGGGGTCGCCAGCCCATGTCTGAAACAGGTTTTGAACAAGCTGTTGCAGCTCCTAAAACCTCGGCCATTTCCTCAATAATTCCCCAATTTTCTGGACCTTTTAAACCACGCCCTGCCGAAACTACAATATCTGCGTCTGCAATAGAAGCTTTTCCGGTAGTTTGTGAAACATCAATTTGAGTCATTGTTTGATCTGGAATATTTGGTTGAAATTCTATAACCTGAGCATTGACTTGATTTTCAGCAGCTCCAAAAGCATTGGTTGACAGCCCTAATACATTCATATTCGCGTGAAGGGTTGTGTGTGAAAAAGCTTTGTTGCTAAACGCCATTCGCTTAACGGTTGTGTGGGCTCCAAAAACTGGAAGATCTACAACATTAGACACATAGCCCGCGTCTAGTTTGGCAGCCAATATGCCTGCCATATATTTAGCATTTGCGCTGCTGCTGATGATGACTAGGTTTGACCCCTCTTGTTTTACAGCTTGTGTTGCAATCTCACTGTAGATAAGCGCGTCAAAATATGGGAAAGTCAAAGTTGTGTTCAGGACTTTATCTGCTCCGAAGTTACCTAGCTCACCAGGTTCATCACAATTTATTGCTAATGCAGTAACAGTAGTGTTTTGATGGTTGGCAAGTGCTTTTGCATATGAAACAACTTCAAAGGCATTTTTCTTAAGCTTGCCGTTTTCGGATTCGGTTAATACGAGTATAGACATTGATTTTTTTATAAGACTTTAGCTTCGTTTTGTAATAGATCTATTAACTGGTCTAGGTCATCTGCTGCAATGAGTTTAACATGGGCCTTGGGTTCAGGCTTTTCGAACTTACTGACTGTTGTGTTTGCATTGATGTCTTTGGCAGCAATGACCTCAAATGGTTTTTGTCGAGCTTGCATGATGCCTCTCATATTTGGGATTTTTAAATCCGTTTCTTCAACCAATCCTTTTTGCGCTCCAATAATTAAAGGTAATTGGGTTTTTAATGTTTCTGATCCGCCATCCATCTCACGAACTGCGACAGCCTCTTTACCATCAATTTTTAGACCAACACAGGTGTTGACAAACGCATATCCAAGCACTGAGGCCATCATTCCAGGCACCATCCCTCCATTGTAATCAATGGATTCTCGGCCGGCGATGATTAGATCATATGGATTTTCTTTAACAAAATTTGCGATCTGATTAGCTACAACAAAACCATCTGTTGCGTCTGTATCGATGCGAAGCGCTTTATCTGCGCCAATGGCCAAGGCCTTGCGTAGGGTAGGGTCAGCGTCTGATCTACCGACATGCATCACATCTACAGTTGCGCCTTGCTGTTCTTTAAACCAAATGGCTCGCGTTAGGCCAAATTCGTCATTGGGGTTGATGACAAACTGCACACCCTGTTTATCAAACTTCGTGTCGTTTTCGATAAAATTTATTTTGGATGTCGTGTCCGGTACATTGCTTATGCAAACAAGTATTTTCATCTAGAAATATTGAAATGTAAATATACAAAAAAGAGAATAAATACTATGCACGCATAATATTTTTCTTATAGTTCAAAAAATTGCTTAAATGGTTTAATTATTACTATTTTTGCGCAGTCAAAAAAAAAGCATGAGAACCATCCAGTTTAGAGAAGCTATTTGTGAAGCGATGTCGGAAGAAATGCGCAGAGATGAAAGCATTTACCTTATGGGAGAAGAAGTAGCTGAATACAATGGCGCTTACAAAGCCTCTAAAGGCATGTTAGATGAGTTTGGTGAAAAGCGTGTTATCGACACACCGATTTCTGAATTGGGTTTTGCTGGAATTGGGGTTGGTTCTACCATGACTGGTAATCGCCCCATTATTGAGTTTATGACATTTAACTTTGCTTTGGTGGGCATAGATCAAATCATCAACAACGCTGCCAAAATTCGCCAAATGTCTGGTGGTCAATTTCCCTGTCCTATAGTATTTCGGGGTCCAACTGCCTCTGCAGGTCAGTTAGCCGCAACACACTCACAGGCATTTGAAAGTTGGTATGCCAATTGTCCTGGTCTAAAGGTAATTGTTCCTTCGAACCCTTACGATGCTAAAGGTTTGCTTAAGGCCGCCATTCGCGATGATGACCCCGTTATTTTTATGGAGTCAGAACAAATGTATGGTGATAAGGGTGAAGTTCCCGAAGGGGAATATGTCTTGCCCATAGGCGTAGCAGATGTCAGACGTCAAGGAACCGATGTGACCATTGTTTCCTTTGGAAAAATATTCAAGGAAGCCATAGCAGCAGCTGACATCCTTGCCCAAGAAAACATTTCTTGTGATCTTATTGATTTGCGGACTGTCAGACCTCTAGATATAAATACCATCATTGAGTCTGTCAAAAAAACCAATCGTTTGGTCATTTTAGAAGAAGCATGGCCTTTTGGTAATGTCTCAACAGAGATTACTTATCAGGTTCAACAACAGGCCTTTGATTTTCTTGACGCACCAATTATTAAAATAAATACCGCAGACACTCCTGCTCCCTACTCTCCAGTTCTTTTGGCTGAATGGCTACCCAATCGAGATGATGTAGTCAAGGCAGTTAAAAAAGTGCTACTCTAAAAAATAAACCAACATAATTATTATGCAAAATACAGTATTATACTTTCCTCTACTATTAGCCGTTATCGGTTTGATTGTGATGTACGTTCAATCCATTTGGGTACGTAAACAGTCCGTAGGCGATGACAAAATGAAAAGCATTTCAGAGAGCATAAAGCAAGGTGCTTTGGCTTTCCTAAGTGCGGAATACAGATTATTATTTGTTTTTGTCATAATTGCTTCCGTGGCCTTGTTTGGAATCTCAACTGTTGTAGAGACGACAAGCTGGCTGATTGTTCCAGCTTTTATCATAGGTGCTGTCTTTTCGGCTCTTGCTGGGAACATTGGTATGCGAATTGCTACCGAAGCCAACGCACGAACTGCTGAGGCTGCTAAGACAAGCTTGCCACAAGCTCTGAAAATTTCTTTTGGAGGTGGTACTGTCATGGGACTTGGAGTGGCTGGTTTGGCCGTTTTTGGTCTCACTTTGATATTTATTCTCCTTTTGGGAAAGTTTATGGATGGCGCAAATGACTTTTACCTCAATATGACGGTCGTACTTGAGTCTCTTGCTGGCTTCTCCTTAGGTGCAGAATCCATCGCTCTTTTTGCTCGTGTAGGAGGCGGAATTTATACCAAAGCTGCTGATGTTGGTGCTGATTTGGTTGGTAAAGTAGAAGCGGGAATTCCTGAGGACGACCCAAGAAACCCTGCTACCATTGCCGATAATGTTGGAGACAATGTAGGGGATGTTGCCGGTATGGGCGCCGATTTGTTTGGTAGTTACGTAGCTACTGTATTGGCATCTATGGTTTTAGGTAACTACATCATTAGGGACATGAGCCTCGATCAAGGCAGTCAGTTCTCGGATGCTTTTAACGGCATGGGTCCTATACTATTGCCTTTGGTCTTAGCAGGTGTAGGAATCATTGCGTCTATTTTGGGTACTTTATTTATTCGTATTAAAGACAATAGTGCAAAAGAAGCACAGGTCCAAAAAGCCCTTAACACTGGAAACATATTTGCCATCCTTATTACTTTAGTTGCTTCATGGTTTTTAATTGACTTTCTCCTTCCTGAAACCATCAATGGAATGCAGTTTTTTGGAGAGGGTGCCAAGGACATCCCATCTACCAATGTATTTTATGCGACCATAGTTGGGTTGGGTGTTGGATATCTAATCTCTATATTTACAGAGTATTATACAGCCTTAGGTAAAAAACCAGTGATGGACATCGTTCAAAATTCCTCTACTGGCGCAGCCACCAACATAATTGCAGGTTTGTCTGTGGGAATGATTTCAACAGCTTCTTCTGTGTTGTTGTTTGCAGCTGCCATTTGGGGCTCTTATGCATTGGCAGGCTTTTATGGCGTTGCGATTGCTGCCTCGGCTATGATGGCTACTACCGCGATGCAATTGGCCATTGACGCATTTGGTCCCATTGCGGACAATGCAGGTGGGGTTGCCGAAATGAGCGAATTGCCAAAAGAAGTCCGCGAACGTACCGATATTTTAGATTCTGTAGGTAACACCACAGCTGCTATCGGTAAAGGGTTTGCCATTGCCTCTGCCGCTCTTACGGCATTGGCCCTATTTGCTGCCTATGTAACCTTTACAGGAATTGACGGTATCAATATTTTTAAAGCAGATGTACTTGCTGCTTTGTTTATTGGAGGGATGATCCCTGTTGTGTTCTCTGCCTTGGCTATGAAGTCTGTGGGGAAAGCCGCTATGGAGATGGTACAAGAAGTTCGCCGACAGTTTAGAGAAATCCCCGGTATTTTAGAAGGCAAAGCCACCCCTGACTACGCAAAGTGTGTGGCCATCTCTACCAATGCAGCTTTAAAAGAAATGTTGTTACCTGGTTTGATTACCATCGTAACTCCGATAGTGATTGGTTTGGTCATGGGGCCAGAGGCACTGGGAAGTTATATGGCTGGTGTAGCAGTCTCAGGTGTATTATGGGCCATCTTTCAAAACAATGCCGGTGGTGCTTGGGACAACGCGAAAAAATCGTTTGAAGCAGGTGTCGAAATCAATGGAAAAATTGAAAAGAAAGGATCCGATGCTCACAAAGCAGCCGTTACGGGAGACACCGTTGGAGATCCATTTAAGGATACTTCTGGTCCTTCAATGAACATTCTTATCAAACTTACATGTTTGGTAGGTCTTGTGATAGCCCCCATCTTAGGAGATGGTCATGGTCATGAGGCTGTAGCACAGCAATATGAAAAAAGCATTCAAGTTGAACTTACTACATCTGTTGAGGGTGAGACGATAGCAACTGTAACTACCGTAAAAACCAAAGATGGAGAAACTACTGAAACCATTGAGGTCTTTGAAGGAGGTGAAGCTGAAGTAAAAGCTAAAATTGATGCGTTGACTACTCAATTTTAAAAAAAAAGTACCTAAAAAATAAAAGGCGCCATTTGGCGCCTTTTTTATTTTTTGAATAATCCGTGGAGTTGACTATCTATCTGTTCTATAATTTTTCCTAGATCTTCGGGTTTGTCAACAAAATCTAAATCATCTACATCGAAAGTGATGAGTTTCCCTTTATCGTATCCGTGTATCCACGCCTCATAGCGCTCATTTAAGCGACTGAGGTATTCGATACTTATGGAGTTTTCATAAGCACGTCCTCTTTTGTGTATTTGATCGACCAAGTTTGGGATCGAGCTTCTTAGATAGATCAATAAATCTGGACCTTTTACCAAAGATTCCATCAGATCAAAAAGTGCACCATAGTTTTCAAAATCCCGATGCGTCATCAATCCCATAGCGTGCAAATTGGGTGCAAAAATATGGGCATCTTCATAGATGGTTCGATCTTGTATGACGGTCTTTTTATTTTGATGTATTTCAAGTATTTGTCGAAACCTACTGTTTAGAAAATACACTTGTAGATTAAAAGACCAGCGCTCCATTTCAGCATAAAAATCATCTAAGTATGGATTTTGTACGACATCCTCATACTGAGGTTCCCACTTATAATGCTTGGCTAATAGTTCTGTAAGTGTTGTTTTTCCGGCACCTATGTTACCGGCCACAGCAATATGCATAATAGATGATTTTAATTAAAGTCTAAAAATATAAAATTCATACTAGAGTTAGATACTTAATATTGATTTCTATACAACTTTATTCCATCTCCCTTATCAATAATAATCGAATCCCTAAGATTTGCCAAAAAGAGAAAATAATTTTTAACCCCATACTGAATTATGTCTATCTTTGGAAAATAAACCTACAATAATGAAACAAACTCTAATTATATTTTTTAGCGTATTCTTTTTCGCTTCTTCAAATGCACAACTGTTTGGAGACATAGACAACTTACTACGAGCATCTGAAGCTGATGCAGCTATTTTGGCTGAAGACTACACCCGACCTTTGGGTAAAGCACTTATTTATGGATTGAATTCAGGTTGGGCCAGCAGTGCCAAGACCCATAAAAAATTAGGATTTGACCTCACTATTGGGGTGGCTACCCCTTTTACTCCAGAGGCTGATGAGTCTTTTATGCCAGAAAGGCTGACTTCTATACAAACCCCCTCTAGCAATTTACCTACCATTTTTGGTGAGGGGCAACCCACGGATTTAAATGTCACCCTTCCCGCAGATGGCGTCCGTCCTGAACTCACTGGAACCCTTACCTTCCCTGGGGGATATAAAGACGAGTTGCCTGCCAATACGCTGCCGGCACCCTTTGTTCAAGCGGGCTTAGGGTTGTTTTTCGATACAGATCTCATAGTGCGTTATGTGCCTGAAATCGAAAGAGAGGGAACAAATTTTAACTTGTTTGGCTTAGGATTAAAGCACAACCTTATGCAGTATTTTGGACCACTCGACAAGCTTCCATTAAATGTCTCTCTATTGGCGGCATTCACACAGACAGAAATGACCTATGACATACCTGAACAAGTCAATCAACAAATCGCATTTGATGTCAATGCCTACACAGTGCAAGCGCTGGCTTCGGTAGACTTACCCATTATCAGTGTTTTCGGAGGCGTTGGCTATAGCGCTGGAACCTCAAACCTTAGAGTTTTGGGAGATTATGATTTAGCATATAATGTTCAAGGCACCGACTACACCCGACCATTGACCGATCCCTTAGACCTTTCCTATGATGCCAGTGGGATGATGGGCGTTGTTGGTATGAGAATGAACCTGTTGTTTTTAAAGATTTTTGCCAACTACACCCTTCAGGAGTACAATACTTTGACTGCAGGGATTTCGCTTAGCTTTCGTTAAATAATACAAAAAACATTTTGATGTTTGTAAGTGCGTTGTATATTTGCAACGCAAAAGAGGATGGATTTGACTGATTGCAACCTCTCTAAAAAAGTGCTAAAGCAGTGGTTGCTTTACCCAAGACGAGTATTAGTCAAATCCCCAAAAAGCAACCAAATATGGCTTATTTTTTTACATCTGAATCTGTTTCTGAAGGGCATCCCGACAAAGTTGCTGATCAGATTAGTGATGCTTTATTAGATCATTTCCTTGCATTTGACCCTGATAGCAAAGTCGCTTGTGAAACCTTAGTTACCACTGGTCAGGTGGTTTTGTCTGGTGAGGTAAAAAGCACCACATATCTCGATGTACAAAACATTGCACGTCAAACCATCAACCGAATCGGTTATACAAAAGTGGAATATCAGTTCTCTGGAGACTCTTGTGGCGTAGTTTCATTGATTCATGAACAGTCACAGGATATCAATCGAGGAGTAGATCGATCCAAAAAAGAAGAACAAGGAGCCGGAGATCAAGGTATTATGTTTGGATATGCATCTAACGAAACGGACAATTACATGCCTTTGCCTTTGGCTATTTCACATAAAATTCTTGAGATATTGGCTGATTTTCGTCATTCGGGAGATGTGATTCCATACCTGCGACCTGATGCCAAATCGCAGGTTACTATCGAATATAGTGACGATCATAAACCATTACGTATAGACAATATTGTCATTTCTACCCAACATGACGATTTTGATGAAGATGCTGAAATGTTAGCCCGTATCAAAAAAGACATTATTGGTCTAGTCATTCCAAAAGTCATTGCTTCTTTTAATGAAAGAGTACAAAAGCTTTTTAATCAAGACATCATATACCATATTAACCCCACAGGCAAATTTGTCATAGGAGGTCCTCACGGAGACACAGGTCTTACAGGACGAAAAATCATTGTAGACACTTATGGTGGTAAAGGCGCTCATGGAGGAGGTGCTTTTAGTGGAAAAGACCCAAGTAAAGTAGATCGTAGTGCGGCTTATGCAGCACGCCATATGGCTAAAAATGCAGTTGCAGCTGGAGTCTGTGATGAGATACTGGTGCAATTGAGTTATGCCATTGGTGTTGCCAAACCCACTTCTGTTTTCGTGGACACCTATGGGACCGCTAAAGTCGACTTGACAGATGGTCAGATTGCTGAACGTCTTCAAACCGCTTTTGACTTAACTCCTTATGGTATCGAAAAACGCCTCAAACTACGAACGCCTATCTACTTAGAGACCGCTGCATATGGTCACATGGGCAGAACGCCCAGAGTGGTCAAAAAAGTTTTTGAGTCTCTATATAATGGAAAAACTGAGATTGAGGTAGCCCTTTTCCCTTGGGAAAAATTAGATGCTGTCCAAGACATTCAACAAATATTTAACATCAATAGCTAACTTATGAGTACACAACAATTTTCAACAGATGCTTTGCATGCAGGGCATGATGTAACAACCACTCAAGGTACCCGTGCGGTTCCTATTTATCAATCAACATCTTATGTGTTTAATGATACCGATCATGCAGCCAATTTATTTGCACTTGCAGAACCAGGTTATATTTATACTCGATTAAACAACCCTACAGCCGATGTATTGGAGCAGCGTATGGCCGCTCTCGAAGGCGGTATAGCTGCGGTAGCTACGGCTTCTGGAACTTCAGCCATTAGCACTGCGTTGTTGGTGCTGCTTAAGGCAGGTGATCATATTGTAGCTTCAAACAGTTTATACGGAGGTACTTACAACATGCTTAAGGTAATGATGCCTCGTTTGGGAATCACCACTACATTTGTGGATTCCGAGGACCCAAAAAACTTTGCTGCAGCTGTTCAAGACAACACGCGATTGTTTTTTGCCGAATCATTGGGAAATCCCAAGTTAGATGTGCTAGACCTTAAAGCCATTTCTGCGGAGGCAAAAGCCGCCAAAGTACCCTTTATGGTAGACAATACAGTAGCTACACCAGCTCTGCTTAAGCCTATTGAGCATGGTGCGAATATTGTCATCCACTCGTTGACCAAATATGCCAACGGAAATGGTACCGCTATGGGTGGTGTGATTGTTGATGCAGGAACCTTTGATTGGTCCAACGGAAACTTCCCTGAGTTCACTTCGCCCTCAGCAGGCTATCATGGTTTGGTACTACACGAGGCACTAGGCCCTGCGGCGTACATAGCCAAAGCTCGTATTGAAGGACTACGTGATTTAGGTGCTGCTATCAGCCCGTTCAACGCGTTTCAAATCATTCAAGGCCTTGAGACTTGGGAGGTGCGCATGCAAAAGCACAGTCAAAACGCTTTAGAACTTGCCCAATGGCTTCAAGATCAAGATCATGTAGCATGGGTGAGCTATCCTGGGCTTAAAGGAGGGAAATACTATGATTTAGCCCAAAGCTACTTACCAAAGGGTCAAAGCGGTATATTGACTTTTGGTCTTAAAGGAGGTTTTGACGCTGCTAAAACCGTGGTAAACAAAACTCAATTGTTCTCACTTTTGGCAAACATCGGGGATACCAAATCTTTGGTGATTCACCCTGCTAGTACCACACACCAACAATTGTCCGAAGAGGAACAAGCCACCACAGGTGTGACTCAAGATTTGGTGCGTTTGTCAGTTGGTTTGGAGGACGTTGCTGACCTCAAAGCAGATCTTAAACAAGCGTTTGATAGTCTATAAAATCACAATAAAGCAATACCAATGTCAGAAAGAAAGTACATAGACTTTCCGAAATACAAAACCTTATCGGGCAACCAAATGGATTTGAAAATCTCTTACAAATCCTTTGGCTGTCCTATGGGGACTGCTCCAGTGGTATTGGTCAATCATTCTCTAACTGGAAACGCTGACGTTACGGGAGAAGAGGGTTGGTGGCCACAAATAATAGGCCCAGACAAATTGATAGACACCCATACCTATACCGTGTTGGCTTTCAATTTTCCAGGAAATGGTGATGATAATTATCTCATTGAAGACTACGAGCACCTGATACTCCGTGACATTGCTTTTTTGGTCAAAGCAGCTTTAGATAAGCTTAAGATAGACAAACTGTATGCTGCCATAGGAGGTTCTATTGGGGGAGCCTTGGCGTGGGAGTTGGCAGCTTCTTATCCTGATCTCATAGAAAACCTAGTGCCCATTGCTTGCGATTGGAAAACCTCTGACTGGGTATTGGCCCATACACTCTTACAAGATCAGATCTTAAAAAACTCTAGCCAACCCCTTTACGATGCGCGCATACATGCCATGTTGTGTTATCGTACCCCTGAATCTTTCAAATTTCGTTTTAATAGAACCATCAACCCTGAAAAAGATATTTTTAACATTGACAGTTGGTTGTTTTACCATGGCGAAAAACTCGAGAAAAGATTTCATCTTCAAGCCTACAAGTTGATGAACCATTTGTTACGAACCATTGATATAACGCAAGATCGTGGGTCATTTGAGCAGATTGTTGAGCAGATTTCCGCCAATATATACTTGGTTTCAATCGATTCGGATTTGTTTTTTACCGATGAAGAAAACAGAGAGACCTACAAAAGCCTTATGAGCTACAAACACAACCTGCACTATAAAACCATTAAATCCATTCATGGACATGATGCTTTTCTGATTGAGTTTGATCAATTGAATGAGCTCCTTCAGCCTGTTTTTGCAAACCCTAAAACTTAATATTTATGAAAATCGAACTTACACATCAATCAGACTATCATGCCACGATTACCGATAACCGTGGTTATACCATCGATATCGACAACAAATCTGTAGACAATCCTAAGGGAGCAAGTCCAATGGAGCTGTTGCTTATGGGGTTGGCTGGTTGTAGCAGCATTGATATTGTGCATATTCTTGATAAGCAAAAGATCAAACCGGATAGCCTTAAGATTGAAGTTCATGGAAATCGCCAAGTTGATGCAACACCTGCTTTGTTCACGGATATTCATGCGACGGTCAAGGTAACCGGAGATGTCAAACCAGATCGTATATACAGAGCGGCTAAACTCTCCTTTGAAAAATATTGCTCAGTTTCTAAAACTTTAGAAGCTACTGCCAAAATCACTTTTTCCGTAATCGTAAATGATGCATTTTATGAGTCAAAAAAATAAATTTGAAACCGACGCGATTCGAACGCAACTAGAGCGTTCTCAATTTCAGGAACACAGCAATCCTTTGTTTCTCACTTCAAGCTTTGTTTTTGAAGATGCAGAAGAAATGCGTGCCGCTTTTGCTGAGGAGAAAGAACGCAATGTATACAGCCGTTTCACGAATCCGAATACATCAGAGTTTGTCCAAAAAATATGCGCCTTAGAAGGTGCTGAGGATGGCTATGCTTTTGCTTCAGGAATGGGAGCTATTTTTTCTTCTTTCGCGGCCTTGCTAAACGCGGATGATCACATTCTATCTGCTCGAGCGATTTTTGGATCTACACATAGTTTGTTCACCAAATTTTTTCCTAAATGGAAAATCGAAACTACCTATTTTGATGCTTCAGATATCGATCAATTGGATGCCTTGGTTCGACCTACTACCAAAGTTCTTTATGTAGAATCTCCGACCAATCCTGGTTTACAAGTTTTAGACCTAGATATATTGGGTCAATTTGCAAAAAAACACAACCTCATTTTTGTAGTAGACAACTGTTTTGCGACACCCTATTTACAGCAACCTATTGCTTTTGGCGCTGATTTGGTGATTCATTCTGCTACCAAACTCATCGACGGACAGGGTCGTGTACTGGGAGGGGTTACTGTGGGCCGTGCCGATTTGATACGTGAGATTTATCTCTTTTCACGTAACACAGGACCAAGTCTTTCCCCTTTCAACGCATGGGTACTATCTAAAAGCTTAGAAACCTTGGCCGTGCGAGTGGATAAACATTGCGATAATGCTGAGGAAGTTGTAAAATTTTTAGAACAACACCCAACAGTCAACGAGGTTCGTTATCCTTTTTCCAAAAAACATCCCCAATACCAAATCGCCAAAAAACAGATGAAACGTGGGGGCAACATCATCGCCTTTGAAGTTAAAGGCGGTTTAGAAGGAGGTCAACGTTTTTTAAATAACATCAAACTATGTTCACTGTCTTCAAACCTAGGTGACACTCGAACCATTGTAACACAACCTGCGTCAACGACTCATAGTAAGCTGAGCCCTGAGGAGCGTGCAGCCGTCCAAATTACTGACGGACTCATTCGCATTTCTGTAGGACTGGAAGCTGTCGACGATGTAATCAAAGACCTAAATCAAGCCCTAAATCAATCGTAATGAACAAACTCCAACAAATCTTACAAGAACGAATTTTAATCCTAGATGGTGCTATGGGCACCATGCTTCAGGCCTACAAATTCGATGAAGCGGATTTTCGTGGCCTACGCTTCAAAGATCATCCAGTACCCCTTCAGGGTAACAATGATTTACTTTCTCTGACCCAACCTCAAGCCATCGCGGATATTCACCGAAAATACTTGGAGGTAGGGGCAGATATTATCGAAACCAATACTTTTTCTGGTACAACGATCGCCATGGCTGACTACCAGATGGAAGATTTGGTGTATGAGTTGAATTTCGAATCTGCTCGAATTGCTAAAAGAGTGGCCGACGAATTTACCCAACAAAATCCAGATAAATCTCGTTTTGTAGCGGGTTCTATAGGCCCTACCAACAAAACCGCCAGTATGTCTCCAGACGTCAATGACCCTGGGTATCGTGCAGTTACTTTTGATGAGTTGGTTGTGGCATATCGCCAACAAGCGGAGGCTCTTTTAGATGGAGGCGCCGACATACTACTTGTTGAGACCATTTTTGACACACTCAACGCCAAAGCGGCCCTGTATGCTATTGATCAAGTGCGAGAAGCGCGCGATATAGAAATCCCAATTATGGTTAGTGGGACCATTACTGATGCCAGCGGTCGCACCCTTTCAGGACAAACAGTAGAGGCTTTTTTAATTTCGGTATCTCATATCCCTTTGTTGAGTGTAGGATTCAATTGTGCTTTAGGAGCCGATCAGCTAAAACCATATATCCAACGATTGGGAGCCCAAACAGATCATTATGTTTCTGCACACCCCAATGCGGGATTGCCCAATGCATTTGGTGAGTACGACCAAACCCCAGAGGAGATGGAAACGCTGATCGAAGAATATTTACAAGATCGATTGGTTAATATTGTAGGAGGCTGTTGTGGCACGGGCCCAGAACATATCGCTCGTCTTGTCAGATTGACCCAAAAACACAGCCCAAGAGCCTGTAGTACTGTATGAATCTTTCAGCCAAACATCTAACCCTTTCTGGACTTGAGCCTTTGGTGATCAAGCCCGACAGTGTGTTTGTAAATGTTGGCGAACGTACCAATGTAACGGGTTCCCGAAAGTTTTTGCGTCTTATCGAGAATGATGACTATGAAACTGCCTTAGAAATTGCTCGAGAACAGGTTACTGGAGGTGCTCAGATTATTGATATCAACATGGACGAAGGGATGATCGACGGCGTGGCTGCCATGACTCGATTTCTAAACCTTATTCAGTCTGAGCCAGATATTGCCAGAGTACCCATAATGATTGACAGCTCCAAATGGGAAATTATTGAAGCTGGGCTCAAAGTGGTTCAGGGAAAATGTGTTGTCAATTCTATAAGCCTTAAAGAGGGCGAAGATGTTTTTGTGTCCCAAGCCAAAACCATTAGACGATTTGGCGCAGCAGTGATTGTGATGGCTTTTGACGAAAATGGGCAAGCCGACACCTTGGATAGGCGTATTGAAATTTGTGAGCGTTCTTACCGCATATTGGTAGATGAGGTTGGATTTCCTGCTCAAGATATCATTTTTGACCCTAATATATTCCCCGTAGCCACAGGAATGGATGAGCATCGAACCAATGCGTTGGACTTCTTTAAAACAGCGGAGTGGATTCGCAGCAACTTACTTCATGCCCACGTAAGTGGTGGAGTTAGTAATGTTTCTTTTTCTTTTCGAGGCAACAACACAGTTCGTGAGGCCATGCATTCGGCTTTTTTATATCATGCTATCCGCCATGGTATGAACATGGGCATCGTAAACCCCACTATGTTGGAAGTTTATGACGACATCCCCAAAGATTTACTGGAGCATGTTGAAGATGTATTACTCGATCGTCGCGAGGATGCTACTGAACGATTGCTGGACTTTGCAGAACAAGTAAAAGGCAGTGCCAAAACCAAATCAGTTAATGATCTTGCTTGGCGAGAAAACGCCCTTCAAGATCGCATCACACATGCTTTGGTAAGAGGCATTGACGCTTTTGTGGAGGTCGATGTAGAAGAAGCGCGCCAATCTGTGTCAGCCCCTATTCAAGTCATCGAAGGGCACCTAATGAACGGCATGAATGTAGTAGGGGATCTTTTTGGTAGCGGAAAAATGTTTTTACCTCAGGTCGTCAAATCGGCACGCGTAATGAAAAAAGCGGTAGCTTATTTACTTCCCTATATAGAAGCCGAAAAAGACGGAAAACAAGAGTTTGCTGGTAAAATCCTTTTGGCAACTGTTAAAGGAGACGTACACGATATTGGCAAAAACATAGTGGGTGTGGTGTTGGGCTGCAACAATTATGAAATCATTGATTTAGGAGTCATGGTGCCCCCAGAAAAAATCATACAAACTGCTTTAGATAAACAGGTAGATATTATCGGTTTGAGCGGATTGATTACCCCTTCTTTGGACGAAATGGTCTTTCTCGCCAAAGAGTTGGAACGTACTAACAGTGATATTCCACTTTTGATTGGTGGAGCGACCACCTCACGTGCGCACACAGCTGTCAAGATTGATCCGCAATATGCCCATACTGTGGTACATGTCAATGATGCTTCAAGAGCAGTAAATGTCGTAGGAAGTTTGCTACAACAAGACCAAAATAAAACATATAAAGAGCAGATCAAAACAGATTATGAAAACTTTAGAGTGGGTTTTGAAAAGCGTAAAATTTCTAAAGAATATGTGTCACTTCATACAGCTCGTGAAAACAAGTTTGTTATTGATTGGCAGACACATCCTGCGGTGGTACCAGAGCAGTTGGGGATTCAACAAATTGATCATCAAGACCTTTCTGTTTTGGTGGACTTTATCGATTGGACACCTTTTTTCCGCTCTTGGGATCTACATGGGCGATATCCTCAAATCTTAGAAGATAAAGTAGTCGGTCAAGAAGCTCAGTCTTTGTTTGAGGATGCACAGAGTTTGCTCAAGCAGATTATTGACGATCAATGGCTTCAAGCCAAAGCGGTATTTGGACTGTTTCCGGCCAATGCCACAGCAACAGATGATATTGAAGTTTATGATGATGAATCTCGCCAAAACCCAATCGCTTGTTTTGTGACCTTGCGTCAACAAGCCAAGCGTGCTAGTGATAAACCTTATCATGCCTTGTCTGATTTTGTGGCACCTCATGGATTCCCTGACTATATAGGTGCTTTCTGTGTGACAGCGGGTTTTGGAACAAAAGCGTTGGCAGAAGAATTTGAGGCGCAAAATGATGATTATAACAGCATTATGGTCAAAGCTTTGGCCGACCGTTTGGCCGAAGCCTATGCCGAATATCTTCATCGCGAGATACGTATACGGCATTGGGGTTATGCGCCAAATGAAGATTTAAATAATGAGGCACTTATCAAAGAAGCCTATAAAGGGATACGTCCAGCACCTGGCTATCCTGCATGTCCAGACCATTTAGAAAAAAATGTCATTTGGTCATTATTGCAAGTGGAAGAACGTATCGGAGTGAGCCTGACAGAAAGCCTCGCGATGTGGCCCGCTGCATCTATCTCAGGATACTATTTTGCCCGCCCCGAAGCGCGTTACTTCGGCTTGGGAAAAATAGAAAAAGATCAACTTCAAGAGTACACCCAAAGAAGAAAGATTACGTTGGAACAAGCCACTCAATGGCTCCATCCCAACCTAAACGATTAGTATATGAAATTAACAGAACACATCAAGCGTGCCAACGGTAAGACACAATTTTCTTTTGAGATCTTGCCGCCATTAAAAGGGCAAAACATCCAAACGATATTTACCAATATTGACCCGTTGATGGAATTTCAACCCCCATTTATCGATGTAACTTACCATCGAGAGGAATACACCTACAAAGAATTGCCCAATGGCTTGTTAGAAAAACACATTGTGCGCAAACGCCCCGGAACGGTAGGCATTTGTGCGGCCATTCAAAACAAATACAAGGTAGATGCCATCCCCCATATTTTGTGTGGTGGGTTTGACAAAGAAGACACCGAAAACTTCTTGATCGACTTACACTTTTTAGGGATCGACAACGTCGTCGCTTTACGCGGCGATGCGGTAAAATCAGAAACTTATTTTACACCCGAACCCAAAGGGAATGCCTATGCGATCGACTTGGTTCAGCAAATTGAGGCCATGAACCAAGGACAATATTTGGATGATGCCCTTGAAAACTCTGCGGCTACTGATTTTTGTATAGGGGTGGCGGGCTACCCGGAAAAACATATGGAAGCACCGAGTTTGGAAAGCGATATGCATTTTTTAAAGAAAAAAATCCAAGTAGGTGGAGGCTATATTGTGACCCAAATGTTTTTTGACAATCAAAAGTTTTTTGACTTTGTTGACAAATGTCGCGCTGCAGGCATCACCGCGCCCATCATTCCGGGTCTAAAGCCGATAGCTACCCTCAAACAACTCAACTTGATACCCCATCGTTTTCATGTGGATTTGCCCGAACCATTGATCAAAGAAGTCATCAAGTGCAAAGACAATGCTGCCGTGCGTCAGGTGGGTATTGAGTGGTGTGTAGCTCAAAGTCAAGAACTCATTAATGCCGGTGTTCCGTTTTTGCACTACTACTCTATGGGCAAGTCTGACAACATCTACAAAGTCGCTAAAGAGGTGTTTTAAGCCTTAAACCTGATCTCAACCATGAACAGCATCGTTGACTTCAATCCAATACCCATCGGGATCCTGAAAATAAATCTGTCTGATGCCATCATTTCTAACATAGTCTTTGTTGGGTGTGTTCCGCCAGTCGGAGTAAGGTATCTCTAAAGATTCCAAATGCGACACAAATACAGAAAAGTCAGCGGTTGATAGGGCAAAGTGAACCGCTTTGTTGGTTTTTATTTGGTCTGACCTAGGAATCAGATGCAGCTGTTTCCCACCACCCATAGACAACCACCTCGTTTTGGAGTTTGATGCAGTGTTTTTAATCTCATCAAACCCAAAAACTTTTTGGTAAAACTGGATGGATACTTCAACATCGGTAACAGACTGTGCAATATGATCAAATGAAAATGCTGACATTTTTTGAAAAAAATCATTGGGTCTAAAGATCTGAATTAATTGAATGTTTTCAATTTTAAAATTGCTCAAATTTATGTTTAGATCTGTCAAAGTAATATAATCCTTATTCAATCTTTTAAAAAAAGTTTGTTTATTTAAGTGACATGTGTACATTTGCAGACGTTATGAACAACAGATTTTACTTTTACAGCGGTTTCTATTACTCCAATACGGAGCAGGGCACGTTGTAATTGAAGAAATAACAAACGAATTATTAAGTCCTGAACACAACTTCAGGACTTTTTTTTTGATATGCAACACAAGATTGCCATACAGGGAATACAAGGATCCTACCACCACGAGGTAGCGACTCAGCTTTTTGGGTCTGACATCGCTTTGGCCGAATGTTTGTCATTCGATGATTTGGTCGATCAAGTGGTGACAGCTGCGGTAGATGCTGCGGTCATGGCTTTGGAAAATTCTATTGCTGGTTCCATCATTCCCAACTATGCCCTCATTGACCGCCACGATTTACATATTGTAAACGAAGCTTACATCCGCATAGAGCACCAACTCATGGCATTGCCTGGAGCCCAACTGGCTGATCTTAAAGAAGTAGCCTCTCATCCTATGGCACTGTTGCAATGCAAAGATTTTTTTGCTACCCAACCGCATATCAAACTCATCGAAGATGCAGACACCGCCGAGGTGGCTCAGCGTATTTCCGAACAAAAAATGGCAGGTTTGGGCGCTATCGCTTCCAAAACTGCTGCTAAGCTCTATGGTCTTGACATTGTAGCACCCAACATTCACAGCATAGCCAACAACGCTACCCGCTTTGTGGTGATCCAAAAAGATCCTCCAGCCGAGAATCGTCAAAACAACAAAGCCTCACTCAAGTTTATGCTAGATCACAAACGAGGTAGTTTGGCCACGGTGCTCAACGTGTTGAGCGATTGCAAGCTCAACCTGACCAAAATACAATCCATGCCGGTTGTGGATACCCCATGGAAGTACTCCTTTTTTGTGGACATCACTTTTGAAGAATATGCTCATTACGAAAAAGCCCTTCAGGTGATGGCCATCATGACCGAATCATTTAAAGTATTGGGAACTTATACAAATCAGCGCAACTAACATGGAAACCGCACGACGTATCGCTTCCGTTTCGGAATACTACTTCTCCAAAAAATTAAGAGAAGTACGTGAGTTGGCATCTCAAGGGCATCCCATTATCAACATGGGTATTGGTAGCCCTGATTTGGCACCACCCGATGCTGTAGTAGAGGCACTTCAAAAAGGGCTGTCGCATGCTGGGGCACACAAATACCAAAGCTATCAGGGATTGCCAGAACTGCGCCAAGCCATGGCTGACTTTTACCAAAATCAGTATGGTGTTGGGCTCAATCCTGACAATCAGATTTTACCCCTTATGGGTTCCAAGGAAGGTATTATGCATATCTCAATGGCGTTTTTAAACCCAGGCGACCAAGTGTTGATTCCCAACCCAGGATACCCAACCTATAGCTCGGTTACCCGTTTGGTTGAAGCCGAGGGAGTGTATTACGATCTAGATGCCCAACACGATTGGCTTCCCGATTTGGACGCCTTGTCTGAGAAAGATTTATCCAAAGTAAAGCTGATGTGGGTCAACTATCCGCACATGCCCACGGGTGCTCACGGAAACAAAAGTTTGTTTTTAAAGTTGGCGGCTTTTGCCAAAGCTCATGATATTTTGGTCATCAATGACAATCCTTACAGTTTTGTGCTAAACGACACGCCTGAAAGTTTGCTTGTTTCAGATCCCAAAATGTCGCATGTGATGGAGCTAAATTCTTTGAGCAAGGCCTTCAATATGGCCGGATGGCGTGTGGGAATGCTTAGCGGATCGGCTGACAATATTGCCCATGTATTGAAAGTAAAAAGTAATATGGATTCAGGCATGTTTTACGGGCTTCAACAAGGCGCTATTGCTGCCTTACAGCAACCCCAAGCATGGTTTGATGGAATCAATGCGATCTACCAAAAACGTCGTGAACGGGTTTGGGAGCTGGCCACACTTTTGGGCTGTACTTTTGATCGTCAGACCGCTGGGATGTTTGTTTGGGCTCAATTGCCTGAGGGAAGTCCCGACAGTGAAACCTTTATTAACAAGGTGTTACACGAGCAGTATGTATTTATCACACCCGGAACGATCTTTGGGTCTGCAGGTGCAGGCTACATACGGTTTTCGTTGTGTGTTTCAGTTGAACAATTAGAAGAAGCAATCAGCAGATGGAATCACTAAAACTCGGATTGGTAGGTGTGGGTCTGATGAACGGCTCCTTGGCACTCGATGTAAAGAACCTTTACAATGATGTGGAGGTATATGGGATGAGTCGCAGACAGACTACCCTAGATAAGGCACTAGAGTTGGGTCTTATTGACTACAGAGCAGATATGCATATGCTTGCCGATATGGATGTGGTTGCTGTGGCGATTCCAGTTGAGGCGACGGCTGGCTTGTTGCCTCAAATTTTAGATCATATTGGTTCTGACACTTTGGTTTTTGATATGGGATCGACCAAAGTGGCTATTTGTGAGGCTGTAGCTCAACACCCAAAACGCAACCAATTTTTGGCATGTCACCCTATAGCAGGGACTGAATTCTCTGGTCCTGAAGCCGCTTTGCCACGCCTTTATGAAGGCAAAGTCAACATGCTATGTGAAGTTGAAAAAACCCGCCCCGACTTGGTTTCCAAAGCTCAACAATTATTCTCTGACTTGGGGATGGTATTGCGCCAAATGAATCCTGTGGACCATGACCGTCACATTGCTTATGTTTCACATCTGTCACACATTACCTCTTTCATGTTGGGTAAAACGGTGATGGAAAAAGAGGCTGATGAACAAAGTATCTTTGATATGGCTGGAAGTGGTTTTTCCTCAACCGTACGGCTGGCCAAAAGTTCACCTGAAATGTGGGTGCCAATTTTTAAACAAAACAAAGAAAATGTCTTGGAGACTTTGGAGGAATATATCATGAATTTGAATCATTTTAGAGACTTGATGCAGTCTGATGATTACGAAGCCATTACCCTTCAAATGAAAGAAATTAATAACATAAAACATATTTTAAAACCGGATAAACATTAGATTCAAAATGGAAAACAATAAGCAAATGAGCCAATGGCTCCACGATTTTGGACTTGAACACCCTTTGGTGATTGCGGGCCCATGTAGTGCTGAAACTGAAGAACAAGTGATGGACATTGCCCATCAGCTTAAAGACACAGATGCCACTGTTTATCGTGCTGGAATTTGGAAGCCACGCACCCGTCCTGGAAACTTTGAAGGGGTAGGGGCGATCGGCCTCAAATGGTTGCAGCGTGTCAAAGAAGAAACAGGCATGTTGACCGCTACAGAGGTAGCCAACCGCGCACATGTACAACTTGCATTAGAACATGATATTGATATACTGTGGATTGGTGCACGCTCTACGGTAAGTCCTTTTATCGTTCAAGAAATCGCAGATGCTTTGGAGGGAACCGACAAGATTGTATTGGTTAAGAATCCCGTCAATCCTGATTTGGCTTTGTGGTTAGGAGGTATTGAAAGGCTCTATACAGCTAACATCAAAAAATTGGGTGTCATTCACAGAGGGTTTTCTACCTATGAAAAAACCAAATACCGAAACAACCCCGAGTGGCAGCTAGCGATCGAATTGCAAAATCGTTTCCCAGATTTGCCTTTGATCTGCGATCCATCACACATTTGTGGACGTCGCGATACCCTTCAAGACGTTTCGCAAACGGCTTTGGATTTGAACTTTGACGGTCTGATGATCGAAACCCATCGCGACCCGGACAATGCATGGAGTGATGCAGCTCAGCAGATTACGCCTGACACTTTGGTGCAAATGATGAAAGATTTGCAGATTCGTAAGACGACAGATACCACCGCAGACTACACCAACAAACTAGATATGCTTAGAGCACAAATCGATGTGATCGATCACAGCATTTTAGAAACCTTGGGCAAGCGTATGAAAGTTTCAGTTGGTATTGGACAGCTCAAAAAAGATCACAATGTGGCCGTTTTGCAATCCAAGCGCTGGAATGAAATCTTAGGCAAAATGATTCTAGAAGGAGAAGGTCATGGGCTAAGCGAAGAATTCATCTTACGTATGTTTAAGGCAGTTCACCAAGAATCAATCAATCACCAAAAGCGTGTGATTAACAACTGATCTGGTATGATGTTAAAAAGCGTTACCTTGTAAGCAATGGAGGGAACGGTTTACAAATCTACTGGAAGTTGGTATACAGTCATCAGTGATGACGGTGCGACTTTTTCGTGCCGTATCAAAGGTAAGTTCCGTACCCAATCCATTACGAGTACCAATCCGGTTGCTGTGGGCGATCGGGTACGAATCGCTGTTGAAAAAGACAATACAGAGGGAATTATTACTGAGATATTTCCAAGAAAAAACTATATCGTTCGCAAGTCAGTGAATTTATCAAAGCAGATTCACATTTTGGCGGCCAATGTAGATGTTGCTTTTTTGATGGTGACCTTAAACAATCCGGTTACCTACCCAGCGTTTATCGATCGTTTTTTGGCGACAGCCGAGGCTTTTGAGGTTGATGTGATTTTACTTTTTAATAAAGAAGACACCTATACGGATGCCGAACTAGAAAAACTACGCGCCCTTACATCGATCTATCAAAAAATTGGATATACATGTTTAGAAATTTCTGCCCTTTATGGACAACAAGTAGATGCTGTTAAGGGGCTTATGAAAGACAAGGTATGTGTGCTTTCGGGCCATAGTGGTGTAGGTAAATCAACTTTGGTAAATGCTTTGGTTCCAGGGTTAAAGCTCAAAACAGCTGAAATCTCTGAGCACCATCAACAAGGACAACACACGACTACTTTTGCTGAAATGCATACGCTCGATTTTGGAGCCAAGATTATTGACACACCAGGCATTCGCGGGTTTGGGATGATCGATTTTCAAAAAGAAGAACTCGGCGATTATTTTAGAGAGTTTTTTGCACTAAAAGACCAATGTAAATTCAATAATTGCCTCCATGTTGATGAGCCCAAATGTGCCATCAAGGCTGCAGTTGAGTCAGGAGAGATTGCTCCATCTCGATACAAAAGTTATCTACAGATGTTAGAAGACGAATCTACCAACTATAGAACAGATGTAGCCACATGAGAGTTGTTGTTCAAAGGGTTTCTCAGGCAAGTGTTTCGGTAGATGAGGCTGTGATAGGCAGTATCAATAAGGGTTTGTTGGTGTTGTTAGGGGTTACTCACGATGACACCATGGAAGATGTTGATTGGTTGGTGCGTAAAGTAGTGCAGATGCGCATTTTTGATGACTCTGATGGAGTAATGAACTCCTCTTTACTTGATGTAGGAGGGGATTTGGTGGTAGTGAGTCAGTTTACACTACATGCCCTTACTAAGAAAGGGAATCGTCCGTCTTATGTTCACGCTGCCAATCACCAAATCGCCGTACCTTTGTACGAGGCTTTTGTGCAAAAAGCGGAAATCATCCTTGGAAAGCCTGTTTCTACTGGCGAATTTGGCGCCATGATGAAAATAGATTTGATAAATGATGGTCCTGTGACCATAATGGTTGATAGTAAAAAGAGAGAATAATGAATATTGAAGATGCCCAAAAAGCGGTTGACGCATGGATTCAAGAACACGGGGTCCGCTATTTTGATGAGTTGACCAATATGGCACAGCTAACCGAAGAGGTAGGTGAGGTAGCACGTATTATTGCACGCCGATATGGGGAGCAATCTGAGAAAGAGAGCGATAAACAGAAAGATTTAGGTGAAGAATTGGCCGATGTGGTATTTGTCGTTTTGTGCTTGGCCAATCAAACGGGTATAGACTTGGGCGAAGCTTTTGCCAAAAAACTCCAACTTAAAAGTGAGCGCGATCATGACCGCCATCACAACAATTCAAAGATCCAAAGCTAAATGAAGCAAATTACCATATCACACCCCGTCGCTCGACTCAATGGGCGTTTGTCTATCACAGGCTCCAAGAGCGAGTCCAACCGGTTGTTAGTGCTTCAGTCTTTGTATCCAGAATTGCAAATTCATAACCTTTCTAACTCCGACGACACTCAAGCCATGCAAAACGGCCTGTCCTCTAATGCGTCAATAATTGACATTGGTCATGCAGGAACGACCATGCGATTTTTGACGGCATTCTTTGCTTCGCAAGAAGGTGTTGAAAAAGTATTGACAGGCTCCAAACGTATGCAGGAGCGCCCCATTTCTGTATTGGTTGATGCTTTGCGGCAATTGGGTGCTGACATATCGTATGAGAAAAACGAAGGGTATCCCCCTTTGCGTATTCGTGGAAAAAAGTTCACTAATCACCAAGTTACACTGGCTGCAAACGTAAGCAGCCAATATATTTCAGCTTTGCTGCTGATTGCTCCCAAACTAACCAATGGCCTTCATTTGACATTAGAGGGTAAGATTACCTCTGTACCCTATATCGAAATGACTTGTGCGTTGATGCGCCAACTGGGGGTAGATGTGGTTTTTGAAGGTCAAGACATTCGTGTTGCACCCCTAGGCAACCTAGTTTCTAAAGAAGTATGGGTTGAGTCGGATTGGAGTTCAGCCTCCTATTCATTTGGGTTGGCTGCCTTGGCTAAGGATGCAAATCTTTCGCTGACTACTTATAAATCTGATAGCTTACAAGGAGATCGGGTGTTGGTGGATATTTATAGACAGTTGGGAGTTTCTGCAGGATTGGGTGAAAATCAATTAGCCCTTTCTAAATCGGCTGATGGTGTTAATGAGCTGGTTTGTGATTTGGCGAATGCTCCTGACATTGCGCAAACAATCGCGGTAAGCTGTTTTGGAATAGGTGTTGGTTGTCATTTGACGGGATTGCATACACTAAAAATCAAAGAGACGGATCGTTTGTTGGCCTTACAAACTGAACTGTCTAAACTAGGGGCAGACATTGATGTTACCGACAATAGTTTGCACCTAAAACCTCGTCTTGGCGCGATTGTTCCTAATGTAGCCATTGATACTTACCACGATCATCGGATGGCCATGGCCTTTGCCCCTTTGGGCCTCTTGGTGCCTATCACTATCAACGATCCTGAAGTAGTCTCCAAATCTTATCCTGGTTTTTGGTCTGACTTCGAGGATTTGGGTTTTGTTTTGAATTAAACTCTAATTATTCGTCGATTCACTTGACAAGCCCCCCTTTGGGATAGTATATTTGCGCTCTTAAATAACTAAATGAAATTATCGCACTTCAACTTTGACTTGCCCGAGGATTTACTTGCAGAGTATCCAGCAGACCACAGAGACGACTCTAAACTTATGGTTCTCCACCGTGAGACAGAAACGATTGAACACAAATACTTTCGGGATATCGTCAATTATTTTGATGAGGGAGATGTGATGGTGCGTAACAACACTAAGGTTTTTCCTGCCCGTTTGATTGGTAATAAAGAGAAAACAGGCGCTAAGATCGAGGTCTTCTTGCTTCGTGAGCTCAATCAAGATCAACGGTTATGGGATGTGTTGGTCGATCCGGCTCGAAAAATAAGAATCGGCAACAAACTATATTTTGGAGATGGTGAAGAATTGGTCGCTGAGGTCATCGACAACACCACTTCACGCGGACGTACACTCCGTTTTTTGTTTGATGGGTCTTATGATGCTTTTAGATCTAAACTTCACGAAATGGGTCAAACACCCTTGCCGAAGTATATAAAAAGACAAGAAGAAGATTTTGACAGAGATCGATATCAAACGATTTACGCCAAACATGAAGGTGCAGTTGCTGCACCCACCGCAGGGCTACACTTTTCTAAACATGTGTTGAAGCGTTTAGAAATTAATGGAGTTGATATGGCAGATATCACCCTTCATGTAGGTTTGGGAACTTTTAACCCTGTTGAGGTTGAGGATTTGTCTAAACACAAAATGGACTCTGAAGAGTTGATAATAGACGATGCTGCTGTGAATCTAGTCAACCGTGCTAAAGCAAATAAAAAGCGTGTTTGTGCCATTGGAACCACTTCTATGCGGGCATTGGAAACCTCTGTTTCCTCTAGCAATACACTCAATACGTATCGTGGTTGGACTCATAAATTTATTTTTCCACCTTACGAGTTTAGTATTGCAGATAGCATGGTCACCAATTTCCACTTGCCAAAATCAACCTTATTGATGATGGTGTCTGCTTTTGCTGGTCACGATTTTGTCAAAAAAGCTTACGCTGAAGCAGTGAAGAAAAAATATCGCTTCTACTCTTATGGAGACGCGATGTTAATTCTCTAAAAATGGCACCTGCACGCAAAGACATTCGCACCCTTACGAAGGATGAATTGCGTACTTTTTTTAAAGACAAAAACATTCCTGTTTTTAAAGGCAATCAAGTCTATGAATGGCTTTGGAGCAAGGCTGCTCAAAGCTTTGATTCTATGACCAACTTGTCTTTAGCACACCGTGATTTGCTGGAAGAACATTTTGTAATCAATCATATAGAGGTCGATCAGCAGCAGAGGAGTAACGATGGGACAATCAAAAATGCCGTTCGATTGCATGATGGTTTAATTGTCGAATCTGTGTTGATACCCACAGCTACACGAACCACAGCTTGTGTATCTAGCCAGGTAGGGTGTAGTTTAGATTGCACTTTTTGCGCCACGGCAAGCCTTAAGCGAATGCGTAATTTAAATCCAGATGAGATTTTTGATCAAGTAGCGGTCATTCATAAGCAAAGCCTGTTGTATCATGATCGTCCGTTAAGTAATGTCGTATTTATGGGTATGGGTGAGCCGCTTATGAACTACAAAAACACCTTAGATGCCATAGAAAAAATCACGTCACCCGAGGGTCTTGGCATGTCCCCAAAGCGTATCACAGTCTCCACTTCTGGAATTTCTAAAATGATTTTAAAAATGGCAGATCTGAAGCCTAAGTGGAACCTCGCTGTATCATTGCACTCTGCCATCGAAGAAACACGTCATAAAATCATGCCTTTTGCCGAAAAATTTCCTTTAACTGAGCTTAAGACTGCCTTGCTGCATTGGTATGCTCAAACCAAAAGTAAAATCACTTTTGAATATGTTGTCTGGGAAGGGATAAACGACACTGAAAAGGAGATGGAAGCATTGTTGAAGTTTTGTTTGGACGTACCTTCAAAAGTCAATTTAATCGAATACAACCCGATTGATCAAAGTGATTTTCGCCAAGCTTCTGAAGAGGTTGTGAATCGATATATAGATCTTTTGGAATCCAATAAGATTCCAGTTACCGTAAGACGGTCACGAGGCAAAGACATTGACGCAGCCTGTGGTCAGTTGGCCAATAAGACCTTGTAATCGACACATTTTCAAAGTCTTTTTAGGGAAAGTCAATGGTGTATATTGTATCTTTACCCACCCATGAAAATCGTAGAGCAACTTAAACGTCCCATCCTTGAAGAAATGGAGCTTTTTGAAGAGAAGTTTTCTTCCGCCATGTCTTCTAAAGTAGCCTTGCTCAATCGCATCACCCACTATATTGTGAATCGAAAAGGAAAACAAATGCGCCCGATGTTTGTCTTTTTTGCGGCTAAGTTGGTGTCAGAGCAACAGCAAGTCAATGAGCGTACTTACCGGGCTGCTTCAGTTATTGAGTTGATCCATACCGCAACTTTAATTCATGACGATGTTGTAGACGACAGCGACAGAAGACGAAGTTTTTTTTCAATTAACGCATTATGGAAAAACAAAATTGCAGTTTTGGTTGGAGACTATCTCTTGTCTAAAGGACTGTTGCTTTGTATTGATCATAAAGACTTTGACCTTTTGGACATCATTTCTAAAGCGGTTCGTGAAATGAGTGAAGGAGAGTTGCTACAGATCGAAAAAGCTCGAAATCTCAGCATCGACGAACAAACATATTATGAGGTAATCCGTAAAAAGACAGCCTCTTTGATTGCTTCGTGTTGTGCATTAGGGGCTTCGTCTGTTTATGGAGATGAACAACAAGTTAATGTCCTACGCACATTCGGCGAGTATATAGGTATGGCTTTTCAGATTAAAGATGATTTATTTGATTACGGAACTCAAAAAATTGGTAAGCCAACGGGAATAGATATTAAGGAACAAAAAATGACCCTTCCATTGATTTATGCTTTTCAACAAAGCAATCAACGAGAGCGACGTTGGATCAAAACCACAATCAAAAAGCATCATAAGAATCGCAAACGTGTCCGCGAGCTAATTGAGTATGTGAAGGAAAAAGGAGGTTTGTCATATGCTGTAGAGCAAATGCATGCCTACAGAGACCGTGCACTGACCCTGATAGAGCCCTTCCCTGACTCACCCACAAAGGACAGTCTCACCCGTATGGTTGCCTACGTAATCGATCGAAATTATTAATCTGAAGATTTTTGTACTTTAGGAAGCCTATTTAAACACCTTGATAGATAAGTCAACCATAGATGCTGTTTTTGAAACTTCTCGCTTGGAGGAGGTGATAGGGGACTTTGTTCAATTGAAAAAATCGGGCTCTAATTATAAGGGCTTAAGTCCCTTTACCAACGAAAAAACAGCAAGTTTTATGGTCTCACCAGCCAAGCAGATTTGGAAAGATTTTAGTAGTGGAAAAGGAGGCAATGTAGTGGCTTTTTTGATGGAGCATGAACACTTCACTTATCCCGAGGCCATAAAGTATCTCGCAAAAAAATACAATATTGAGATCGAGGAGACAGAACAAACCGATGAACAGAAACAAGCTGCTACAGCCCGAGAGAGTATGTATCTTGTTTCCAGTTTTGCTCAATCTTATTTTTCTGAGACACTCCACAACAGTGAAGAAGGAAAAGCCATTGGGCTTACTTATTTTAAAGAAAGAGGCTTTGATCCTGAGTCCATATCTACTTTTTTCCTAGGATATGCTCCAGATAAATGGGAAGCATTTACCCAAGCGGCTTTAGATGCAGGTTTTCAAGAAGAGTTTTTGATAAGTACAGGTCTTACAATTGCTAAAGAAGAAAAACGATTTGACAGGTTCAAAGGACGCGTAATATTTCCCATTCACAGCATGTCGGGTCGTGTGATGGGTTTTGGAGGTCGCATTTTGACTCAAGACAAAAATGCTGCTAAATACCTCAATTCTCCTGAGAGTGACATCTATCAAAAGAGCAAGGTCTTGTATGGTCTGTATCAGGCCAAGCAAAGTATTGCCAAAGAAGATAATTGTTATTTGGTCGAAGGGTATACTGATGTGATTCAAATGCATCAAGCGGGTATCAAAAACGTCGTTTCTTCGTCAGGAACAGCCCTTACTGCTGATCAAATCCGTCTTATTAGAAGACTGACACCTAATATTACCCTACTTTTTGATGGGGATCCGGCCGGTCTTCGTGCTGCTTTACGAGGCGTAGACTTAATATTAGAGGCAGGCATGAACGTCAGGGTATGTATGTTTCCTCAAGGGGAAGATCCAGATAGTTTCGCTAGAAAAACGGAGTTAGAAGGCTTGTTACTTTATTTAAATGAACAGGCACAAGATTTTATTCAATTCAAAGCAACCCTCTTGGCCGAAGAAGGAAAAAAAGACCCTATTCGCAAAGCAGAAACCATACGTGAAATGGTACAGAGTATTGCCAAAATTCCTGACCCTATCAAACGCGAGGTGTATGTGCAAAACTGCTCTCTTTTAATGGACATAAGTGAAGAAGTGTTGTTTTCTACACTTGCTCAGCTAAGTAAAGGTTCAAAAAAACCGAGTGTTCGAAAAGCTCTCAAACCCACAATGGAGTTGGTCAATACGCCTACTCAAAAGGTGGATGTTCGGTATGAATTGGAATACAATATTATTGCTTTGTTATTGCTCCATGGTCAAGAAGAAGTTGAAATCAACGATGTCGTTATTGATACAGAAAGTGATGGTGAATTAAGCTTTAAAACCACCAGTTTGCATGTAAAAGTTTATGAGAAAATATATTTGGACTTACAGCAAGACGAGGTAGAATTGTCTACTCCAACGTTTCGAAAATTGTATGAGGAATTACTTGTCAAATACACTACAGAGCAGCCTTTAGTTGTTGAGACTTTTATAAGAGATTTGGCTCCTGAGCAGTCTGCGTTGGTTACCAGCATCATGATGCAAGACGAGGGCATACCACTACATGATTGGGCTCGAAAAAATATTTTTGTTAAAGAAAAAACCAAAGAAATTGGTCGTTGGCTTACTCAAACCATACTGAATTTCCGTTGCCATTTAATCCAAGAAAAAATTGGAAACCTACAAAAACAAACGACTGAAATCCAACATGAAACTCACAATGAAGTCTTGGAAGAGGTTCAGGCCTATGTTGGCTTACGAAAAAACCTCAGCGAGCGCTTGGACAGAGTTTTGTTTTAATAAGTATGGATGTGCATCGATTGGGCTTTGCGAATCAACTCAACCATATTTCTCACCTTCAGTTTTTTCATGATCCGACTTCTGTAGGTGCTTACCGTTTTTTCGTTGATGCCAAGTTCGAAAGCGATGTCCTTATTTCTTTTTCCGCTACTGAGAAGTTTTAACACTTCGATCTCACGCATCGACAATTTTTTAAACAGTCTTCTAGGATTCCCAGTTGTTTCGTCAAAAGCAATGCTTTGTGCAAGCTGATTGGTTATATACACTCCTCCAGAACTTATTTTGAGTATGGCATCTCTGAGATAACTGGTTGGAGCCGACTTGTTAAGATAGGCTGATGCACCTGCTTTTAAAGAAGAGATGGCATAGACTTGCTCAGGTTGACTCGAGAAAATCAACACACGTACGGCGGGATATTGATTTTTAATTTTCTTTAAAATCGATAAACCATCAATATCAAAGAAATCGAGTTCCATGATTACAATATCAACAGGTTTCTCTTCTAAATAAGCATACAGGTCTTGTTCGTTTGTGACTTTGTCTACAATTGAGATTTCTGTAGAATTGCGAAAAACAGCTTTTATCCCTTTATGGACTATGATATGTGGGTCTGCAATCAGAACTTTTATCATGGGATGGCTTTCTCAAGTATAAATAAACAATAAATGAATTAAACTACAAAGTTTGTAAGTAAATTCTTTAAATCAATCTGTTGTTTACCTGAGCGAATCAGGAATTTCACACACTGGAATCGGTACCATTTTATGTTTGTTAGCGTTGTGATGTTTTAAAAACACCTCCAACACTTCCTTTTCTCTTCTTTCAAATTTGTCTGGAGTTATTCCTTTATCATGTTGGCTCATCGCCCATTCAAGTTCTTTATAGCTTGCTCCAAGCTGATCTTCATCGGTTCTTCCGTCATCCCAAAGTCCATCAGTAGGAGCCGCTTGTACAATGCTACTGTCAACCCCAAGATGTTGCGCCAGCATTCTAACTTGGGTTTTCATCAGGTCTGCAATGGGGCTTACGTCTACACCTCCATCTCCGTATTTTGTATAAAAGCCTACTCCAAAATCTTCGACTTTATTTCCGGTGCCTGCTACCAGTGCGCGGTTGACCCCTGCATAATAGTAAAGCGTAGTCATTCTCAATCTGGATCGACTGTTGGCCAAGGCTAAAAGTCTTTGAGATGGGTTTTTGTGCTCTGAGTCGAGTTGTTGAAATGCATCAAAAACCTCGTTGAGATCAACTCTTTTGACAGAAACATTTGGGTGGTTTTCCTCGAGCCATTTGTTGTGAATCTCGGCTCTGCTTACTTGTTCAGTGGCTTGTTGAATAGGCATTTCAAGGCACAGTGTAGGTTTTCCGGTCAGCGCACATAAGGTTGATGTAAGCGCTGAGTCTATCCCCCCAGAAACTCCTACCACAAATCCCTCGAGTTTTGAATCGGTTAGGTAGTGGTTAAGCCATTGAACGATGTGGTTGGCTAGCAGTTGATTTTTCATAGTATTTTTATTTATTAAGTAGTAGTTTCGTGCTAAGATTCAGTCATGATTCAAAAGTAATGGATTTATGTATTTCTTGAAAAACAGATTATATTTT
>JADHML010000022.1 GCA_016780065.1 Flavobacteriaceae bacterium
CCACTTTGAAGCACAGCAAGAGTGTGGATAAAAGCATAAAAAGCCCTGCAAATGTATTTGTAAGGGCTTTGTTGGTTTTAGACACCTGGACTGAAAGGACAGTTTGCTGTATTTCCTAAAAGGGATTCATGGGAACAACTCCAAGGTTATTCCCTCCGACTCCACGATCAAGCGCAACAAGTTTTACTTGATTGCGATTTTTGTTTAAAAAAACAGTTCTTGTGCCACTTCAAAAGTATTGGAGTGAGCATCAATGATTTCTTTTAGATACACAGAATAACCGCCACCCATACTCACTTGAACAGGAATTTGATTTTTTTTACACAATTCCATTACAAAACGATCTCTCTCTTTGCAACCTTCAATAGTCATACCCAAACGACCGAGTTTATCGTTTTCTAGCACATCTACCCCTGCCAAATAAAAAATAAAATCGGGCTCAAAGCTATCGACAAGTTTGGGAAGTATATTTTCCAATTCTTTAAGATACCCAGCGTCTGTGGTGCCATCTTCCAAGCCTACATCACAATCACTCTTTTGCTTTATAAAAGGATAGTTTTTTTGACCATGAAATGACAAGGTAAACACCGATGGGTTGTTTTCAAAAATAGAGGCAGTACCATTGCCTTGATGAACATCAAGGTCGATGATCATTACACGTTGAGCATAATTGTTTTTGATCAGATAGTTGGCCGCTACAGCCTGGTCGTTAAGCATGCAAAAAGCCCCCGGTTGATCTTTAAAAGCATGATGCGTGCCACCTGCGATATTCATTGAAATGCCATAATCTAAAGCATATTGGGTATTCTGAATGCTCCCTTGAGCGATGGTGCGCTCTCGGTGGACTAAGGCTTCAGACAAAGGAAAGCCTATCTGTCTTTGATCAGATTTGCTAAGAGTCAACCCTACCAACTGATCGTAATAGGCATTGCCGTGTGTCAAAGTCGCATTTTTTTTGGAAATGGTTGAAGGCGAAAAAAAGTTACTCTCAACGCATATGTTTTTTCTAAGAAGTTGCTCCGGCAACAGTTCATATTTAACCATGGGAAACCTATGATTCTTTTTTAGAGGATGCGCATAGGTTTTATTGAATGCGATTTTTAACATCTAGAAATCAATATTTAAAGAAATTAAAATTAAGACATTTAAAAGTTTTAAATTTGAGGTGAATACATGAAAAAGTATTTTAAATTTTAAACCAAACGATGAATAATCTTGTAATCATTGCCCACCCCGATAAAAATTCATTTTGTTACAATGGAATTTTCAAAACCATCAAAGAGTGCATAGAGGCATCTGGGCAAGAACTGAAAATTATTGACCTGTACAGAGACAGTTTTACAAGACCTCGAGATATAATCATCAAAAATTATAAAGAACAAGTCACTTGGTCCGACAACATATTTATCGTCTCGCCCGTGTGGTGGTTTCGCCTCACACCAAGAATGGAAATCTTTTTTGATGAGGTGTTTACTCCTGGTTTTGCGTATCAATTTGTGAATATTACCAAGTTATATGCCTATCCGAAGCCTTTTCTCAAAGACAAAAAAATCCGAACCTATATTACCCATGGGGCTCCTGCCTTGCCTGTAGTGACACTTTACCTAAATTCTGTCAAGCTGCGACTGGTGATGGGGGTTTATACTTTTGTATTTGGTTGGAGACTTTCGCTGTTCACCAAGACCAACCAGTTTTGGTCTGTACCCTTTGTGTCTGATGCCAAACGAAAAAAGTACTTAAATAAGATCCGCAAAAACACTCTAAAAGATTTAAAAATCTAAAACAAACATCATCAATCGCTGAAAGGTTGGTGACAAGATATCCACTAGTTATTATTCAATACCGCTATAGCTCAGAGATTTGGCACCTGCATGAATCTGAAGACTGTCAGGATTGAATTTCTCAAGCACTTTCATTATATTAACAAAACAGTTTTTAATCATTATAAAACGCTCAGCCATGAAAAAAATAGAAGCCATTATTCGCAGATCTAAATACAGCGATGTCAAAGAAGCCCTTCACCAAGCCGGTGTTAATTTTTTTAGTTATTGGGACGTGACTGGAATCGGGAATGAACAAAGAGGTCATGTCTACAGAGGGATCAGCTACAGCACTTCTGAAATTCAAAGAAGGTTTTTATCAATCGTCGTAAACGATGATTTTGTACAGCCTACCATAGATGCCATACTAAAATCTGGTGCCACAGATAAGATTGGCGATGGTAAAATCTTTGTGCTTCCTGTAGAGGAAGCATATAGAATCAGAACAGGTGATAAAGGCACAGATTCACTGAATTAAACCTATGTTGAGTTTCATCAAAAAAACCCTTACACAAAAATGTAAGGGTTTTCTATTTTGATTTGTTTTTCTAAAATACAAAGCTCAAAAATTTGAGCCTTTACTTGTTTGTTATATGAGCAATTATTCGGATGACGGTATGTCTTTAGCGAATTGGGTACCACCGCTAATTTTCCCTTCCAAGTCGAAATAAAAAATTTCCATTAACTCCTTTTCCCACACGGTTCCATCTTTCATAGTACGTGTCTCTTTAGAGTACACGATGGCTCCTGAAGCTGGATCTGTATCATAAATTTTAAGAGGCACTATAGAATATGGCTCCCATTTCACAGAACTGTATGGAGCAAATACTTCAGGCCACATGTCTTTGGTGATGGTCATTTCTTGTCCTTCAGAGGTAGAAAACACAAATGTATCTGCAAAGGCTTCAGCACACGCCTCGGCATCCATGTTGTTGTAATCTTCAAAAAGTTTTTCCAAGATATCTACTTCACCACGGTTAGAAAAAACCAAAGGTCTTCCTCGGTACTCATTTTCAGCACTGCCATAGAACTTACCTCCTCTCGAAAGACCAAACTCGTTGGAAGGGTAGTTTCTTCTCCACTGGCTAAAGCCATTGATTTTACCCTCTGGATTGACAGAAAACACTTCCATAAGATTCTGCTTTTGGGTAGATCCGTTTTTGTACTCTCTGTCTTCAACAGACCAAGTGAGTACCAAGTCGTTGTCAGAACCTACGAGCCTTACAGGAATAACAGCCCATGGCTTCATGTCTAAGCTTTTCATCTTGCTATGCCAATCACGGTGACCATCGCCATAATTACTCACATAGGTAGAATCGTAATAAGTCAATTCAGTTTCTACATCGTTCGCGTTATATGCTGCCACACTTTTCATAACAACGTTGACAGCGGAAGAGTTACCAAGTGTATAGGGGTTCCCCGAAAGATCTCCCTCACCCATGTACTTTCCAGCTGCTGAAGGTGATTGTTGTGCGATAACCAAAACGGGTATCAACATGTATGCGTAAAATAGTTTTTTCATTATTTGTTGTTTTTTTGTTAGTTTGTTAAAAATATTAAAAAAATTATTACAAATATTTGAATCTACTTTAAAAATAATTTAATAATCATCAAATTATGATAAATTCACTTATAGATCGTGTTTTTTCAGAAAAAGCTAAAAAAACAAGTGAACGGCTTATCATCAACATCGCCATTGTAAGTTTCATGCTACACCTTGCAGTGATTTTTGCCAATGATTTGGGTTGGTTGACGGTAGCCAAGAACAACAGTCTATTTACCAATCCGATTGCAGCTATCTATACCCCTTTTTCTTTTATTTTAATTTATGAGGTGTATTTACTGATATACTACTTGCCCAAATCCATGACGATCTATATTGGAAAACAGTACGAAATCATAATGCTTATCGTAATCAGGAGATTGTATAAAGACTTGTCTCAACTAGAACTAAGTTCTGACTGGTTTAGCATCAAAGAAGACCTGCAATTTACCTATGACATTTTGGGAACCATCATTCTTTTTTTATTGATTCATTTGTTTTATAAAATGAATCAATACCGAGTACGAAAACTGCTCAAATTAACTGAAACCCGACCTGAAATTGTTCGTTTTATAAGAATTAAAAAAGTGATTGCTCTGCTATTAGTCCCCGTTTTTTTAGTGATTGCTGGCATTACTTTTGGTCAATGGGCCTACCAAACGATTATTAGCCCAGATCAGATCGGAGATCTTTCGAATATTAACAATTTGTTTTTTGATGAATTTTTTACAGTCTTAATTCTTGTTGATGTTTTGTTATTACTTTTTTCTTTCACACACACTGACAAATTCAATAAGGTAATTAGAAATTCAGGATTTGTTATTTCCACCATCCTAGTGAAACTATCATTTGGTGCCGAGGGGCTGCTTAATTCGGTTTTGATTATTTCTGCCGTTGGGTTTGGGGTGTTAATACTATGGATTCATATGATGTTTGAAAAAAATAAAATTCCAACAAATTATTAGTCCTCCTGTACCTCAAACGCTTTTAGCTATTTGGCTACGTTTACAACACGAGTTTCTCTAATAACGGTCACTTTCACTTGGCCAGGGTATGTCATGTCGGTTTGAATTTTTTGGGATAACTCAAAAGAAAGTTGAGCTGCTTGATCATCACTTACTTTTTCACTTTCGACCATCACTCTTAATTCACGTCCTGCTTGTATGGCATATGCATTAGTAACTCCTTTAAACCCATAAGCGATGTTCTCCATCTCTTTGAGTCGTTTCATGTAACTTTCCAATACTTGCCTGCGGGCACCAGGACGGGCACCAGAAATCGCGTCACAAACCTGAACGATGGGTGCAATTAGGGACTTCATCTCAATCTCATCGTGATGGGCACCTATGGCGTTACAAACATCCTCTTTTTCACCATATTTTTCAGCCCACTGCATTCCAAGAATGGCATGAGGGGTCTCTGTTTCCTGATCTGGTACTTTGCCTATGTCGTGAAGCAAACCTGCGCGCTTGGCCAATTTAGAACTTAAGCCTACCTCTGCAGCCATGATTCCACAAAGTTTTGCAACTTCTCTAGAGTGCTGTAAGAGGTTTTGACCATAAGAAGAACGATATTTCATGCGACCAACGGATTTGACCAACTCTGGGTGCAATCCGTGAATGCCCAAGTCTATGACTGTTCGCTTTCCAACTTCAACAATTTCATTTTCAATCTGTCGAGTTGTTTTTTTGACCACCTCCTCAATACGCGCCGGATGAATGCGACCATCGCTTACCAAACGATGAAGTGACAATCTTGCAACCTCGCGACGTACCGAATCAAAGCAGGACAAAATAATCGCTTCGGGCGTATCATCTACTATAATTTCCACCCCAGTAGCCGCCTCTAGGGCACGGATATTTCTACCCTCTCTGCCGATAATCCGACCTTTAACCTCATCAGAATCAAGGTTGAAAACCGAAACACAATTTTCCACAGCCTCTTCTGTGCCCACACGCTGAATGGTGTTGATGACAATTTTTTTAGCTTCTTGTGTCGCTGAAAGCTTGGCCTCTTCGATAAGACGTTGTGTTAAAGCCATAGCTTCGGTTTTGGCTTCTTCTCTCAAAGACAAAACCAGCTCTTGTTTAGCGTCTTCAGCAGACAGCGAAGCTATTTCCTCTAAGGCAATTACTTTTTGCTTGTGTAATTTATCGAGACTGCTTTGTTTTTTTTCCAAACTTCGAACACGATCTTCGTAATGATTGCGTTGATCCTCCAGTTTCGAATTGAGTTTTTTCTGTCTAGAAAGTTCTTGTGATACCTGAGATTCTTTGTCTCGAACCCGCTTTTGAGCTTCTTGATTTTTCACATCACGCTCTCTGGTCTTTTTTTCGTGTTCAGCTTTTAAATCCAAAAACTTTTCCTTGGCTTGGTAGATTCGATCTTTTTTGATGCGATCCCCTTTTTCTTTAGCCTGATAAATGATTTTTTCTGCAGCAGACTTTGCCTCTTCTATATGTCTTTTGGCTTTTCTACGTAGTAGTACTTGAGCGATTAACAAGCCAACAACCAACCCTATGATTCCGGTGGCTAAAAGGTATATTTCGTTGAATTCCATAATATTTTAAAATAAAAAAAGCCTACACCAGTGGAGTTTTGTATAAACTCGAAATAAACAGGTTTGAGGCTAACAAATTGTTCAAGGATCCGTTCAGGACGGCTTGCTTTTGCAATCTAAACTCACCTCTTTTAATAGAATTAGTGTTGAGTTTATCAAAAATAAAACTGATGCAGGCAGTAACTTAAATTATGTAACAGAGCGTTTTAGTTCGATGACAAATCGGCGAGCTGTCGATCGATACTATGCAATTTAGCCTCAATATCCTTGCCGCCTGAGTCGCGTTGGTCTTCTTCTTGAGCAAGTCGCACCGCAAGCTGTAAGGCACACATGGCCAAAACATCTTGTTTGTCTTGAACAGCGTAATTCTGCTCATAGTGCTTCATCATCTCATCTATCTGTTTAGCAGAAGCACGCAATCGAGCTTCCTGTTGTTGAGATACACTCAACGGGTAGACGCGATCTGCAATGGAGACTTTTATTTTTTGCATTTTATCAATCTAATGACACTTGCTCCAAGCAAGCATCAATCTCTTCTATAAGTCTATCGATTTGCTTTTTAGCTTTCGATGTATTTCTGTCACTGCCAGCTAATGAATTCGCTGTTTGAAGGGCTTCATGCTTCATCTTCCATTCTCGAATGCTGTCATTTTTCTGCGACAACTCAACTTGAGCCTGCAACAACTCCTCTCGAAGTGATGCGTTGGTTTGTTTTAATTGATGCATCTGGTCTGAAACAACACGCAAACGATGCTCAATCGAATTTACTAGTTCAAGAAGCGCCTGCATACAGTAAGTCTTCAATAGCTTATCCCAAAGATAGGATTCCCCATCGACTTACACAAACATTTAAGGGTTTTGGTTTCTCTAATTAAAAGCTATTTTTATGGCATGAGGAATGTTGCTTTTTTTCTCGCCTTTTTGATGTCCGTTGTCCTATATTCTCAGGCCGACGTACAACATTATCACAACCCTGTTGACATCCCAATTTTTCTTTCTGGTACTTTTGGCGAACTTAGAGGGAGTCATTTTCATGCTGGTATCGACATCAAAACTCAAGGCAGGGAAGGGATTCCTATACGTGCTGTTAGCGAAGGGTATGTAGCTCGAATCAAAATTTCCACCTCTGGCTATGGAAAGGCCCTATACATAACTCACCCAGATGGAAACACATCGGTCTATGCACATTTAAGGAATTTTTCTCCAAAGATTACCAAGCTGGTTCGTCAAAAACAATATGAAAAAAAATCTTTTGAAGTAGAGCTTTTCCTAGACCCAAAAACCCTTCCTGTCAACGCCAAGGAAGTCATAGCTTATTCCGGAAATACGGGTGGGTCTTTAGGACCACATCTACATTTTGAGCTTCGTGAAACTGACACTCAAATGCCAATCAACCCACTATTGGGTTTCTATGAAGTAAACGACACAACCCGACCAGAAATACACACGCTTATGGTGTATCCTATTGATACTACTACTGTAGTAAATGGCATACAAAAACCCATTCAGGTTCCTTTTCGAAAACTCAACGATAGCATCTATTTAGCAGATAAAATTCAGGCCATAGGAAGCATTGGGTTTGGAATTGGAATTTATGATCGCCTTGACAACACGTACAACAAAAATGGAGCTTTTTCTATGGAAGCTCACGCCAACGGAACCAAAGTTCACCAAATCAAGTTTGATAAATTTAGATTTTCTGATTCAGAAAACATTCATGCACTTATCGATTTTCCAACCTACAGCAAAACAAGAACAAAAATCCAAAAACTGTTTCGTGACTCAGGCAATGAATTGCCTTTTTTTGAAGCGGTTGAAAGCGGAGTTTTAAAAATTGAACCGGGTAAAGACTACGCTTACCGAATTCGTACAGCGGATGCCAATGGCAACACCCGCTATGTTCTTGTGCCCATTCAAGGAAAAACACAAAAAATAATCGTTAAAACTGAAGAAGAAGAAGAAGAAGACACTGGTAAAACCATACGTACTGATAGAGATTACTTATTTAAATTTGAAAACGCTGAAGTCTACCTTCCTAAAAATTGTCTTTACAAAACAAATAAAATAGATGTTAGATTTGAACGAGACAGCTTATATGTAAAAGCCCCACACACTGCGGTTCGAAAGCCAATTAAAATTCGCTTCAAAACACCTGATTCATTGAACGGACATTTTTTAGGAATCAGCGATAAAAACAACATTGTTCAGTTTTTGAGTAGCCAACAAAAAAATGGTTTTTTCGAAGGGCGTATAAAAAAAACAGGTGTTTTTGCCATTGCTCAAGACACTATTGCGCCTACCATAAAACCTGTTCGTAAATATGATAACCAGTGGCTCTCTAATTATAGAAGTTTAAGGTTTAAAATTGATGACGAACATACGGGGATCAAGTCTTACAGCGCGACCATTAATGGAGAGTGGGTGTTGTTTGAGCATGAAACTAAAAAAAATGAGATCACATTTTGGTTCGATGATTATTTTTTTCTCAATGGATCAAAACATCTGCTGGAAATCAACGTTATTGACCAAGTAGGAAATGTAGCAACACACAAACTAACTTTTTTTAGAAAAGGATGAGAAAATTGTACTTGTTTTTAATGGCAATTTGCTGGGGGACAACTATCGGCCAACAAGCAGTCATAAGAGGCGTTGTCACCGACGAAAATCAATTACCACTCCCCAATGTGAGCGTTACCGTTGCTTCGACAGGAACGACTACGAACGAAAACGGCTTTTATTCAATAAGTCTGTCATCTCAAACAAAACAAAACTTGACCTTTAGTCATATTGGCCACAAACCAGCGACGGTGCAAATTTTGCTCAAACCAGGTGAAATCTTTGAATTAAACCCTGTTTTAAGCACCGAAATCGACCAGTTTGGGGAAGTAATTGTTCGTGCCAACGCACAGGCTAAAATTAAAGGACTGATTTCTCTTACCCCTTCAACCATCCGCAACATTTCAGGAGCAAACGCAGGCGTTGAAAACCTGTTGTTAAGCCTTCCTGGAGTGAACGCCAATAATGAACTCAGCACTCAATATGCGGTTCGTGGAGGCAACTACGATGAAAACTTGGTTTATGTAAATGAGATTGAAGTATATCGACCGTTGCTTGTGCGTTCTGGTCAACAAGAGGGGCTAAGTTTTTTAAACCCAGATCTTATTCAACAAGTTCAATTTTCTGCTGGCGGATTTGAAGCTGTTTTTGGCGACAAAATGTCATCTGTGTTGGACATTCAGTACCGAACCTTTCCAGGAAACAACATCAACTTGTCTGCAAGTTTGTTGGGTGGAAACATCAGCTGGGGAATCGAAAAGGGAAAGTGGAGTGCTGTCACTGGTGTCCGATATAGAGACAACAGCCTCTTGGTCAATCAGAAAGAAACTGAAACCAACTATCGGCCAAACTACACAGATGTCCAAAGTTTTGTAACCTATCGCGCCAATGATAAACTGGTGTTCAATGCCTTAGCGGCCCACTCCTTGAATCGCTACAATTATGCACCTACAACAAGACAAACCAACTTTGGTACCATCGATCAACCGATTGCCTTGGTGGTTTTTTATCAAGGCAATGAAGTAGATAGATATCAAACAACACTTGGCGCCTTAAAGACCACTTGGTTGCCAAACGACCGAAACAGTGTTAGGCTTATAGTATCTGGATATCAAGCAGAGGAGTCTGAATATTTTGACATATTAGCTCAATATCGTTTAGGCGAGCCAAACACCGATATTGGCGGTAACGATTTGGGTGAGGTCATGTTTACCCAAGGGGTCGGGTCCCAACTCACCCATGCTAGAAACAACCTACATGCCAATATTGTCGAGGCCAAAATCAAAGGAAAACATGTAAGAAAAAATCATCAACTTGATTGGGGTGTAGGTTTTAAAAAAGAACAAATCAACGATCGTCTTGTCGAATGGGAAGTCATTGATTCTTCAGGGTTTTCTTTGCGGCCGCCAAGTGGAAGCATCACAAACCAAGAACCCTACGCCCCTTTTTCAGGACCACTAGAAGCCTTTCAAAATGTAAGAACCTCAAACAAAACTGATATCCAGCGCCTTACTGCATACAGCCAATGGAGCCATAAAGGTTTATGGGGCAAGACTTTGT